>NZ_JBGIWG010000027.1:0-16850 GCF_041320715.1 Enterobacter sp. KB-221C9
CACGGCTGGGACGGAAGTCGCTGTCGTTCTCAAAATCGGTGGAGCTGCATGACAAAGTCATCGGGCATTATCTGAACATAAAACACTATCAATAAGTTGGAGTCATTACCAGAATCCCCACTGCCGGCGAGAGTTCGCTGGGAAGGAATTCAACATGACTATCAATATTTCCGGTAATTGACGGCAAAATATAGGGAGCTCGTTTTGATGTTGCGCCGGCAACATAATTCCGTATTTTTTTGGCCCGCGTTTTGTTCGCTTCTCGCTGGCTGCGATCCATAACATCGCCATCATTGTCCATTGCAAGAATACGACGTAACACGACCATAGGAACCGTCAGCATGTATTGTTCTATGCCGCCCTGTATTCCGCGTGTGGCCGGGACTCTGAAAAAATAGTTATCAGTATTCATAATATTTCCTTCGTATATCCGATACGTTCAGGAAGCACGTTTGCGCGTCGGTGTTTTGCGCTGCTATTTCCAGATCGGCGGTAAGCCGGCATCGATGCAAAGGACGCACCAGACGGAATACGCGATGTCACTTTCTCCGTTCACCCAGCGGCGCACCGTTCTGCCGTTCACGCCGACATGTCGCGCCAGTCCCTCCTGACTCAGGTTGAGCACATTTTCCAGCAGATAGCGGAGTTCATCCCCCGTCGGCGGGGTCCATTTATCAGCGGGACGGAAACAGCTTTCGCGGATCGCGCCCACGTTAAGCGGCACGGTATATTTATTGCCCATAGCAAGCCTCCAGAGCCGGCCGCACCACTGTGCGGCCGCGGTTATCAAATCAGACCATGTTCAGCAAAAGAGTAAATATCGCTGCCGCCCACAATCAGGTGATCGAGGACTTTGACATCAACCATCCCCAGCACCTGCGCCAGACGCTCGGTGATCAGCTTGTCAGCCTGGCTGGGTGTAGTGTTAGCGGAAGGATGGTTATGCGCCAGTACCACGGCGGCGGCATTATGATGCAGGGCGCGTTGCAGGACGATACGCGGATGAACGGTGACGCTGCTGATAGTTCCCTTAAACAGTTCTTCAAACGCAATCACGCCGTTGTGGCAGTTAAGAAAGAACGCGCAGAATGATTCGCGTGGTTCTGCAGCAAGACGAAACCGCAGTAAGGAACGCGCGGCGTCGGCGCCGGTGATAAAATCCGTTGTGGTAATTTTACCGGCAATAATGGCGTCCGCCTGGCGGATAATGTTGAGTTCTTCTGCTGAAAATTTCATATATTTCCCTCGTTAGGGGACCTGAGCACCATGCCCGGCCACAAATATATAATAGGACATTTTGTCCTAGATGTAAATACAGTGAAATATAAAAAAGCCCGATTTAACGGGCTTTTATGGTCTATTTCTGTCCCCCTGCAATAACTTCCAGTTCCGTCTCTGAAAGCATAATTTTCAGGCAGGGTTTGGTACGGCTGAGAAGTTCAATCGACCTCGGATCGAGCTCCAGGGATTCGCAAAAATCATCTCCGCCACAGGCATCACGCATCCGGTCCCAGAGCTCGTCAAAATCCGTTGTATCCGGATTAAAACCATTGGCGTAACAGACATTGTGCATCCCATTACTGTTTTTCTCACCTTTCGCCGCCATCACATACACGCCATGATCTTTGACAAAAAGAAGCGGGCAATTAAAACGCTTAACTTCAGCAATAACGACGTTGAGCATAGGATCAGTAAAAACAAGTTCTGATTGCATGGTCATAGTGTATTTACTCCCTGAAAGCTATTTGTTGACCGCAGCGGCGGTGAGAATGTCAGAAAGCGACCCCAGCAGATATAATTCGGTGAGCTCGCCTGTTTCATTCAGAATAAATAGCCCTGCAGGTCGGCCATTATGAAAAATAATGGCTTCATGCGATTGATGTAATTCACACTGACACAGCGAGAAATAAATAAGTGACCATTCAGGGGAAATAACGGTTTTATTGCCATGTTCCCGGATATAGCGGGCAACATCAGCCTGTTGCTGAGAATTGAGAGCAGTCATAAGGTGACTCCTGCGCCGGTCGGGGCGCTACCGTCGAAAGACCGGATTGCCTTTCGATGTAATTATTATACGTCTAATGAGCCATATAAATCAAGTTAATTTTGTTATTTCCCTGGTTTAAGGAGACTCTTTCCCCTGTAAATTTTGCATCACAAGCGCACCGTTCGGGCGCTGCAGGCGAATAATATCGTTCTGGCGAGCGTCTTTTTCCCGGATGATCCGCCAGGTTTCGGTGACGGCGCCGGCTGGCTGATACAGTCTGACCTTCACCTCGGAACGCTCTGCAGACAGCACAATGCAGCCTTTCTCATCTTGTGCAGCTGCGTGCCGGGCTTCATCTTTTTCCCGCGGACAGTCATCAAATCCTGATATTCGGACCGGGTGGCCATCGATATCAACCTGATAGCCGGGCGAAATCACGGGCACGGGCTGTGGCACATTCGGGAAATAATCAGCCAGATCACACCCTGTCAGGGCTACGGGCACAAGGCAGGCATACAGCATTAACATTCGGCGTGTGGTGATCATAAAGGGTCCTCTCTGGTCGCCGCGGGCCTTATTTCGCCTTCTCAACCAGCTGCAGTGACGGATGCTCACCGGCCAGAAGTAACAGGAAATTGAATTCCCCGGTCTTGAGCTTTACGCCGCGCTGAGCAGCCTTTTCTTTGGTCTGCCATGACGCCGGTTTATAGCCAAACAGCGCTGCAATTTCAGCGTGCTTCAGCCCCAGCGCCAGACGCAGGCGGCGAACGTCTTCGGCCGTGGCGGGATCTTTGACCATATCATCAGGACTGAATGCCCTGTTCAGGCGGTAATCAGGATGCACGCCGGCGATCAGCATCAGCATGTTATATTCGCCTGGGCGAAGACTGGTCTTGTTGTACTGGCTGAGATCGTCGCTGATAGCTTCCTTACGCTGCCAGGCGCGCAGTTCGTACCCCATGACAGCCCCTAATGCGGTTTCAGTCATGCCCATTTTTTCCCGGAGCGTCTTCACTGTTTCCGGCTGCGGAACGACGCTAACCATCTTAATCATTACCCTTCTCCCAGAAGTCTGAATTCAGAAAAATTTTCACCTGGCGCGTGCGGGGATAGTCCTGGTGCTTCAGCCCCTCCCGCGTGTCAGACAGGTACTGCGTTTCCTGCTGCACCTTGTTGATTTTGCCATTCCATTTGCGGGCCAGCGCCCGGTAACTCCCGTTCTCCAGCTGATAAACTTCAAACGTATACTTGTTCGGACCGCTCCAGCCTTCGTTGTAATAGACCTGTTTCATAGGATCTGCCTGATCGATGCGCCCCGTAAACATGACATCCCGGCTGCATTGCCTGAACCAGTAACCGCGGGGCATAGCCGGTGGCCGGTCGCTTATTTCCCGTCTGGATAGCGTGCCGAAAGGCTGTGAGCGCAGGTGACAACCTGATCTCAGGTCAATCTGGCATGGCGTGTTGTGCAGGGACCAGCGCCGCTGCCGCAGACAATGGCTCAGGGTGATCACAGGAACGACACGGGAAACGAACAGGGGGAATGATTGCATGGTTTTACTCCTTCGCCAGTCGGGGCGCTACCGAAAAATGAGCCTTGATAATACGACGAATGAGCCATATAAATCAAGTTAAAAATCAGGCGGCAGAGTTTCTGCCGCTGCTGTAGGTCAGTACCGTGGAGCCACGTCCTTTCCTTCGTCCCATAAACGGGAAAACTCGTTCACGTAGGCTTCAGTTACTGCAGGCGCGCCGCTGATCAGCACCACATTTTCCGCATTACGACTGTCTGCGCTGGCGCTGAAGTTAAACGAGCCGGTCAATACGGCGCGGCGGTCAAAGACCATGAATTTATCATGCATGGCCTCGTAGTTATCGTTGATCCGCACCGCCACGCGGTTATTGGCCAGAAAGTTCACTTCGGTGTACCGGTTGTCGTTCGCTTTGCGATCGGCCACCACCACCACCGATACGCCCCGTTTTTTTGCGGCACGCAACGCGCCGGCAACAGGACGACTGGTCAGGCTGTACGCGGCAACCAGAATCTCATGCTGCGCGTGGTCGATTGAATCCAGAACCAGATTTAATGCGGTCCCGCCGGGTGAAAACCCGGTTTTCACTTCAGTCGCAGCTTGCGCCTGGACATCGCCGGCAATATTGCCGGCCGCTGTTACCGGGTTTGCTGCCACGGCGCCGGCGATGAGGGTCAGGGTTAACAGCACATATTTTTTCACGCAGCCCCCTTAATCATCATCCGGGAACAGATGCTGGACGTTCTTACGGGTTTCTTCCAGATTCTTATCCTCCGGTGCTGCCGGTTCGGGAGCCACGGCGGGACTGTTTTCCGGCGCAGCGCCGCCTGCCGGCGACACCGTATTGCTGCCACCGCCGGTGGCCTGCAGAAACGCCTCAACCAGACGCGCCATTTCTCCTGTATCCTGCTGCGGCAGCGTACTGCTGATGATCCGCTGAATATCCTGCATCGTGGTGCTCTCCGTCAGGAATTCAGCGATCAGGAACGGCAGGCGTTCGTCCTGCTTCATCAACGCGGCACCACAGAGCATCATGGCGCGCATCGCGCGGCCACGCTCTTTCTGAGGCAGTTTCTCAAGAAAGCCGTCGGCTACCCGGTCCGCCGCATTGCGCTCCGGGTAGATATAAAACGAGCACTTACGGTTATCAGTCATACTCAGCCCTTCATTGCCACCATACCCAGAACCAGATCGAATTGCGGGTTATCACTGACGAAGAAACGATCGTCACTCACCCCCGTGGCCTGCTTCACTGCGCCGGCGACCAGGCTGGCACCGCCACCGACAACCATGACGTGCGTGAAGCCGGCAAAGCGGCCAACTGAATCGGTGACACGGTGCGTCAGGGCTTTTTCCCGCTCATGCAGTACCTTCATCACCTGGGCCCGCTGGTCAGCATTCTGGAGGTAACGGGAAAGAAACGTTTCGTCATTTCGCGCCTGGATCAGACGGTCGGCAAAATACGAACTGGTACGGGTGCTCACACTGGTATCCAGTGCATGTTTTACGGCTTCGGTGATGATGGATACGCCGGTTTTAGGATCGCAATGCGTCTTGGTGAATCCGGACATTTTGCTGCGAACGTGCGCGATATCCAGCGTGGTTCCACCGATATCCACAATCAGCAGGGAGTCCAGATCGTCCAGATCCTTCAGCACACTGAAGCCTGCAGGGACCGACTCTGGCAGTACGCTGACTTTACGCACGGTAAAGCTCTCACGCCCCTGAACGGCCACCGCGCGCTTCACGTTCGCTTTTTTCCGCTCGATGTTGGCCATATTAGGCTGATCGTTTTCATCCAGGTACTCGCCCAGCGGCAGCGTCACCACAACATCAACCGGCTGCGGTTCAATGCCAGACTGCATCAGGGCATGGTGGATAGCGACGACATTCACATCACTGTACTGATAGCGTGTTTCCGTGGTGCGCACGGCATCCGGGCTCAGCTGGTCAAAGCTGTACTTTTCCCCGTCAATTTCATAGTTGGCGGAAGCCGGCACCGATGAATCTGTCAGCAATGTCATGGACCATTCGGGCTTGAAGCTGTTCGGACTGATCAACGTTTTCACTGCGCCTTCTTCCATCCAGGCCAGTTTGATGTTGGTGGAACCGTCATCAACAAAAATACGCATTTTGAACCTCACATTATTTAGAAAAAAACCGTAGAAATCAGGAAAAATACAGCTTTCAAATGGATTATTACGCATCTCTGCTGACGTGTAAAGACAAAAAGATGCACCAATATAGAAAAATACAGAAAAATACCGAATAAAAATCAACAAAAGACGGTCAGACCGTCCTGAAAACGGTCTGACATAGAAAGAAAAGGGATTTATTTAGATTTATACGGAAATATCAGGGAGGGATACAGATTATTCCGGGAGCGTTAAATGACTGTCTGGCAGGCTGAATCGGACGCCATACTGACGACCAACATCGAGCGCAAACACGCGCGTGTAGGTTTCTGTGGTTTCCAGCCGGGAATGCCCGGCATAAGCCTGTACAACTTTCAGCGGAACCCCATGCTGGATCAGGTGCATACAGAAGCTGTGACGGAACGTGTGGCAGGTAACAGGGATACTAAAAGTGACAGAGTCACGTTTTGCGAGGTCCAGTGCCTTCCTGATCCAGTTACGCGGCGTGTTATCACTCTGCACCGGCCAGAGCAGCTGCTGTTTACCAATACGCAGGGTGGTCAGAAATTCACGCACCTTCCTGACATATTGAGGATCGGTCAGAGGAACAAGACGGAACACCTCTTCATCCTTGCCCGGCCTGCCGCGGCCACGCTGACGCTGTTTAAGCGTCTTCAGCCGGACAAACGGCCGGGAACCGTCAAGCTGAAAGCTGGCGCCGGTCAGCGCCAGCGCCTCATTAATACGCGCGCCCGTGTTCCAGAGGGTATCGAAAAGGACCTGCTGGCGCAGGTCTGGCACATACCGCAGAAACACCGACACCTCCGGGGCCAGCAGGTATTTGGGTAAATCAGCCTGGCTGGCCATCTCCCGCAGCGCCAGCGCATCGGCATAATCGAAGTAGGCATATGTCACGCGCCCGGTCCCGATGGCGTCGCTACGTGAATTCTGGGAAATTTGCAGGGGGAAAGTGTTCAATTTTTTAAAATCCGCTAATCAGCCGTCAGGCGACTGAATTTTATGAAATTTCTCGCTGAATTCGACCGCATCCTGCATATCAAACGTCATACTGCGGGTGGAGGCGGTCGAGCTCCAGCTTTTCCCGCCTTCGATTCTGTAAGGGGGTAGGGTCAGTCCGCGTAAAGGCTTGTCATGCCGGGCTGCAAAAACCAGCTGCCCGGCAGATACTTTTAACATCATAGCAAACATATCCGCGCTGATTCGGCGGCCTTTCAATCCACTCATAACAACCTGTAACTGAATCCTGTACCACGACTTTTGTTGTAAATCTGCTGACCAGACTGACCTTCATCTTCACTGAATACCACCATACGGCGGCCGTTAGTCAGTGAATCCATTTTACGCTGTGCGCCATTATCGTCATAACGCACAGGCAGGCACGCACCTTTATGGCTGTTTTCACTCTCGACGCGGAACACCCTTACCCTGACGGCGTTCTTCCGCACCTGGTCAGGATCTTCACCACTGACCACGCCCGTCAGTTTCTGAAGCGTATCTGCCGGACTGCTGTACTCAGCCTGGCTGAGATAGCGGCCGTTCGGGGTTAACCAGAAATCCTGGCTGTCACTGACACGGTAGGTTTCGCCGTGGCTGGCGATGCCTGAGACGTTACAGAAGCGGTCATAATCGGTGGGCTGTCCGGGGAGCATGGCGCACCCTGTCAGCAGCAGTGCCGGCAGGGCGGCGACGTATCCTTTGAATTTCATGTTGTCTCCTGTTCAGGATGAACCATTTCGGTCGGTGGCCGGTATCCCGGATACGGGATAAACGGCGCATCGGTGGCAATAAGGTCTAGCAGCTTCTGGCCACTGACCAGGATCATGCGGCTGTCTCCGCGAATGAGCGATTTGGTGCCTTCGCGCGTTTTGCCGGTATGGCAGAAAAAACCGCGGGCACCGGTGGCGTTCAGCAGGTCGCTGAAGTCACGGACGTGGCCAACGGCAATATAGCTGGTATAGCGTTTGGCCTGGATAAGCCAGGTCTGGCCATCAATCTTCACACGGCCATCAATCCCGCCGTCACCGGTATACCGGCGGTTACGGATCACTTCAAAGCCCCGGCGTTCAAAGCCTTCAAGCAGCAGCTCTTCGAACACAAACGGGTCAATCTTGCGCAGATAGGCAATTTTCTGCCCGAAATGCGGAAACGTATTAATTTTATCGATCACACGTACCGCGCTGGCCTGTTTCCGTTCGTGCCGGCGCCGGCGTCGCCGTGTACCCTGCCAGAGGCCATACAGCAGGATACCCGCAAGGATAAAAGAGCCGACAACATGGATGGACTCATTCATTATCGATCCTCAGCACTTCATACTTCAGCTGCCGCAGCAGCCTGTCTTTGCTCATGGTTTTCAGGGTGGGCCATTCCGCTTTCAGCGTCAGCGCGACGGTGGCAAGTTGTATGGTCCGGGGTACTGTCTCACCGTCCTCATATTTTACCAGGCTGGTACGGCTGATACCGAGCTCAGCCGCGGCGCGTTCCTGGGTCCAGTTCAGGCCCCGTCGCCACAGGATCAAGTCAAAGCCGGTCAATCCGCCGCACTCCCATGCTCAGTGCCGGGCTTCGTGCCGGCGGGTACGGCCTCTTTCCCCTGTGCCTTTTTTTCCGCCGGGGCCGGGTAGGCCGAGGCCAGTTGTGCCCGGAAATCACGCCACGCTGACAGCCAGAGCGCATCAGATACCTGGTCAGACGACAGATTAAGGACCGCATTGCGGTCACGCCAGTGGCTAAATGTCTGAGCCGGAAGGCCGGCACGCCGGCGCAACTGCTGCTCGTCGAAATAGGCACACTGAACCAGGAGGTGTCTGACGTTCTGCGGGACAACTTCATCTCTGGCCCCTTCCGGCACAGCCAGCATCCCGGCGCTGCATATACCCTGAATGCCCGCCTCGGTATAAATCTGCTGCAGATTGGTATCATCAACCTGCGCAGCGCCGGCGGTGTGCGCCACAACCAGCATGATGCCGGCAATAAGTGGTTTCTTTATCATGCGTACTCAGCTCCTGGCCGAATCCTGGTGGACTGGCCTGTTATAATCTGCCTGTATTTATAGCCTGAAAATGTTCATATTTGAACATTTTTTATGTATATTATTTCCGCAAATTCGCCATAAACACAACAGGAGACGCGATGGATATCAACTACTACGATAAACATCAGGAAGAATTTGAGGCGGTCACGCTGGCGCTGAAAGCCAATCTGGAAGAAGTTTGGGGCAGCAGCCTGAAAAATCAGGGGGAAAGCCTGGATGATCAGGTGACGTATATGAAGCTATTTGAAGAGCTGCAATACAACCTCAATCCGTACTACTTCAAGGAGAACACCTCAGCAAAAGAGATGGATGAAGATAAAGTAGCGGCCTTTGTGGCCAGAACCCGCGACTATAAGCACGGCATTACCATTAAATCCTGGCCGGGACGCCCGCAGAAATGGCTGAAAGGCCGAATCAAACCTCTTCATCCTGTGGAAGGCACAAACCTGTGCTGGATCGACACGTCCAACATTGTGCATATCGGTGCCGATAGGCAGTTTGACGATCAATATTACCTCACCGTGACCACACAGAACGGTCAGAGTTACCGCGTGAATGATGTCCTTCTGCCTGGACGCCTTCTGGATGCCGCTCATGAAGCCCTGTTCAGGGCGCTGGATTCAAGCACTGGCGGTAATTTCTGATACGGAGTTGCACCACGTTTATCGGGTACTTATACTGACAGTGATTAACAAATTAATTTTCCGTTTACTCCGACAGAAAGTTAAGTAGTAAAAACGTCTAGTAATTAAAAGGAGCCCTTCCTCACCAGTTGGGCTCCTTTTGTATATCCTTATTCATTTCATCAAATGTCGGTCCGAGAACTGTCCGCGGCCAGTTTCTGAATTGCACTGATCTCATCTCCGGTCAGCTCAGCACGACTGTCCAGCTGCTGCACGTTTTTGCTCCGGACCTCCCAGAAGTAGTACAAAAAGAATGCCTCGCATGTTCATGACTCTTCTCCCTGTTCGTTTTCACCTGCCCGGTATGCCCGCTGCCCCTTATAACCCAGCAGGGATTCGCACATCAGGTCAGTGATGCGTGCAATAGCGAGATCCGCATTGTCAGCACGCAGGGAAATCACGGCCGTTTCGCCCCGGTTCGCGGCATTCCAGACGCCAGGCAGCAGCGTCTGGAACCGGGCCCGGTCATCCCCCTCCGACAGCAGGGCCATTTCCGGTAGCCGTTCGCGGATCACCGCTTCACTGGCCTGCCGCAGGATATCGTCACGACTCCAGATGCACAGCGTTGCCGGTCCGCTGCGCATGAGGATAGTAGCAGCGTCAGCCATACTCAGTGTGTCCAGCTTCAGCATCTCCATGCCCGGCCGACGCAGCACAAATCCTATGGGCCGGCGGTACTTGCCCAGCTGCAGCAGATCGTCGTCTGTAAGCAGCTCCAGGCCACGCTGCAGAACCAGATGAAGCACGTCCGCTTCTTTGACCGGGCGGATCAGGTTTTGCCTGGCATTTGCCCGGACGGTCAGAACTTCAATACGATGCCAGAGCTCGTCATTAATATGCTTGGTGGCCATCAATCCTCTCCTTTACGGGCACGAATATAAATCAGCGTCACAACCACAACCGCGCCTATGGCCCAGCTAATCGCGGAGTAACCCTCCGGCATGTAGATCATGACCAGCATTGCCAGCAGTAAATATATAACGGCAGAAATCACCCCCTGACGCATCATAACCCCCTCTCTGTTAAACATTGTTCA
This sequence comes from Enterobacter sp. KB-221C9, assembly GCF_041320715.1. Taxonomy (NCBI): domain Bacteria; kingdom Pseudomonadati; phylum Pseudomonadota; class Gammaproteobacteria; order Enterobacterales; family Enterobacteriaceae; genus Enterobacter; species Enterobacter sp. KB-221C9. Next base: position 10,426 of record NZ_JBGIWG010000027.1, read on the forward strand.
CTGGCCACCGGAATGCTCCCCGCCGACATAAAACCGTTTTCCATCCGCCGCTTTGCCCAGGCATACGGTTTGACCTGTGCTTAGCTGGCCGGCATCCATCATGAACGGCGCGCCCGGACCGCGAAAAACGTCCGTATCGAGGGCGGCAGGTTCGCCGGCAGCGACCGGCCGGACCATGCCCATATCGTAGCTGTCCGGCAGGTTATCCGGCAGGCAGGCCTGCGTGTAGTCGTCCGCGACCTTCTGCGCCTCTTCCTGCGTGGGGTAACGACCCAGCACGCCGGTGATCTCTTTCTTCAGTCCGAAGCCGTAGCCGCGAACCTTGTACGCTTCATATTCCATACCATTCACTCCGCTTGCCGTTGTTTACTGAATAACCACACTCTAATAAATTAGGTTTCATTCGTATATTATAAATATTTAGATTTAGCACTAAAAGCTAATTTAATAAAGCAACACACCGGTAATCATCACGCTGCGTGACGACCGCACGATTTACCCCGCCGGATGATTTGCGCCCTTATCTTTTCACCCTGTGACTTTTACGCCCGCAACCACCGGAAAATACCTTTTGGCCGGTGCCGCCATTGCGGAAAAAACGTAAATACCGGAAAAAACGAAATCAACAGGGAGAGGAAGGCAGGGGAACGGTCGCGCGGCTGCCGGCGCGGACACCATATCTTGTGCCGTTTCCGGCTGACGGAGCCACTACATATAGCGTTATCCACAGAAACGGTGGATAAGTGGCGGCGCTGCGGAGAATACCGCTAAACCGCAACGGCGAAAAAATGTGGTCCCGCGCGCAAAAGTGCGGTACAAATGGCTGTACATTATGTAAAGCCAGATGACTGTACAAAAAGGAAGGAGCATGACCGGTTTTTTTGAACGTAAAAAGCGGGCCAAAAACGCCCAGCTGACCGTGCGTCTCGATGAGCAGCTGAAGAAACGCGCCGAACTGCGTCTGGAGGCAATGGGGATGACCGCCACGGAAGCGGTGGAGCAGCTTTACCGCTTCATCGCCGATCACGGCCGGATGCCCGTCACGGAGCGTATCGTCACATTTGACATCCAGTCACAGCGCGGCCGCGCCATCGCCCTCAATCCCGCCGACGCTGTGACCGAAAACACCCGGCGGTTTCTGCAGTCGCTGGGAGCTGTGGAAGTGGTCTGCTGCGATCCCGCTGCATTTGAACAGGCGGTACTGGAGTACTTCAGCCTGTATGTGGCCGACCAGGCTGCCTGTTTACTGGCCGGTGTACTGAACGTCACGTTCATGGTTAATGCCGCCAGTCGCGTGAAAGATGACTGGCATGACAGGCTGCTGTCCCTGTTACAGCGCGACTTTGATTTCAGCGAAGAACAGTCAGTGACGTTCATTAACAGCATCGTAGACAGCGAACATGTCGATCCTGCCATCGTCAGTCGAAATAATACGGCCTGGCGGAGCGGAAAAAGCACCGGGTCCGGCGCCGCCGTCCTGCAGCGTTTCCTGACGTTCCTGGCGGAGCGGGGCGTCAGCTGCAGCGATCCGCAGAGACTGACCGAAAGCGCCGGCCGTGCATGGGGCGTGCGTGAAAATATGATCGGGAATATGCCCCCGGACATGCAGCAGGCCATAAACGATGGCGTCATTTTTGAGGCCAGCGCTGACACGCCGGACTTTTCCCCTGAGCTGGCGGCGGCGTTTGGCTTCACACAGGCCCAGGCAGAAGCGGTGCTGAAACCCGCCCTGGCCGCCAGGGATCTCCCCGGTTTCCTGCAGCGCTTTCTGGCGTTCCTGGCCGACCGGGGCATCAGCTGCAGCAATCCCCGGCGGTTTACTGAAAAGGTCACTGAACACGCCAGCCATGAGGGGCTGCACCGGCTTATTGCGATGTTGATGTCGCGCATCAGGGATGAGGGGGTCTGTTTTGTCTTTCACAATGAATCCCCGGACGAACTGCCGCGCCTGGCCGCGTCACTGCCCGGCGAACTGGCCGATACCTTCGGGTTTACGGGATGGCAGGCAACAACAATACTGCGTCAAATCCAGCCGGCACGGCCGGGGCAGGATTAGGGCCGGGAGCCTCACGCGATGAAAACGACCTGTTATGCGGACGGCATCACGGCGGCGCCACTTTCCCCGCAGGAGTGGCGGGCACTGCTCAGGGCGAAAGGCTGGAAGCAGAAGGATCTGGCCCGCCGCTGGAATGTGTCAGAAACCTGGATCAGTAAGCTGGCCAATAACCCCGATCGGGGCACGCACTGGAACGATGCCTGCCGGGGTCTGCCCGATATGCGTGCCCGGCGGCCCGGCGAACCGCGCGCGGCAGGCACAGACGCACCAGAGCCGGGAGGCCCTGAATGAACAAACGTCTTCACCTCATCACCACCTGTACCCGGCGCAAGGCGGGCAGCGTGGAGGATACCGTTTTTCCGGGCGACACTTCCCTTGATGACGCCTTTGACGGCTGGTACAGGCTGATCGCCCAGGCCGCCCGCCGTCCTGGCAGGGTGCTGGAAACGGGAGAGCTTTACCGGGGCGCACACTGGCTGCGTGCCCGCGGTATCGCGGCGCGGTGGCCGGGCATCGAGCTGTGGGCCATGTCGGCCGGTCTGGGGCTGCGCCACCATACCGATCCGGCGGTCGCGTATGAGGCAACGTTTCACGCCATGCCCTTCGCGCCGGCGACCGTCTGGGGCTCACTGACGGCACGCCCCCCGCTGGCGGGCCGCTGCGCCTCCCTGGCTGAGCTGATGCAACGCTGCCCGGACGATCGCTTTGTGATCGCCGGTTCACCCGTGTATATCAGCGCGGCTGAGCAGGATATTCTGGCCGGCGTGCCGGCACTGCATGATGCGGCCGCTCAGCTGATTATCGTGACCTCACAGGGCTATCGTGGTCCGCTGCAGCCGTTTCTTAAAAGAAGCCGCGCGGACATGATGGCGACCCTGAAATCGAACATGACGTGCCTGAATATTGCCTGCGCCGGCGCCCTGATTGACGCCATGATGCAGGCAGACGCCCGGCAGGCGGCAACCATTTAATACAGACAGAGACTGGCGCTACCGTCGCCAGAAGGGGGTTTTACATGTTCAGCATCATTTATCACGCCGGCGCAGCCGTCCTTTTCCTGGTCATGAGCCTGGCGGCCGGCGCCGGCCTCCTGCTTCATAGCCATGAATATACGACAGGTCATTTCTGGAACATGACGGGGCTGTGCATTGTGTCAACTCTCGTCTGGATCTGGGCTGTAGCTCAGGCAAAAGAAGCCTGGTACATTTCACGAAACATCAAAAAAGGACTCTGACCATGAAAGATGAAATTCGCCACGAAAAACCCGTTGAAGTGAATATACAGCTGACACACAGAGAAGCGCAGGCTCTGGCGCAACTGGTTAAGCGTCTGGGATTCAGTGACTGCCGCGGCCTGGCGACGTCAGATATTGAGGCATATCTGATGATGGATGGAATCAACCAGATCATGAAAGCACTGGCTGAAGAGGGCTATGCACCACGATAAGGGCCGGGACTATCTGGAATTAGCCGGAAATACGGCCCTATCACGCGGGCAGTAAGGAGAGGTTTTAATGTTCCCGACACCAGGGAAAACAAGCCGCCGTCAAGAGCGGCTGCACATCGCTGTTATCGCATAAACGCCGCGGGAATATCCTTCCACTGCGTGGTGTAGGCCGGGGACAACATTTCACGGCGCATGGCATATTCCGGATCAATACCTTCTCCGGCGAAGAAGATCCTTGACCTTCCTTCCCTGTTTATTTTGTCGATGGTGGCCATCAGTTTTTCGCTGCCCGGCCGCACAGCAGCCGGCGAAAACAGATCCAGCTGGGTTTCATATCCCTGCAGATCGCTGAGCATCACGCCGGCTTTTGCATACCGCACGCCCTCACGCCAGATACGCGACAGTCCCAGCTGCGCCGCGGCGATGATGTCGCGGGTATCCTGGCTTGGCACGGGAAGCACTTCCGTAGCCTGGTTACTGTAGGGCACACCGCCGGCGTCATAAGCACTGCTGCGGATAAAGACCGTTACCACCTTCGCCAGACGGTTTTCCTGGCGCAACTTTTCTCCTGCCCGTGTGGCATATTTAGTCACCGCCTGCTGCATCTGCGCCAGTTGCGTGACCCGCGATCCAAACGAACGGGATACAACAAGCTGCTGTTTCGCGCCGGTACCTTCTTCCAGGGCAAAGCAGGCCTCGCCACGCAGCTCACGGATGGTGCGTTCCAGCGTCACACCGTACAGCCGGCGTGCCAGTCGGATATCCATCTCTGCGAGCGCCAGCGCCGTTTTGATCCCCATTGTCGCCAGCCCTTTTTCGGTACGATGGCCAACCCCCCACACATCGCCGGCCGACACCAGGCTCATCAGCCTTTTCAGTCTTACAGGATCACTGAGCGCCACAACCCCCCCGGTGGCAGGCCACGTCTTCGCGGCGTGGTTGCACAGTTTGGCCAGCGTCTTCGTTGGCGCGACGCCGACTCCACAGGTGAGCGTTGTCTGGCGCAGCACTTCAGCCCGCAAAAGCTGGCCAAACGCCTGCGGCGTCATCACTCCCTCCATATGAGAGGCATCCGCAAAGAGCTCATCAATTGAGTAAACAAATGTCCGCGGCGCCAGACTCTCCACCACGGTTGCAAATCTGGCGGAGAATGAGGCGTAAAGGGTGTAGTTGGAACTGAATACGGCAACGTTATGCTGTTCCAGCAGGCGGCGGCAGCGGAAATAGGGCTCCCCGCGGCGCACGCCAAGCGCTTTCGCCGCGCGATTGACCGCAACAAGCGCCCCGTCGTTGTTGCTGAGAACGACCACAGGGCGACCTCGTAAATCAGGGCGGAACGCTTCTTCGCAGCTGCAGTACATCGAATTGACATCGATTAAGGCGTACACGGGCGGTGTCTCATGACAGTGAACGTAACCACACCCCATATCTGCAGCGCCTCCGGATCAAACCTGATTGGCGGAAAAGCCGGATTCAGCGGCATCAGGCAGGGGTAAGGGCGGAGCTGCAGCTGCTTGACCGTAAATTCATTATCGATGCTGGCAATCACGATGCTGCCGTGCCGGGGCTCTTCTGCCCGATCGACGACCAGCACATCGCCATCATGAATGCGGGCATCACGCATAGAATCGCCGGACACACGCAAGAAGTACGTTGCGGCCGGACGCCGCACGCAGTAATCATGCAGGTTAAGTTCATTGGCCTCATAGCCTGCGGCCGGGCTGGGAAAGCCGGCCGCAACGGGCTCGGCAAAAAAAGGGAGTGCGTCACCTTCCACTGAAGGCCGGGGATAAACGAGATCCAGCGCCATAATTTAGCCTCCAATAACTGTTTATACATACAGTATATTGCAGGCTTCAGGAAACAGGCAATGCCGGCATATTTCATGCCGGCACGCTGGGGTCAGGTCAGGATGGTGGCCAGACGGCCAAGAACGTCGTCCATGATAGTCTCTGGCACCCGTTCGAGTCGTTTGCCGCCGCGGGCTTTCATATCGATCGTCCGGGGTTGATCGCAACGCACAACGCCGGTGGTACGTATGCCGGCGCCGTCAAGCGACACAGCAAAGCCTGCTGTGCGGGCAAAATTGCCTCCGCTGGTCACGGGCACAACAACAGGCAGGCGGGTCACGCGGTTAAAAGCAGCCGGCGTGACAATCAGTACCGGCCGCGTTCCCTGCTGCTCATGACCTGCGGTAGGGTCAAGCGAGACAAGCCAGATTTCCCCTCTTTCCATGTCAGATTTCCTCCTGACCAGCCGCCGGCGCATCCAGCCATTCACGTTCTTCTGCCGAGATTTCAGCGTTCGGATCGCACTGTGCCAACAGCTCAGCCAGTGAATACTGCGGGCGTCTGTGCGGCTCCACAATCAGCCGGCCATTATCAATGACCATGCCAACTTCATTATCTGTACCCAGCGACAGCGCATTCAGCAGTGCCGGTGGGACGGTCAGCATGACTGAGCCGCCAACCTTCTTCAGTCGAGTGGTATGCATTTTTCACCTCCATAAAAGTTATATTTAAATATAACATTCACAAAAAAACATACCAGCCTTTAACGCACAATATTTAATAAAAATATAACTTTCAGCCCAACAGTAAACCCAGCGCGGTAGCTTCCATATGCAGCAATACCGGCAGCAGCAGGCCGCCACTTCTGATCCGGGCAGCTGATGTAATCAGCCCCACCAGGAACATTTCTGCCAGGGTCAGCAGGTTCTGATACTGCATATGCACGGCGGCAAACAGCAAAGACGTTATCAGCGCGCCCAGCCACATCGTCCAGTTGTACCTCGAACGGAAGACGTTCAGCACTGAAGGATCCCCTCATAAATCAGCCATAGCATAGCCATATTTGAGCAACTGATTGGCGAATAATACCCAGGCCGCCAGCAATTCTTTCTCCGTGATTTGATAATCAGGCC
>NZ_JBGIWG010000028.1:0-15330 GCF_041320715.1 Enterobacter sp. KB-221C9
TTTTTTTTGTTATTTTTTTTCTTGGGGGGGGGGGCGTCGCCCCCACCCAAAAAAAACACCCCCTGATCTGGGGGGCGCGTCCCCCCCCCCCCCCCCCCACCCGGCAAAAGCCGCACTATCCGTTCATACGAATCGGCGCCGTCGCTTCCACCAGCCACGGACGCGCATCGCTATTCACCAGAGGTGAGAGCGCCTCGCGTACCTGCCGGTGATACGCATCCAGCCACTGCTTTTCCTGCTCGCTCAACAGATGCAGCTCAACCTGGCTTAGGTCGATCGGGATCAGCGTCAGCGAGGCAAATCTACAGAACCCCGGACGACTCTCCACAATCTCCACCTGGTTTTCAATACGAATACCGTGGCTGTCGCCCAGATAGTAGCCCGGCTCGATAGTCATGATATTGCCCGCCACCAGCGGCCACGGGTTGACCTTTTTGGCGATGCGATGCGGGTTTTCATGGATCAGCAGCTGGTGCCCCACGCCGTGCCCCGTGCCGTGATCGTAATCCAGCCCCATCTCCCACAGCGGGCGACGCGCAAACGCATCCAGCTGATGCCCCTGAGTCCCGGAAGGGAACTGCAGGGTAATGAGCGACAGGAAGCCTCTCAGCACGGCAGTGTAGTGCAGGCGCTGCTGCGGATCGACTTTCCCCCACGCCAGCGTGCGCGTGGCGTCGGTGGTGCCGTTAACATACTGACCGCCGGAATCGTTCAGGTAAAAATGGTCATGGCCGATGGGCTTATTGCTGGCCTCGCTCGAATGATAGTGGCACATCGCCGCATTGCTCGAAGAGGCGGAGATGGTCGCAAAACTCTGCTCGATGAACCCAGGCTGCTGTTGACGGAACGCAAGCTGCTGCGCCTGCGCGTCCAGCTCGGTGAGCGGTTGTCCTGCCGCCTCGCGCCGCGGCACTTCACGGCTCAGCCAGGCGAGGAAGTTGACCCACGCGGCCCCGTCCTGGTGATGGCACTCGCGATAGCCTGCCAGCTCGACCGGGTTTTTAGTCGCTTTCATCAGGGGGATGGGGTCTGTTCGCCAGACAATTTCTCCCCGTGGCTCAATGGCGAAGCGCAGGGCCACCGGCGCGGAATCGGCATCAATCATCACCCGTTTGCCTTCAGCAATCTGCTGGCATCGTTCAATAAAGGTATCCTGCGGCGCAATGGTGAACGCACTGCGCACATCGTCAGGCAGGGCGCTGAGCTTATTGTCGTTAACAAACCACTCAACGTGACCGTCACGACCAAGAAGGGCAAAGGAGAGCGGTACCGGGCTGTAAGGGATATCCGCGCCACGCACGTTTAACAGCCAGGCGATGTTATCCGGCAGGGTGACGGCGAGATAATCAGCACTGTTTGCGGCCAGCACGGCGGCGACGCGCTGACGTTTTTCTGCGCTGCTTTCACCGCTGATCTCAACGGGCATCTCGCGGATAAGCCCCGCTGGTGCCGCAGGGCGGTCAGTCCATAGCGTATCAAACGGCGAGGCTTTCAGAGGCACCAGCTCGCACGGCGTGGCAGACAGCTGCTCAAATTCTGAATTTGTCATCAGCAGCGCGTCAAAACCGATGCGTGTCCCGGCCTCAGCGTTTTCTGCAAGCCATTCTGCCAGCGGCTCGTTGTGCAGGTGGTGGATCTCAACCTCATCCGTATTGACCTGAACGCGAGCCTGAACCTGATAGCGCCCGTCGACGAACAGCAGCGCTTTGTTTTTCAGCACCAGCGCGACGCCAGCCGAACCGTCAAAGCCCGTCAGCCAGGCCAGCTTTTCGTCGTAGGGCGCGCAGTATTCGCTCTGCCAGGCATCCGCCCGCGGGACGATCATCCCGTCGAGATGGCTGGCCTCAAGCCAGTGGCGCAGGGCAGAGAGCGGTGATGTGCTGGACATTGTTTTTCCTTATCGTTATTAGCGGAACGGCGGCTCGTTGAAGGTGCGCAGCTTGCGGGAATGGAGCTTGTCACCTTCTGCCCGCAGCAAATCAATGGCGCGAATACCAATCTGCAGATGCTCTGAGATAGCCCCTTCGTAGAAACGGTTGGCCTGGCCCGGCAGCTTAATTTCACCGTGCAGCGGCTTATCGGAGACGCACAGCAGCGTGCCGTAAGGGACGCGGAAGCGATACCCCTGCGCGGCGATAGTGGCGCTCTCCATATCAATCGCCACCGCGCGGCTCAGGTTGAAGCGCAGCGCGGAGGCGGAGTAGCGCAGCTCCCAGTTGCGGTCATCCGTTGTGACGACCGTACCGGTGCGCAGGCGCTGTTTAACCTCTTCGCCCGGCATGCCGCTGACCTCTTTGGTGGCGTCGTACAGCGCGCGCTGGACTTCCGCGATGCTCGGGATTGGGATGTCCGGCGGCAGCACCGCATCAAGCACGTGGTCATCACGCAGATAGGCGTGGGCCAGCACGTAGTCGCCAATCAGCTGGCTTTCGCGCAGGCCGCCGCAGTGGCCAATCATCAGCCACACGTCCGGGCGCAGTACCGCGAGATGGTCACAGATGGTCTTGGCATTTGACGGGCCAACGCCGATGTTGATCAGCGTGATGCCCTGACCGTCGGCGGTGATCAGGTGCCAGGCGGGCATCTGGTGCTTTTTCCACGCCAGGTCGGAAATGGCCTGCTCGGGCGCTTCGGTCTCTGCGGTGATCCAGATCCCGCCCGCGCAGGACAGCGCGATGTACGGGCTTTCCGGGTCGAGGATCTGGCTGCAGCCCCAGCGGACAAACTCGTCAACGTAGCGGGTGTAGTTGGTAAAGAGCACGAACGGCTGGAAATGTTCGACTGGCGTACCGGTGTAGTGGCGCAGGCGCGCCAGGGAGAAATCGACCCGGCGGGCATCGAAGTGCGACAGGGGAGAAAATTCTGCCGGGTGATAAATCCCGTCAGCCGTCTCATCGCCAATCTGTGAAAGTTCCGTCGTCGGGAAGTGGCGGGTCAGCCCCGCGCTCATGGAGCGATCAAGCGTTAACGCCGAGCCGTCAATCACGTAGGGATACGGGATCTCATGCAGCGAGGGCTCAACGTGAATATGCGCGCCGTAATCCTGGTACAACAGCGTGAGCTGTTCTTCAAGATACGGGCGGAACAGTGCAGGACGGGTGACGGTGGTGCTGTAGCAGCCCGAGTGGGTAAAACGGGCGTAGGCGCGGGTTTTTGGGGTGGTGCTGGCGCTGCCGTCCCAGGTCACAGAGAGCGATGGATAAACAAAAAGGCCCGCGGTTCTGGCCTTTTCATCGGGAAGTTTCCCTGTTTCGATATATTCGCTGATGGCGCTGCGCAGCGCGTTGACGGACTGTTCATACAGCGCGTCGAGTTTTTCCAGCGCCTGAGCCGGGGTCAGGCTGGAGCCCTTATTATTCATCTCTGTCTCCTTGTTCCACAGGTGTGCGACTCTACCCGATAGTATGTCACACGCCTGTGAAACAAAAGGGAGATCAGCTGTGGCTCGTCTCTTTCATCAGCAGCGCCGTCGCCGCCGACAGCAGGCAGCCGGCCAGCAGATAAATCGCCACGCTGTGCCAGTTGCCGCCGGAGAAGGTTACCAGCGCGGCGGCAATAAACGGCGTAAATCCGCCGCCGACCACGCTTGCCACCTGATAGCCCACGCCCGCGCCGCTGTAGCGGTAGCTTGCCCCGAACAGTTCAGTAAACATCGGCTGCTGCACGCAGACCACCATATCGTGAGCGATGTTCGCGAGCATGATGGCAAAGAAGACAATCCAGAAGATCGACTGCGCCTCAAGCGCCATAAAGAACGGCCAGGCGCTGAGGGTGCCAATCAGCGCCCCGGTGATGTAAACGCGACGACGGCCAAACCGGTCCGCCAGCCAGGCGAAGCAGGGGATAGACAGGCAGCTGATCCCGCCGACCAGCAGGCCAATATTCAGGAACAGCTCGCGCGGCAGACCGAGATTCTGCGTCGAGTAGTTCAGGGCAAACGCGGTGACGATGTACATCGTCAGCAGTTCGCACAGGCGCAGGGCGATAATTTTCAGAAAAGCGCCAGGGTGCCGGACGAGGGCTTCCATGACCGGAAGACGTGTGTTCGTGGCCGGTTTTTCCTGCTGCTTTTCGAACTCAGCCGACTCCTCCATCCCGTTACGGATCCACAGCGCGGCGATGACCAGCATGATGCTGAAGATGAACGGAATGCGCCAGCCCCAGCTCAGGAACTGCTCGTCGGTGGTGAGCTGGCTGATTAGCGATACCAGCCCGGTGGAAAGCAGCAGGCCGACGCCGTACCCGACCTGTACGCCGCTGCTGTAAAACGCTTTCCTGTTCTTCGGCGCGCTCTCAACGGACAGCAGCGCCGCGCCGCCCCATTCGCCGCCTACCGCAAAGCCCTGAATGGCGCGCAGGGTGACCAGCAGTACCGGCGCCCACCAGCCGATAGAGGCAAACGAGGGGAGAATACCGATAAGCGCGGTGGCGATCCCCATCATCCAGACGGTGAGCATCAGCATGCGCTTGCGGCCAAGACGGTCGCCGAAGTGGCCGAAGATCACCCCGCCCAGCGGGCGAAACAGAAAGCCGACGCCGAAGGTGGCAAACGCGGCGAGCGTGCCCATCGCGGGGCTGACCTGAGGGAAAAACTCGCGGTTAAACACCAGGGCGGCAGTGATGCCGTAAAGCAGAAAATCATACCAGTCGACGACGGCACCCGCGAAGCTGCCTAAGGCCGCGCGGCGGGCACGATTGAGCGAAGGTGTCTCCTCGTTGGGACGATCGGAGATGAGGGTGGAGTCCATAGTTGTCCTGTCCGTACTGATTTTTTAATTATTGGTATAAGAAAAGGTCACTCACAAAGCAGCCGTCGTATCAACGGAACCTATGAGACTACCGCGACAAAACGCCTGAGAAAACGTTTTTATCTTTCCGGAAGGCGCTGAATAAAAAAATTTCATCTTTCCCTGCCTCGAGATAAATCAGTCTGTTTGGCTCCGGTTAGTGCTGAATGGATTACAGTAATAGATACCGCTGCGTGGCTTAAGCTGAGGGAAAACGATGCAACGCACTTTTTCGGCATTCTGGATGGTCCTGTTTTTATTCGCCGCACCGCTTAACGCGGAGCCCAACGTCTATGGTGAGCAACGCATCAGCGGCTGGTGGAATGCGCTGACGGACGATATCTCCCGGACCTGGGAAGAGCCTCAGCGTTACGACCTGTACCTGCCGTTCCTGAGCTGGCACGCTCGCTTTATGTACGACAAAGAAAAAACGGACAATTACAATGAAATGCCGTGGGGCGGCGGGCTGGGCGTTTCCCGCTATAACGAAGAGGGCAACTGGAGCGCGTTGTTTGCGATGATGTTCAAGGACTCGCACAACGAATGGCAGCCCGCGATGGGCTACGGCTGGGAGAAGGGCTGGTATCTGGATAATGCCAAAGATTTCCGCCTGGGGCTCGGTGCCGCAGCGGGCATCACGGCGCGAGATGATTTTGCAAACTATGTCCCGCTACCGTTCATTTTCCCGCTGTTTTCGGCCGGGTATAAGCGCGTTACCGTTCAGTTCACCTATATTCCCGGGACGTATAACAACGGCAACGTGCTCTTTGCCTGGCTGCGCTTAGGCTTCTAAAGAGTGATCACCTTTTTAGCCACGGCGTTAGACAATACCAGCATGGAGAAGAGAACAGAGGTGACGAACGTGAGCACAATCAGCGCCAGCTTCATACCGAGAGAGGTCACCGGTATCAGCGCCGTCAGCAGATGAAACACCGAGTAGTGCACAATGTACACGCCTGTCATCGTTTTGCTGATGGCGGCCAGAATGGACTCCTTAAATTCAGCGTTGCGGCGAAAGCGCACGCCGTTCGCCGCAATCACCAGGGCAATAATCAGGATGTAGATCTGCGAGCCGGTGAGAATAAAGGCGTTTCTGTCCGCCTTGAACAGCGCGAAGAAGAAGTGGCGCTCGTAAAACCAGGTGAAGAGATAGATAAACGGGATGGCGACAACCGCTGCCCTGACGACATTTTTGCGGCTAATCCACTCGGCGACTTTCGGATCGCAGAAGAGTTGCCCCGTCAGATAAAACAGCAGCCACGTCCACAGCCGATACTGCGGTGAAAGCGAAAGGGCGTGCTTTTCAGGATAAAGCGCCGAAAGCAGATCGTATCCGTAGGAAAAGAGCAGCAGGGCGGCAATCGCGCCGCAGAACAGCGCTCGCCGCTGGCTGAGCCACTCCACCACCGGGTGGAAGGTGTAAATCACCACAAAGGCAAACACGAACCAGGGCTGGATTAAATACCCGCGCTGATAGGGTTCCCACAGGTAGTAGATCGTTATCCAGAACAGAAAAACAATCACCAGACTTTTAATTTTACCCAGCTGCCAGCGGGTGCCGTGCCGTGATTGTCCGTCGAGATAGCCCGCAACGACAAAAAACAGCGGTGTGGCAATCGTCGAGATAAAGGTTAAAAACCCCAGGATCCAGTGATAGTCATAATCATAATGATCCCAGGTGTTGTAGATGGTAAAGAAGGTGACCGCCGTCATACAGCCCAGCGTCTTGATAATATTCAGCCCTGTCGCATTCATTGTTGTTTGGCTTCGTCCTTACGATGGAAACACGCATAGATCACGGGGAGTACCAGCAGCGTCAGGATTGTAGCAAACCCCAGTCCAAACATAATCACAACGGCCATGCTCTGGAAGAAAACGTCCAGCAGCAGCGGAGCCAGGCCAAGTACGGTCGTGAACGCGGTGAGCAGGATGGGGCGCAGGCGCGAGGTCGCGGCGTACACGATCGCGCTGTGCTGATCCTTTTGCGTTTTCTGCTGTTCGATCTCTTCCACCAGCACGATGCCGTTGCGGATCAGCATGCCGCTCAGGCTCAGCAGACCAATCAGCGCCATAAAGCCAAAGGGAATGCCGGTAAGTAAAAATCCCGGCGTCACGCCAATCAGCGCCAGCGGTACGGTGAGCCAGATAGCAACGGTATTTTTTACCGAGCTGAACATCAGAACCGTAATGACAAACATCACCAGATACCCGAGAGGTAGCGTAGTGAATAGCCCCTGCTGCGCTTCACTGGAGTTTTCCGCGTCGCCCCCCCATTCAATGCTGTAGCCGTGCGGCAGGGGAAGGGCATCAATCTGCGGCTTCACGCGGGCGAGAATGTCCCCGGAGGTTTGCTGGCTCAGCGGGTCGGGATCGGTCTGCACCGTCAGCACCCGCGAGCGGTCGCGGCGAAGGATGAGCGGATCTTCCCACTCCAGCGAGAAGCGGCTGACGACGTTACTTAGCGGGATATACTGCTGCCGCGTCTGGCTCCACACCAGCACGTTGTTCAGGTGATTGGCGTCCAGCCGTTCGCTCTCAGGCGGGCGCACCACCACGGGCAGCAGGTCGCTGCCTTCCCGGTACAGCCCCGCCCGGCTGCCGGAGAAGTTCATCTCCAGCGCGTTATCCACGTCCTGCTTATCTACGCCAAGTTCGCGGCCCAGGGCGGCAACGTACTGTGGGCGGATCACCTTGCTGCGGTTTTGCCAGTCGTTCCTGACGCTGCCCGTGGCCGGGTCACGGGTGAGGATGTCGTCCACCTGGCTGGCTATCAGGCGCAGCCTGTCAGGATCCGGGCCTTTAATGCGCACCTCAATGGCGCTGTCGCCGGAGGGGCCAAACATCACGCGTTTGGTGCTGGCGTTGACCTGCGGATAGTTTCGCGCGATGTACTCGTCAACGTGGCGCGTCAGGGCAGAGATGTTGCGCTGGTCGTCCATGCGCACCATGATCTGCGCATAGTTGCCGTACTGGCGCTGTCCGCTGTAGGTCAGAATAAACCGCATACTTCCCTGACCAATGGTTGAGACGGTGGTCTCCACGCCTGGCTGGCCATTGATCGTTTTTTCAATATCGCCGGTCATTTTCTCAGTCCACTTGATATCGGTACCGTAGGGTAACCACAGGTCGACAAAGAAAATCGGCGTATTAGACGACGGGAAAAAGTTTTGCCGTACGGCGCCGAAGCCCCAGACAGACGCCGCCAGCAGCGCAGCCATCACAATGAGCGTCGGTGCCTTATGGTGCAGCAGCGTGTTAAGCAGGCGCTGGTAGAGGCGGTAGAGACGTTTGTCGTAAGGATCTGACTCGTCGGTTTTATCAGGCGCGCTGTCGTTTTTAAACAACCACCACTTAATCAGGACCGGGGTGAGGGTGAGCGCCGAGAACCAGCTCAGCATCAGGGAAATCAGCAGCACCTGGAACAGGGATTTACAGTATTCCCCGGTGGAATCCTGCGACAGCCCGATAGGGGCAAATGCCAGGATGGCAATCACCGTCGCCCCCAGCAGCGGCAGGGCGGAGCGGCGTATGATGTAGTTCACGGCGGTTAACAGCGGAGAGCCCTGCTGTCGGGCAATCAACACCCCTTCGACAATCACGATGGCATTATCCACCAGCATGCTGAGGGCGATAATCAGCGCCCCGAGCGAGATGCGCTGTAGCTCAATGCCCCACAGATACATAATCAGCAGCGTGCCCAGCACGTTAAGCGCGAGAGAAAACGCGATGATGATCCCGCTGCGCACGCCCATAAAGATCAGCAGCACGCCGATGACAATCGCCAGCGCCATCAGGAAGTTAATAATAAAACCATTAACAGAGTGGCCCACTTCGGCTGCCTGATCGTAAAACAGGTCTATCTGTATGCCCGCCGGTTTTTCCGCCGACATCTGGTTTAGCTTCGCCTCCAGCGCGTGGCCCACGTCGATAACGTTCACGCCGGGAATAAACGAGACGCCCATGGTGACGGCTTTTTTGCCGTTGGCATGGTAGATACTGGCTGGCGATTCGTTCAGCCCGCGCGACAGCGTGGCGATATCCCGCAGACGCGTCGCCGCCCCGGTGCCGGAAGGCGTGATGATGATATCCGCCAGTTCATCAAGATTCTCGAACTCACCGGTCGGGTGCAGGCGAATGGATTCGGTGCCGGAGGTAATTTCTCCGGCGCTGGAAACGACGTTAAGTCTGCTCAGCAGGGCGGAAAGCTGGTTCAGCGTAATGCCGCGCGCGGCCATTTTGGTCAGGGAGATATCAATGTTGACCTGCTGGCTAATCGCCCCGCCGATGGCAACCTTCGCGACGCCGGGGATCAGAATCAGCTCCCGGCGCAGCTGCTCCGCATATCTCACCAGCTCAGGATTACTGAATTCATCTCCGGAAATGGCGAAGAAGAAGCCGAACACATCGCCGAAATCGTCATTCACGAAGGGCGTGACGACGCCGGGCGGGAACTGGCGCGAGGCATCGCCCACGCGGCGGCGCAGTTCATCCCAAATCTGCGGCAGCTCGTTCGAGTGATAGCGAGAAGCGATGTTAACGGTGATTTGCGACAGGCCGTTTGACGAGATGGAGCTCACGTTGTCCAGATAAGGCAGCTGCTGAAGGGCATTCTCCAGCGGAAGCGTCACCTCTTCTTCAACCTGCTGAGCGGATGCACCGGGGTAGTGAGTCACTACCACTGCAGTTTTGATGGTAAAGGCGGGATCTTCCAGCCTGCCGATATTCAACAGGGCGAAAATACCCCCAATGCCCAGCAGCAGGATCGTTAGCCAGACGCGAACAGGGTTATTAATAAATTGACGAGAGATATCCATTACAGTCCCCGTTCACGCGTCCAGATACGCACCGGCTGGTTAGCATGGAGCTCCCCAACGCCTGCGGCCACCACGCGCTCGCCCGCCTTAAGCCCGCTGGTAATCACCACGCCTTCGGTACTCACTTGCCCGACGCTGACCTTGCGGTCCTCAAGGTGGAGCGTGTCGCCTTCGCCCGTTACGACCCAGACGTGCGGCTCATTGCGCGGGCTGTTGTCCGGGTTAAAGACTGCCTCAACCGGTACGACCAGCGCCTGAGCGTCCGCGCCAGCCGGGAGGTTGGTCAAATTGATGGTCACCGTACCGCTTACGCCACCGACGGCGGGAAAATCATCGGGCCGCGGCATGGTCAGTATCACCTGCCAGGTCAGGGTATTGCTGTCGCTGCTGCCCGAGTGCTCTTTGTAGACGGCGGTAAATTCCCGATCCGGAATGGCGTTAATTCTCACTACAGGGCGATACTGCGCGTTGCGGATATCAAAGGTCTTAAACAGGTTTTCAGGGATGCTGAACACCACGTCCAGCAGGTCGGTGCGGGTTAACGTCGCGATGGGCTGGCCGGGGGACACCACCTGATGGTTTCGCACGTGTACGCTGGCCGCCGTCCCGCTGAAGGGCGCGACGAGCGTCATCTGATTCAGCTCTTCTCGGGCAATCTGCAGCGCCGCATTCGCCGAATCGCGGTTTGCGCGCTGCACGTCCATTTCTGCTTTCGAAATCGCCTGGCGGCCCGCCAGCGTCTGGAAGCGGTCGAACTGCCTCTGGGCCAGCGTCGCCGCCGTTTGTCTGTCGTTAACCCGCTGCTGGGCTTCACGGGCGTTCAGTCTGGCAAGCTGTTGCCCCTGTTTGATGACGGCACCCTGACGAACATCGAGCGCTTCAATTTGACCTGCGCGCTTGAAGGAAAGGTCTGTGGCATCGCCCGATTCAATGCGGGCGGGGAAAACGCGCTGCTGGGCGTGACCGGGAACCGTCACCTCCGCCACTTTTACCATCCTGGGCAGGGGGGCGGCTTGCTTGGGTTTTGGGTCGCACGCCGTGAGCGTTAACAAAACGAACGGTAAAAGAGAGAGGTAGCGGTTCACTGTATTCCCCTAATAAATAACTGTTTTATTTATTCCATCACCTGGACAGGGGTGACACTATTCTGCCAGAACAGTGACGACCATATAGGTAAATAAACCAATCGCCGTGCTGGCGATAATGGCAAGCGCAATAAACATACCCAGGCGGATCAGGCTTAAACCATACATACATTCCTCCGTGAGCCGGAAGCGGTGGCTGACTATGAGCATAGTCGGCGAAAAGATAAATGTTAAATAACCATTATCAGTGGGGAAGCGCTAAACCTGATATTCCTGTGCTACGTTTAATATTATTCATCTCTTTTTACCGTAACTGGCATTAAGGGCAACCCCCTGCATTTAATGCGTTTTTTTGCTTCATTCACTCTCGTGTTGGTTATAAAAAGGATGCTCGATATGTATAAAAACATTCTCGTTCCGGTGGATGTCTACGAGACAAGCCTGGCGGATAAAGCGTTGCAGCATGCACAGTTTCTGGCGCAAAGCGCATCGGGTGACATTCATTTGCTGCACGTCATGCCCAAATTTTCAGCCGAACTGACGCGTGGTTTTATTTCAGATGCGCGCAAAATGGATGAATATATGATTAATAATTCGAAAGAAAAGCTGTCTGACCTGGTCAAAAAAGTGAATCTGCCAGAAGAGCGTGTTCATCTCCACGTCCGTAGCGGGAACGTTCGTGATGAGGTTATTAAGCTGGCGGATGAACTTACCGTCGGCGCGATTATTGTCGGCTCGCGAAATCCAAATATTCAAACTCATTTGTTAGGATCAGAGGCGGCAAGTATTGTTCGTTACGCACATGTTCCTGTTTTCGTTATTCGTTAATTACAGAGAAGCAAGGTGATTTCTGAATAGAACCTGAGGAAGGAACGATGAAAACAGGAAAACCTGAACGTCCGTATTATCAACAAACCGTTGACGAAACCCTGTCGAATATCCACTCCACCCTGGAAGGCCTTAGCGGCACTGAGGCATCAGCCCGACTTCAGCAGCATGGTGAGAACGCGTTACCGCAAAAAAAGGGTAAACCCGCCTGGCTGCGCTTCCTGGCGCATTTTAACGACGTGTTGATTTACGTTCTGCTGGTGGCCGCGTTGCTTAAGCTGTTTATGGGCCACTGGGTAGACATGTTTGTGATCCTTGGGGTTGCCATCATTAACGCGCTGATTGGCCATATCCAGGAGAGCAATGCTGAAAAATCGTTGCAGAGTATTCGCAATATGCTCTCCAGCGAAGCCGTGGTGGTACGACAGGGGAATCATGAAACGATCCCCACCACGGCGCTGGTCCCGGGTGATATCGTGGTGATCCGCGCCGGGGATCGTATCCCTGCGGACCTGCGCGTAATTGAAGCGCATAACCTGCGCGTGGAGGAAGCCATTCTGACCGGCGAATCCACCGTTGTTGAGAAAAACAGCGATGCGCTAAGCGGGGAACTGCCTTTAGGTGACCGGTATAATCTGCTCTACTCAGGCACCACCGTCAGCTCCGGCGGCGGTAAAGGCGTAGTGGTGGCAACCGGGGGCGAGACCGAGCTGGGCCACATCAATCAGATGATGTCCGACATTGAAAAGCACCGCACGCCGCTGATGGTGCAGATGGACAAGCTCGGTAAGACCATCTTCATCACTATCCTGGTGATGATGGTGGCGCTGTTTGTCTTTAGCCTCCTGTTCCGGGATATGCCGGTTTCTGAACTGGTGCTGTCGCTTATTAGCCTCGCCGTTGCCGCCGTGCCGGAAGGCCTGCCGGCCATCATTTCCATCATCCTTTCGCTTGGCGTACAGGCCATGGCGCGTCGCAAGGCCATCATTCGTAAGTTGCCCACGGTGGAAACGCTGGGCGCAATGACGGTCATCTGCTCGGATAAAACCGGCACCCTGACGATGAACGAAATGACGGTCAAAGCGGTGATTACCGCTGATACGACCTATCGCGTGGAGGGCGACAGCTACGAACCGGTGGGAAATATTCACCCCGTAGATGACCCGACGCCCGTCAGCGTGACGCAGGGTTCCCTGCTGGAACGCTACCTGCGCACCATCGACCTCTGTAATGACAGCCAGCTGATTAAAGACGAGCAGGGGCTGTGGAAAATCACCGGGGGACCAACCGAGGGCGCGCTGAAGGTGCTGGCGGCGAAAATTCCGCTTCCACCGCTTGATACCGAAATGCGCAGCAAAATCCCATTTGATTCGCAGTATAAATACATGTCCACGCTGTACCGGCTGGGCGATGAAGAGGTGATTTTAATTACCGGCGCGCCGGACGTCCTGTTCCGCCTCTGCCAGTACCAGCAAACGAATGACGGACTGCAGCCGTTCGATCAGCCTTACTGGGAAGGGAAGATTGAAGAGTATGCCCGGGAAGGGTTGCGCATGGTGGCTGCGGCCTGGAAACCTGCCCGCGAGGGGCAGCGCGAGCTGGATCACCCGGACCTGCATGATGGCGTGATCCTGCTGGGTATTGCAGGAATGATGGACCCGCCGCGTCCGGAGGCCATAACCGCCATTGCCGACTGTCTGCAGGCCGGGATCCGCGTGAAAATGATCACCGGCGACCACCCGCAAACGGCCATGAGCATTGGGCAAATGTTGGGGATTGGTAACGCCGCAAGCGCTATCACCGGACGTGAGCTGGAGGCGATGGACGATCGTCAGCTGAGCGACGCCGCGCAGCAGTACGATATTTTCGCCCGAACCAGTCCCGAGGATAAATTCCGCCTTGTGCAGGCCCTGCAAAGTAAACAGGAAGTCGTGGGCATGACCGGGGATGGCGTAAATGATGCCCCGGCGCTCAAGCGGGCGGATGTGGGTATCGCCATGGGGATTAAGGGGACGGAAGTCACCAAGGAAGCCGCCGACATGGTGTTAACGGATGACAACTTTGCCACCATTGCCAGCGCGGTGCACGAGGGACGTCGGGTTTACGATAACCTGAAAAAGACCATTCTGTTCGTTATTCCCAGCAACATCGCGCAGGCCCTGCTGATCATCATCGCGCTGCTGGCGGGGAACCTTATCCCGCTGACGCCGGTCCTGATCCTGTGGATGAACATGGCGACGTCGGCAACGCTGTCGTTTGGCCTGGCATTTGAAGCGGGTGAGAAGGACATCATGAACCGGCCACCGCGCAAGGCGAATCTCCATGTGATGGACGGCTATGCTATCTGGCGCGTGGTGTTTGTCGGTCTGATGATTGCCATTAGCGCCTTCGTGCTGGAAGCCTGGCTACAGCCGCGCGGCTACTCGGCGGAGTTTATCCGCACCGTGCTGCTGCAAACCCTGGTAACGGCGCAGTGGTTCTACATGCTCAACTGCCGCGTTAATGACGGCTTCTCGCTGAGCAAAGGCCTGCTGGCGAACAAAGGGATTTGGATCGTGAGCGGCGTACTGCTGGCGCTACAGCTTCTTATCATTTACGCACCGTTCATGCAGATGCTGTTTGGCACCGAAGCGCTGCCGTTCCGCTACTGGGTCATCACCTTCCTGATTGGTTTTGTGATGTTCCTTATTGTCGAGGCGGAAAAAGTGTTAACGCGCAGGTGGCGCAAAACCGAGGCGTGATAGCGTAAACTGAGAAAGCCTGCCTGAGCCCGGGCTTTCTCTTTTTTGAGCACAGGAAATTATGATTCGACTTACCTGGTTCGTCCTTACGCTGTGTGCCGCTGTACCTGGTGCGTTTGCCGTAACTTATACACTTCCACCGGAAGGCAGTCGTCTGGTGGGAAAACCAATTGTCCTCACCGTTCCCGAAGGCAACACGCTGCCTCTGGAAGCCTTTGCCGCGCGGTACGGACAGGGGCTGAGCAACCTGCTGGAAGCAAACCCGGGCGTGGATCCTTTTTTGCCTAAATCCGGCACCCGGCTGGTGATACCTCAGCAGCTGATTTTGCCTGACACCGTCCGCGAGGGCATTATCGTGAATGCGGCGGAAATGCGCCTTTACTACTACCCGCCAGGCGGTAACACCGTTGAAGTATTGCCCATCGGCATCGGTCAGGCCGGGCGCGAAACCCCGCGCAACTGGGTGACGGCCGTTGAGCGTAAGCAGGAGGGGCCAACCTGGTCTCCGACGCCGAATACGCGCCGTGCGTATGCGGCAGAAGGTAAAACGCTTCCGGCTTTCGTGCCCGCCGGGCCGGATAACCCGATGGGGCTGTATGCGATTTATATCGGCAGGCTCTATGCCATTCACGGCACAAACTCGA
This sequence comes from Enterobacter sp. KB-221C9, assembly GCF_041320715.1. Lineage (NCBI taxonomy): Bacteria > Pseudomonadati > Pseudomonadota > Gammaproteobacteria > Enterobacterales > Enterobacteriaceae > Enterobacter > Enterobacter sp. KB-221C9. Next base: position 14,900 of record NZ_JBGIWG010000028.1, read on the forward strand.
ATTTTGGCATCGGGCTGCGGGTGAGCCAGGGCTGTATTCGTCTGCGTAATAACGACATCAAATACCTTTTCGATAACGTTCCCGTAGGAACCCGCGTGCAGCTTATCGATCGGCCCGTTAAAGTCACCACCGAGCCGGACGGCAGCCGCTGGGTGGAGGTTCACGAGCCATTATCACGTAACCGCGCGGAATTTGAGTCAACCCGGAAAGTGCCTCTTCCCATTTCAGCCGCGCAGCGAACGCAGCTGATAAACGAGGGCGCGGGCGCTGAACTGGAGCGGCGGTCGGGGATGCCGGTTAAGATCGGCATGTGAGGTGATTTTCGCCGGGTGGGGGGGGGGGGGGGGGCCCCCCGCGCCCGCGACGGGGTTTTTTTTTTTGGGGGTGGGGGGCCCGCCCCCCCCCCAAAAAAAAAAAAAAAAAAAAAAAAA
>NZ_JBGIWG010000029.1:0-9573 GCF_041320715.1 Enterobacter sp. KB-221C9
ATGTATATACAGTATATTTATAAACATATCTTACGGGTTTTGCAACGCTTTCAGAACATCGAATTTGAATCAACCGATTTTTCTTGTAGAACAAATCAAGTGTTCAATCCAGGCGGCAACCTAGATCAAACTGATCTCGCGTCGCAAAATAACATAAGGATTTTAAAAGGTTGGAATTCATTCGCTTCTAAATCGGACATGAAAGCGATGTGTTAGAAAAGAGAAAAAAACATCACTTATGTTAAAAAATTGGGTGACTTTTAAATTGGTTTAATTTTAGCCAGATGTGATAGAGTGAAATACATTCATTGAGAGGCTAATCATCATGTCTGTTATCGATTACGCAATGAAACTTTTTGGAAGCGTATTAACCACCACCGTCACCTGCCCTGTTTGCGGATTAAAATCCGCTCAGTCTTCCTCTAAACTGCGTCTAAAAAGCCCCATGCTTTGTCCGGGGTGTAAAGCACTTTTTATCTCTCCGCGCTAGCTTCACAGCCGATGTTCTACACTTAAAATAATATCAGCAGTTGTCAAAATCCCCGATGCCTTACGCCCATCCTGAGAGAACGTTTCTGAACTGATTTCGCATCTGCTCCTGCGCGTTAACGTAGCAAAAGAGCAACCCTATGAAAATGAAACATATCGCGTGGTTTAAGCGTTCTCGTATTCTGCCCGAAGGCAGCGCACACATATCAGCCACAGTCAACGATTGGGGAGGAGAAAACTATTTACGTTCGGAACTGTTTTCTACCCCTCAGTTGGAACGCTTTGGAAAAAAACTGGCTCGTACGCACAAATTGTCTCCGGAAATACTACCGTACTACCTTCTTAAACGACTAACTGACAATGAAACGATAATTACGCGATGTTGCTATCTACTCAATGCAGGAAAAAAAACGAGTATCATGCCCGCAGGTGAGTGGCTGCTGGACAACTATTACCTGATTGAAGAGCAGATTCGCATGGTACGCCAGCACTTACCGAAAAGCTTTGGTAAGGGTCTTCCGCTACTAGCCTACCCGCATAGATGTCCCAGAATTTATGACTTAGCCTCAGAGGCCATAGCGCATGGCGACGGACGCTGGGACACCAGCAGTCTTACCAGTTATATTTCCGCCTATCAAGAGGTGACACCTCTGACGTTGGGGGAGATATGGGCTTTGCCAGGAATGCTGCGTCTAGCGCTGATTGAAAACCTGCGTCGTGTGAGCAACGAAGTGACCCAAGCCCAGCAGGAGCGAAATCTTGCAGATATGTGGATAACGCGGATTTTTGATTGTGCAGAGAATGCTCCCGCCGACCTAATTATGATTGTTGCCGATATGGCGCGTACTCACCCTCCGCTGAGCAGTGCCTTTGTCGCTGAAATGGTTCGTCGTCTGCAGGGACATGGCAATGCTCTTGCACTCCCTCTGAATTGGATTGAACAACGTCTTGCAGAGCAAGGTGTTACAACTGAGGTCCTGATTCATCGCTTCAATCAGCAGCTTGCCGCCAGCCAGCTTTCCGTCAGTAACAGTATTTCGGGTTTACGTCTGCTGAATGAAACGAACTGGTCTGATTTTGCAGAGACCATCAGCGTAGTCGAGCAAACATTACGCCTTGACCCAGCTGGTATATATCCTCACATGCACTTCGACACCCGAGATCATTATCGCCATGTGATTGAAACGCTTGCCAGGGATGCGATCTTAAGTGAGCCGGAAGTTGCAAACCGTGTGATGGCAATGTCTTGCGAACCGAGTCTAGATCCTGAGCACCGACATATCGGTTATTTTCTGCTTGGGGGTGGAAGGCCACAACTTGAAAAACTGTTGTCAGCTGAAAGGTCTCTATTGAAACGGCTGCGGCAGAGTATGAATAAATCGCCCCTTCTGTCATGGCTTGGTAGCCTGAGTCTTTTGACCACGGCCGCTTCAGCTACCATATTGTATGAAACTGCACTACAGGGTATATTCTGGCTGCTCATCCCCCTAGCACTCCCCCTTATTGTTGCCATTAGTCAACTCGCCAGCGATATGCTTAGCGAAGCAACGACACGCTTTCGTATTCCCAGGCCTCTGCCGCGGATGGACTTTTCAAGTGGGATACCAGTTGAATATGCCACAATGGTTGCGATCCCTTGCATGCTGACAAGCTATGAAAGCCTCTGCAAACTTCTCTTCCGCCTGGAAGTCTGCAGCCTTGGCAATCAGGATGAAAATCTCTGCTTTGCACTTCTTACCGATTTTCCGGATTCATCAACTGAGGATACCGAGGAAAACACTGTCCTTTTAAGGCAAGCGATTGCTGAGATGCAGAGACTTAATCGGCGCAACCCTAGCGGCCGATCTCGATTTTATCTACTGCACCGCCAGCCGGTGTGGAACGATTCGCAGAGAATCTGGATGGGATATGAACGCAAGCGGGGCAAACTAGCTCTTCTTAACAGCTGGTTACGCCAACCGGGAACCCAGTTTTCGAGCGTTGCAGACCTTCCCTCGCAGGCTTTGCCCGGACGGATTAAATACGTCATCACTCTTGACAGTGATACGCTCCTGCCTCGTGATACAGCCCATAAACTGGTGGCCACAATGGCGCATCCGCTGAACAAACCAGAATATGATCCAACGTTCCAACGAGTCGTTAAAGGGTACGGAATTTTACAGCCAGGCTTAGCAGAGGAAATGCCTCTTTACGGTCAGGGGCACTACGCCGCCATGCGCAGCAGCATCCCGGGTAATAATCCCTATTCGATGATGTCTTCAGATATATATCAGGATCTTTTTGGCGAGGGATCGTTCGTAGGCAAAGGTATCTATGATGTAGATATTTTTGTCCAGTCCACTGCCAACGTCTGTCCGGAAAATCTCGTACTCAGTCACGACCTGCTCGAAGGATGTTACGCCCGCTCTGGTCTGCTGAGCGACGTTTTACTTTACGAACAATATCCAACTAATTATATCTCAGACGTCGCACGTCGTACGCGCTGGATCCGCGGAGATTGGCAACTGCTCAATTGGTTAAGGGTTCGGGTCAGAAAAGCTGACGGAAGCAGGGAAAAAAATCCATTGTCCATTCTTTCTCGTTGGAAATTATTGGATAATCTCCGACGCAGCCTGGTAGCGCCGTCGATCATGCTGCTTGTATTGAGCACGCTGCTCTGGCTCCCCAACCCTTTATACTGGTTTAGCGTGCTTACGCTAATATGGTTTCTTCCTGCGGCGCTTAGCATAGCATGGGATCTCGTTCATAAACCGCACCGCCGTCCCCTTAAACAACATTTGCAACTGGTCTCAGCTGGAGCCTTGAAGCGCATTTCACGTATCGGTCTCACGATTATGATACTACCCCACGAGGCCGGTTACTCATTATTCGCTATTGGAGTTACGCTTTGGCGACTTGGTGTAAGCCAGCGTAACCTCAACCAATGGGTAAGCTATAACCCAGATAACTACCAATCCAGTGTCTCTGTTTTAGGTTTTTATCGGGAAATGTGGCTGAATGTTGCCTGCGGTCTGAGTCTCACATCACTAGCATTGGTGTTTGATCCGCTGATGCTGTTCATCGCATTGCCCATTAGCGTCGGGTGGTGCATAGCTCCCATTATTATGGCTTGGCTGAGCCGCCAACCCGCTCGTAAGCCCTTTTTGCCAGATCATAAGCAGAAACTTCTGCTGAGACAGACAAGCCGAGAAATATGGTCTTTTTTTGAGACCTTCGCCACAGCGAAAGAAAATTGGCTCCCCCCCGATAATTATCAGGAAATACCGCAGCCGACGATCGCGCACCGTACATCCCCTACCAACATTGGGTTATCACTACTGGCTAACCTTACTGCCTGGGATTTTGGCTATTTGCCAGGCGGCAGCGTCTTACAACGCATAACGCTCACGCTCGACTCTCTTGATAATATGGAACATTTTCGTGGTCATTTATATAACTGGTATGACACTCGAACACTTGCGCCGCTCAGTCCGCGTTACGTATCAAGCGTGGATAGCGGTAATATGGCTGGACATCTATTGACTCTGCGTGAAGGGTTATTAGCCATGCGAAACCAGCCGATTTTGAATGGCGAAAGAATACTTGCAGGGTTAAACGATACATTATTACTTCTTGAAAAACACTGGGGGCCGGGGGCACCGGATACACTTAAAGAGCTTCAAAAGCAGTGTTTCAGCTCAGTGGAACTTCCTTCGGGAGCTCTTTATAGCGAACTTAAAAAAATGCGTACTCAGTGCAAATATCTTACCGCTGCGAGTCAGCAGGAAGGTGATCTTGTGCTGCGCTGGGCCGAGCATCTGGAGCATCAGTTGGTTGAATTATGCCACGAATGGTCACATCTGCTCGCGTGGTTACCCCCTACATACCCAAGCGAGACATTGCCAACACTAAGCTGGTTGGCGCAGAGTACCGATACCGGAGAAGGAACGCCTCCTGCATCAGTTATTACTCACGCCCGTTTGCGGCTGGATATCATCAGCGAACTTGAAAAGAGGTTAAATGACCATGCGCGAATGGATTTTGCCTTTCTCTACAGCGAAGCTACCAGCCTGCTCAGTGTCGGATATAACTGCGACACAAATACCGCCGATAAAAGCCACTATGACCTTCTGCCCTCTGAAATCAGGCTGACAAGTTATCTCGCTATCGCGACAAATCAGCTTCCGATGAAAAGCTGGTATGCGTTGGGAAGGTTGTTCACCAATATCGACAATGAAACCTCGTTAATGTCATGGAGCGGCTCGATGTTTGAATACCTGATGCCGAATCTAGTGATGCCAAACTGGCGTGGCAGTTTGCTTGATGAAATGGGCAAATCCGCGGTGACACGTCAGATTAACTGGGGCAAGGAACGTGGCGTACCATGGGGCGTTTCTGAGTCCGGCTATCATGCATTTGATGTCCAGCGTAATTATCAGTATCAGGCATTTGGGGTACCTGGACTCGGTCTTCGCCGAGGACTTGCGGACGATATGGTAGTCGCGCCGTATGCAACACTACTGGCTCTGCTCGTTTACCCCCAGAAGGCCTGCGAAAACTTACTTAGACTGGAGCAGAGCGGTGCACATGGCGAATACGGGTTTTATGAAGCGCTGGACTACACGCCATCACGGCTTGCTACCGGGCAACTGTACGCGGTTGTACAGTCCTGGATGGCACACCACCAAGGGATGGGATTCCAGGCGCTAGCGCATATCCTGCTTGATGCCCCAATGATCGAGCGATTTATGGCAAGCCCCACCTTTATGTCGGCGAATCTTCTATTGCAGGAACGCGTCCCGGATGCAGTCGATCTTTACAGCCCTCGCCGTCATTTTGAATCCCATGAAGGAAGGGTTAAACCGGTGCGATATGAACCGAGAGTTTTCAGTCATGTAGACAGCCCTACTCCGGAAATACAGCTGCTCTCAAATGGCCATTACCACTTGATGCTGACGCCAGGTGGTGGAGGATACAGCCGCTGGAATTCGATTTCAGTTACCCGCTGGCGCAGCGATACAACCCGTGATAACTGGGGATCGTTCTGTTATATCCGCGATCCGCATACGAATGAGGTATGGAGCAATACTTGGCAGCCCATGGGCGGAAATGCGAATAGCAGCGATGAGATAATCTTCACCGACGCAGGCGCAGAATTCAGGCGTACCTTCGGAGCCCTTAGCGTTAGGACACAGGTTGTGGTTTCCCCGGAGGATGATATAGAGCTGCGGCGTGTCACCCTGGTACACCATGGCCGTCTACCGCGAACGCTCGAGCTAACAACGTATGCTGAAGTGGTGATTGCTCCAGAAACCAGTGATTTAGCGCATCCGGCATTCAGTAATTTGTTCATCGAAACTGAGATTGATCACAGTCGGGAAGCTATTCTTTGCCATCGACGACCGCGTTCTCCAGATGAAACGAGCCCATTTCTGTTTCACATGATGGTGGTGCATAGCAATGATCATAATGAAGCCTCGTTTGAAACAGACCGAGCTAAGTTTATTGGAAGGGGCAGAAGTCCGGCTGATGCCGCTGCTATCTATGCTAACGGGCCGCTCAGCAATACTTCCGGTGCCGTGCTGGATCCTGTCCTAGCGATCCGACAAGTTGTGAGACTCATGCCAGGCATTCCGATAACGATTGATATCGTTTATGGCATCAGTGAGAGCCGTCAGCAAAGCAAGGCATTATTGGAAAAATACCGTGATTACCCAATCGCTGAGCGTGTTTTTGAGCTTGCTTGGTCGCACAGTCTGGTAGTGCTAAGGCAGATAAATGCCAGCGAAGATGACGCAACGCTGTTTAACCGACTCGCTAGTGCTGTGCTCTATCCCTGTCACGAATTACGCGCCGACGATCAAGTAATAAGCCGTAACCGCCGCGGTCAGTCCGGACTGTGGGGCTGGGGTATTTCAGGTGATTTACCGATTGTACTGCATAGCGTGACCAGCGATGAGAGTATGACCTCTATCACTACACTGATTCAGGCTCATCGTTACTGGCGACTAAAAGGGCTTGAAGTGGATCTTGTTATCCTCAATAACAGCGCAGGTGGCTATCAGCAGGCCCTTCAAACACTGATTATGGATTTAATCTATGCCGGTTCAGAAGCCAGCCTGCTGGATAAACCGGGCGGCATTTTTGTCCGTAACGGGGAGCATTTGTCTTCTGAAGATAAGCAATTGCTGATGAGCGTTGCATGTATGTATCTTGACGATCGCGCCGGCGGGCTAAACGAGCAACTTAATCAGCGGCTCCACTCGCCAATTAAACCGCAAAGGCCATTTGTATCTTTTGTCACTGAGGGAAGCAATCGACAGGAAGACTGGACGCCGCATATAGAACATCTGTTCAACTTCAATGGGCATGGAGGGTTTTCAGAGGATGGACGGGAGTATCAGATTATCCTGAAGGAAAATGTTCCAACGCCGGCCCCTTGGTCAAATGTGCTGGCAAACTCCTGTTTTGGTAGCGTCATTTCAGAAGCCGGACAGGCTTACAGTTGGTATGAGAACGCTCATGAATATCGTTTAACCCCCTGGGAAAACGATCCAGTAAGCGACCGTAGCGGTGAGGCTTTTTATATTCGTGATGAAGAGAGCGGAACGGTATGGTCACCCACGACGTTACCTGTTCGTGGCCGCGGGGATTATTTAACCCGTCATGGTTTTGGCTACAGCGTATTCGCGCACCGCGATAGTGGTATAGATAGCGAGTTGACAATACTGGTTGGCGAACACGATCCTGTTAAGTTGGCACTTCTGACGCTTAGTAACAATTCGGGCCGCACGCGCAAATTATCGGTCACAGGGTACGTAGAGTGGACGCTTGGGGAATCACGCTCGCGTTCTGCTCCCCATATCGTTACACATACGGTGGTCGTGCCGGGTGGTAGTGGAGTTACAGCAAATAACTTTTACGGAGCTAACGGCGAAGGACGCATTGCATTTTTCGCTGTCAACGATCCTAATTGTTCGTTGACAGGTGATCGCCGAGAGTTTATTGGCCGCAATGGCTCTTTGCAAAAACCGGCCGCAATGAAGCTTCGCAGTTTATCGGGAAATACGGGCGCTGGTTTGGATCCATGCGGTGCAGTTCAGTCTGTTACCACCCTAATTGACGGTGATCAGAAGACCTTTATTTTTGTACTCGGCAGCGAGGAAAACTCCGCCCGGGCTCAGACTATACTCGATCATTATTTGGATGAAAATGTCGTTCGACAGGAGTTGGACAATGTCCATCGTCACTGGCACCGCATGCTGGATAAGATAGTGGTCAAAACACCAGACCATTCAGTTGATAAGCTAGTTAACGGTTGGCTTCTATATCAGACAATGGCCTGTCGTCTCATGGCGCGCAGTGGCTATTATCAATCGGGTGGCGCATTTGGTTTTCGCGATCAACTCCAGGATACATTAGCACTGACCCACGCTGCACCGGAACGCCTGCGCGACCAAATAGTACTATGTGCGTCAAGACAGTTTATTGAAGGCGATGTGCAGCACTGGTGGCATCCACCTCACGGTAGCGGCGTACGCACGCGATGTTCAGATGATTTTCTCTGGCTCCCGCTCGCCGTCTGTCACTACGTCGACACTTCTGGGGATATCGGAATACTAGAGCAGATGATTCCTTATCTGGAAGGGCGTCAGCTCCAGCCTGGAGAAGAGTCCGTTTACGATACACCACTAATCAGCCACACCGAAGAGACGCTATGGCAACACTGCGTTAAAGCCATTAAGCATGGGCTTCGTTTTGGACAACATGGTCTGCCGCTAATGGGTGCTGGCGACTGGAACGATGGGATGAACCGGGTCGGCATCGAAGGAAAAGGTGAAAGCGTTTGGCTCGGGTTCTTCCTGTTCGATATTTTAAAGCGTTTCGCGACGCACGCTGAGCGTCAGCAAGATAAGCTTGTAGCATCGCTGTGTCGCACGGAGGCGGAACACTTGCAAAAAAATCTGAATGCGACAGCCTGGGACGGGGAATGGTTTCGGCGTGGATATTTTGACGATGGAACGCCTTTAGGATCCAAAAGTTCTCAAGACTGCCGGATTGATGCAATAGCTCAAAGTTGGTCCGTTTTATCCGGTGCGACAGACTGTGGACGTGCCGGTAAATCAATGCAGGCTCTGGACAAGCATTTGGTAAACTCCGAATCCAGGTTGATAAAGCTACTTTCGCCTCCATTCGATGGACACGGACCAAATCCCGGTTACATTCAGGGTTATGTGCCTGGTGTGCGTGAAAATGGCGGGCAATATACTCATGGTGCTATCTGGGCCGTGATGGCATTTGCCCGAATGGGAAATGCAGAGCGTGCGTGGCAACTCTGGTCACTGATCAATCCAATAAACCACGCGTCTACTGACGAAGAAGTTGCGATTTACAGAGCAGAACCATACGTAATGAGTGCAGATGTTTACAGCATCGCGCCACATACTGGACGTGCAGGTTGGAGTTGGTACACCGGATCAGCGGGTTGGGCCTATCGTCTTCTTACAGAAGAATTGATGGGCATAAAACGTTCCGGTGATGTCTTGACCATACATGCCCTGTTACCAGCAGAGTGGGAGTCTTTTTCTCTGACATATCAACATGACGAAAGTTATTACGAGATTACCATTACACGTGGCAACGGGGAGTATCAGGTTATACTAGATGGTATCGAACTGTCTGATGACCGAATACCTTTAAAGCAGGATGGTCAAAGACACATAGTAGAGATCACTCAGAACTAAGGGATCTTAAGAGCGCATTAACGCCTACCGTTAATGCGCTGATTGTCTCTAAGCACTTCAATCGCAGTCTGCATAGCAACTTGATCATCACGTCTTTTTTGCTTACCTTGCATGACTTGAAGATACTCGAGCAAGGTCCGTGTATTAATCGGCCTTCCCTGTTTACCCACAGCAAGCACTGCTTCACCTAAAATAATTTTTACTGTCGGCAACTGCGCTGGGTACCAGTCAAGAGTGTCTTCTGATTTCATCATAAATTTCTCATGGAAGGATATTGTAACATAAATCAAACTGTTGTTTTCTAAAAGCTCATATTTTATTCAGCAATAAATATTCATAACTTAACCCGACAATTTATATT
>NZ_JBGIWG010000003.1:0-424571 GCF_041320715.1 Enterobacter sp. KB-221C9
GGGTGTACATGGTGTTCATTCTCTCATTAATCATCTGATGGTTTATTGAACAGAATGATGTATACCGTGTACACCTGAAATCCCAAAATGTAGGCTGGTATTCATGGGTTAATATATTGTTTTATAAGCAATTTATTGGCTTTATGAACACCATGTATACCTTGAGGGCAAATTCTTTAAAACGCATCCACACTTTTCGCGTTGTGCACCCCTGCAATTTCATTAACATCGTTTCATAAATCGCAATTGATTATTTGATTGTTGCGATTAATGGAACTTTAACGGTCGCTATTACAGGGGGCATCATGAGCAAGGTTAACGTTAAGCCCGTTCTGCTGAACGGGGAACAGATTCAGGCTCTGAAAACCATTCAGGAGAGGGAGCGCCAGAAGTCGGGCATGGGGATCGCGCCGTCAATCCATGCTGTTGCTCGCAAGGTATTTGATGCGGGGCTGTCAAAAATGGAGGCAGGGCAATGAGCTACTCAATCAAAATTGGGAAACACAGCATCGAGCTGGCGGGTTATGCCGGTAAGGTTGTTGCGCCAAATACTCAGATGGCCGCTTTATTCCGTGGTATGGCGGGCGAACTCACCAGCCTGAGGACAACGGCGCAGCAGGCCGAAGCTGAGGCGGATTTGCTGGACGTTATCCGCAACGATCCGGATCTGAACGAACAGGCAAAAAACCGCAGGGCGGGTGAAGCCCGGAACCCGGACACGCTCAAAGACTTTACCCGCGGGGTGGCAGCCGTAAGCGAGCAGGCCGCAAACATTCTAGATTACCTGAAGAACAAGCTCGCGCCGGTTAATCCACTGGCATCTGATGATGTTCAGGGATTCATGCGTGACAGTGAAATGCGCCAGGCATTCGCCCGACTGGATCGCCGCAGCCAGGAAAAAATGCTGCTGTCGATGCACAGTGGAAAGCATCAGGAGCTGGCGGACGCTTTACTAAGGGCGCACGCAGTGTGTTCTGGACTCGATACGAAACAGCTAAAACGTCTCGGCTTCTCCCGTATCGCATCGGAGAATGGGCAGGTGATTAGCGCGGTTGCCGAGCTGGTCGATGCGGTAAGGAAAGACGTCGCACAAATTACAGCTGTCCGAACCTGGTATAACAATCTCGTTTATGGGAAGAACGACGATCCATCAGAAGTTCTGCCCCGTATGACAGGCCTTGATCAGTTAAGCGAACATGTCAGCGCGATGCTCAAAGGCAGCCAGCGCCAGATAAATTCAGAAGAGAAGCAGGCCGCCTGAGGGCGGCTTTTTTCTGCCCGGAGGGAAACATCACGATGCTATTAAGTAAATCAGCCTACGCCAGGCATATGGGCGTCAGCCGGCAAACTGTTTACGGCTGGATAGCCCGCGGTGAAATTGTAATTTCAGGCGATAAAGTGGATGTCGAAGCATCGCAGGCTAAACAAAATTCTGCTGGTGCTGGTGCTGGTGCTGGTGCTGGTGCTGGTGCTGGTGCTGGTGCTGGTGCTGGTGATCATCACAATGCAATGACGTGGGCGCAGGCCGCCGCGTGGGTATGGGGGCATGACGGCGGGAAAGAGCTGCCGGCTGATATTAATGCTGGACAGCGAATAGAGGCAGCAGCCGCTGAGCTGGGTTTTGATGTTCAGCACGAGCCCGATGAACAACTGCTGATTCTCTTCCGGCTGGATGAAGAAACCCACAGCTTCTATGGCAAAGACCGTGCTGCAGGCGCTTTACGGTTTCTTCGTTCTGAGCTGGCTTACGTTGCCACAATGCACCCCGATACGCTGGATGACTGGAACAAAACTGGTTTAATGTCACTCTGCCTGCTGGACGTCGAAAAACTGTAAACCCCCAGCCCCTCAAACTTGACACTTTTTCGCGAGAAACTGGGAAAAGTGTCAACCCAACCTAACGGATCCTGACGCCTACGAACAGCAGCTACAGCAGAAGTGTAAAGGGCTGGCGTTGAGATTTGTTGAGCCTTGGCTGTTAGCTTTTGTTAACCCTGATGCGAAGCAGGGCATGTGTCAGCCTGTTATGGTTTGTTATGCCTTACTAGGGAAAACTAGGGGGAAAGTGTCAACTGCTACCGCTTTAGAAAACTTCAGGTACACGAACTCGGGAAGGGGAGGTGCTAAGCACTCCCCCTTTGCAACCATCCTCGAGCCTCTTTCAGATCGCTGTTCTGGTTTGCCCGGACGCTGGTGTTCAGATTGAGTTGTCAAAAGTTGTCACCCACCGTCAGCGCCAGTGGGGGATTTTTGGCAGAACGCGCTCTAAGTTACAGTTGCTTCAGATAAACAATTACGCCTATCAATGTAGATTTAGAACACCCTTTATTGAATTAAGTTCTGCTGACGTCAAGTACAAAAACATCTATTAAATTTTTTAATTCGTGGGGTAAAAATCCTTCAATTTTGGTTTTCAGCTCTTCAGCTGATTGAAACTGATGCGTTTTTTTTCCTGCAACCGCAACTTCTTTTCCAAACCAAAGTACAAGAAAAATTCCTTGTTGCTCAGCATCAGGATGAATGGAGTAACGTTCATACAGTTGTGCGGATGCAGCATTGTATAATTCTCGATGCCACTGCCCTTTAACCTCTGTAACTAATAAGCAACGTTTGCCATTTAATATTTTTGTGGCTGTAAAATCACTTCTATTATGGTTTTTTAGCTGATGCTCTGGGGTAATTGAAATTCCTTGGGGTTCTAAACGTAAGTTTAAACGTTCGGCAATAATTGCTGTTGAATCATTCTCACTGAGATGCTGTCCATTCTGATAGAATCTATCGGTAGAATTAAACTCGCCACCATATAATGCGCCTTGAAAATCATTTAGTTCTTGAATTATAAGTTGACGTAAAGATTCGACCGTAACAATTTCTCCATTATCTAAATACTTTACAATTTCATTTGGAGTAGGAGGGACGAAATCATGAAGAGCTTGTTTTCGAACTTGCTGTGTATGAATGCTTTGCAGTGCATTTTTCAATAATGTAAATTTTGGATCGGATAATAATCTTTTAGTTACGGTTAATGCATCTAATGAGTCATCTGAATTAATTTTCCAAACTAAATCACTCATGAATCTAGATGCTTTCTCTTCATTTGAACTGTCGTTGATCAAATCGGACGAAGGATTGGTTTGAGGCCAAAAATTATAAAAAGCTTTAAGAATATATTCAATTTTAATTGCTGAAAGTTCTGGCCAAGTAGACTGATTGTCATAGGGAATTCTATCAGAAACACCTTGAAATAAAAGGATGTTTTCCCTGTCGAGCGACAAATAGCGCCACCCAGTTTGATTTACTTCATCATTAAAATAAAAATCCCGAAGATACCAAAATGTTTTTTGTAAACTAACAGGGGAATTTTTTAAAGATTCGACGTCTTCTAATAATAAACACTTGTGAGAAATTAATTTTTTTAAAGAGTCTCTGTTACTGTTTTTAACAGCAATCTCGAAAAGTGTATACAGGGTGTCACTATCTATATCTGGATATTTTTCAAGCCATTCAAGAGCTAGTTTTGAACGCAGATGGTTAAAAACTGTTTCATTTTCAAGTAGCCATACTTCTGGGTGTGCGCATGGTTGTTGAAGCTGGGGTTCAACATATTCTCTTAAGAACTCCTCAGCAAAATTTTTATCATTATCGAAGAGGATTCTATCTATCTCAGCTTTCAATAACTCGGATTCATCGGAGGTTAATGCACTAAACCCCATATTAATTCCAGTGCGTAAAGAAGCTAGCATTGATGAAGGTACACGCTCCAGGCTTTTTTCCGCTCGGAAGATTTCTAAACAGGCTGCATACAATACCATTTCATAATGTGAATATTTGGATTCACACTGTAATTTAGCGAGTTCTCGGAGGTTTGGCACGTGAGCGGAAATAAATCCGATACAATTTTTTAAGGCATTTCTAACTAATGAATTGTCGCCAACTTCTATTGCTATCTGGTCTGGTTTAGAGAGAGTAAGATGCGCAAAATGGAGAAGACAATTCCAGTGCTGCCCACTTTCGATCAGAGTTCTATTTTCATTAATATAAGCTATATTAGTAAATCTTTTTTCTTGTCGTTTTTTTTCATATCTTTTCCTCTTGCGATCAAGTTTACGATGTAAACCAGAATCATTCTTTTCCATATCTTTAAAAACTTTATTTAACCGCATCCATACTTTCATAAACTCAGGTTTGGAACATGCGTGCTGGCGCATTAAATGACGCAATTCATCTTTTCCACGAAGATTATTAACACCAAATCGTCTGTGAGGACTGAAGAAACCAGCCCAAAGCTCATGGTTATCGATTTCAAAAGCATAGGTGATAATAAATTTATAATCTTCGTTACGCATTTGAAGGCCAGAGTGAGCATTTAATGAATTTTGAAATGTATGTATCTTAAGGTCAAATATTTCATCTCGATCTTTCAATGGGCCAAATACAAAAGAAATAATTCCTTGTCTTAATTTATTGTTTGACTGAATTACTTCAACTGATTTGCTATGTTGTTGCTGCATAGGATGAACAAAATTAAGATTATGCAGCCAAGCCCATACTTTTTCTGGTGAGTATGGAGGTGCTACAAATTCAAAGTAACGATCAACAATTAATCCAACTATTTTACTAATACCCAGTCGACAATAACACTCGTAGCTTTCTTTTCCACAAGTACAAGTAATCTCATAAGTTAATGAATTAAGTAACGGTTCGAGATGATATGTAGGTAGTGACCTCACAAACTTCTTAATGAAATATCGAGTGCCAACTACTCTTTCTAAAGGTTGTCTTTCAGCGGGATATAAATGCGTACATAGTTTTAAGTAGTTTGACAAGAATTTTAATGAGAAATTCTCAATACCAATTTTTTCAATTATTTTAGCGGACATATTTAATGACAAATTGGTAGCTTCAAAAAGTAATATCTGAAGTGTTGGAAAAAGGTTATAACCTTTTAAATGCAACAAACAATCAACTGCGGAAGTTCTGATATTATTAGATTCTCCAATGTCTCCTGCAATTTCATAAATATCGTTAGCAAGCGATTCAACTACTTCTGAGCCAGAGATTAATTCAAAAATGAGTCCTCTTAAATGACTGTCATTACTTCCAACTATTAATGATCTAATTTGTTCAGAAACATCTCTTGTAAAAAAACCAGCTACGCTGAATCTACGCCAAAAATCACCTCTCCGGAAATAAGGATCTTTTTCTTGAATTTCTTTCAGTTTTGTTAAAAGTAGTTTTTTTGATGATGGTTCTAATTGTGAGGGATCACCGTTAGCCAATACTGCATAAGCATCAATTTCAATCAATTTCTCTTGTATTGACTTGCTTCCTAATGCTGCCATCCATCCGATCAGGCCTCTCAATTCATCGCGAGCTACATTGTTTGGTGCAATAATCGGAAGGCATTTCCACAGAGTAAGTGGATCACTACTATTATTTATTCTTTTAATTAAGTGATAAGCGGCGCAGTATTCAACTACTATCTTATGTACTGGACGATGTTGATATTCACATTCTCCTAGTCTAAACAACCTTGTTGAAAGGATGTCACTAGATGCTTGATTTTTAGGGAGAAGTGTTTTTAGTAACGGATAAATTATACTTTCATTCGCCTCTGATGTTGTTATACCTTCCGATGCTGATAGAAGTAATTTTGCGAATGCTTCTGAAGCAAGTTCGATCTTTTGTTCTACTGTTAAATGTGATGGCTTCAAGGGAGTTTTAGCATTAGCCTCTTTCGCTAAACGTTCAACTGCTAATGAAAAAATTGAACGTTTATTTATAAAATGTCTATTACTTTCAATATAAGCGTCTGCAAACATTTTTAAAAATTGCGGATTTGGCAAAAGCATCTCTAAGTTAAAACGACAAACTTCTCTTTCGAAACTATTAAAATCTTCGCCAGATGTATGAAATTCAAATATTTCAGATTGTTGTTGTCGATCAAATTCGTTCAATCTAACTATTAGAGGGGGGAACCCTAAAAATTGCTCAAATGCTATAGTTGATGATTGCCCCCATTCACTTGAACGACTTGACATAATTACTAATGAAGGGGTGTTTTTCTTGACTTCGCTCAATAATCTATAAATGCTTGATTGATCGATAGTTGCAACTTCATCTACCGCGTCGATCAATAATGGAGCGTTTTTTTCATTAATTCCTGCGAACAAAAAAACGCTGGCATTAACAGTTTCTGTCTCTAATCTTCGGGCAAGATTATTCATTAGCTCTGTTTTACCGCCACCCGGTTCAGCTAAAATCACAATGTACCTTGAAGCTTGGAGTAATTCAGTTTCAGTGAACGTTCTGTCACCATAAGAAAGGTTTCGTTCAAGATAAATTGATGAAGGCCTAGCCAAAGTATCGTTTTTCATAGTTCCTTTCATGAGTTTTCAATGAGTTCATTATGATGAAAATTTTAACACAGCTCTTACTACTGCCGTATGTTCATGTTGAACATGGTAAATCTATCAGATAAACAACTGGGTTCGCTGCATTGTGATTTCTTAGTATGAAGGGTTCAGTTCTCTCCATCTGTTACTTAGATATCATTTTTTTAACCTAAGTATTCATTTGTGGGGTTTTTTAGGACTGAAGTTGTGGGGGAGGCTGGTTGGGCTTGCTGTAATTTTGCCGCCTTGTCTCAGAGAAGAACTGATGGGGGTACTTCTGGGGGTATCTAACAATGACATTCTTTATTTTTCGATTAATTACAATGAGTTATCATGCATGATTTGTTCCTATTATCGCACCATCTTTTAAAATCGCCTTCGGCGTATCAGCTATTTAATCCCTCCGACAGCTCCGACAAACCATCACACATATCCTGCAGCTCATTAAACATCCTTGCCACATGGAAACCATCGCATACCGAGTGATGCACCTGCACCGCCATAGGTAACAACACTTTTCCATCCTGCTCGTAGTATTTTCCAAACGTGAACATAGGAGAAAAGAAGTTCTTCATGTGCGCAATGTTCATCGTAAAATTAGTAAACGTTACCCAGGGAATAGACGATACAAAAAAGACATTTTCCCGGGACTCTTCCTTAGGCCAGTAAGAAATGTTACTGCCATAGCGGGCAACGTCTTCTGCATACGTATTCTGGAAGTGCTGAATATTGCCGTCGAAGTGGCTCCACAGTGACGAAAAAGTCTCCGTTTCAGGATGGAAAATGGTATAGCTTGGATGGATTTCATTCCATATGACAAGCTCATTGTCCTTCATGGCCATACGGAATTCCGGATGCCGGTTCATGATTTTAGAGAGGAGGAAAATAATCGTCGGGTAAAACTTCCAGCCGACCTCTTTGATATGTTTTCGCAGCGCGGTAATGTCGATCAGAACCGTTTGGTTAATTGTACACTCGGCAAATGACTGGAATACCTCAAAATGCTCTTTCCTTGGCCAACGAGATAAATCAACAGGCGTATAGTCCGGGGCTGTCTTATTCATTTTATAACCTTTGATTATCAATCGGCTAAAGGGGGTTGGGCCAGAAAATCCGCGCAACCATTTCAACCGTATCTAATCTTCCTGTCAATCTCAGCCTGTGGTTTTCCGAACAGGTATCCCTGCACGAGATCGCAGCCAAGCGCCTGAAGACGTTCAAGCTGCGCTTCGGTTTCAACACCTTCCGCAATTACCCTCATATTGAGGCTCTTCGCCATGCCGGTTATCAATTTAACGATATTAAGGGCGTCATCCTGCGTGGATATCGGGTTCACAAAGGACTTGTCGATTTTAATTTTATCAAAATTCAGTTCACTCAGTCGTGAGAGCGACGAATAACCCGTTCCGAAATCATCGATAGAAATTTTTACACCCAGCGTTCTGAGCTTTTTGAGAATAGTTAGGGGCGTATTGCTGTCACTGAAGAGCGAAGACTCCGTAACTTCTAACTCAAGTCGGCTGGCCGGAAGTCCTGTCTCCTTCAGGATGGACTGTACCATCGTCGTAAATGATTTCGTGCCCAGCTGAACGGGTGAGACGTTCACAGAGATCCTTGCCGGAACGGCCCAGGAAACCGCTTCCCGGCAGGCAAGCTCAAGCACATTTTTACCGATCTGATTGATCATCCCCGTTTTTTCAGCGACAGAAATAAAGTAATCAGGTGACAGTATCCCCTTCACCGGGTGTATCCAGCGAATAAGCGCTTCATAGCCGTAAATTTCATTGCTGAATGAATCGACAATAGGCTGGTAATAAACAACGAATTCATGGTTATCGATCGCCAGTGCCATATCATGTTCGAGGGTTCTGCTTTCCTGCAGCTTTTGCAGCATCCACTGACGGAAGACCTTTATCTGCTGTGAACCCTCTTTTTTGGCTTCGTAGAGCGCCAGATCGGCAAATTTATAAAGATAATCAGAGCGCCGCTCATTATCAGATAAAACAATACCCACACAGGTGGCGATTTTTATCAGCTGATTATTAATTGTATAGGGCTGGCTGATATGTTCGCTGATTTCTTTGGCGCGCGAAACGGCTGCTGTTTCGGTGAGGCCACTGGACAGAAGGGCAAACTCGTCTCCGCCCAAACGGTAAAATGTATCCGTGGCGCTGCTCATTGAGGTGAGTCGTCTGGATACCTGATTCAACAGCAAATCGCCGGCATCATGGCCATAGGTATCGTTGACCTCTTTGAAGCGGTCTAAATCAAATAACATCACCGTGACGGGGATGTGGTTTTTATCTGCCTGAAGATTAATTTTGTTGAGATCGTCCCAGAAGAAAAGACGGTTTTTCATGCCGGTGAGGGAGTCATGATAAACATCATACTCCAGCTTCGAGTTTTGAATTTGCAGCGTTTCTTTTGATTTCTGAAGTTCTTCAGCAAGGCTTTTAACCTGCATGTGCGCTTTGAGAATGTTTTTATTCTGGTAGATCATTAAGAAACCAAGAATAAAGCTTAATATCACCAGAAGTAATGAAAGTGCCGAGTAAATATAGTAAAGGATCTGTATTTTATGGTTGGATTCGTTAACCGTGTTAATATCTTTCGTTAATGCCGTTGCAGAAAGCTGGCTAAGCGGCGCATCGAGCACATGCATATTTTTCAGGTATGCCTGTAACTCTGGATGGCTCATATTTTCAAGATGGCTATCCAGATAGTTCAGTATCTGCTCTAAGCGTGAAGCGAGCTCTTGGTGCGCTTTATCGCTGTCAATATAGCGACCTAAATCTCCCCCCTTCATTAAATCGCCCTGACTAAGCATAATTTCGAGGCGCATGCGGACCTGGTCTATCGTAACGTCATCGGTATCGGTTGCGTATAGACCAAGCCATGATTCAAAACGGTAATACTCTGATACCAGTTGTGCCACGGACCAGGACTCAGTGTATTGAGTCAGTTTTTGCAATTCCTGCTGACGATCGTAAACAAGAAATGCAATATATCCTGTCGTGATAAAAAGAGAAAAAATGATACCAACCAGTATCCTGTTCATTATGTTCTCCTGAACTGCTACTCAATCTTCATTTTGCTAACCTGCCATGCTGATCGCGAGTAATAAATCTGATTATTCAACTCAGGAAGACTGTCATAGGGGTATACAATGAATGATGGACCTTTATCGCGGATGCGCATATATTCGCCATTGACCTTTAAGGCAAGTATGGCATTGTATTTTTTGAAGTCACTGAGAGGGATCACGGTAGAGTAATCATTAAGCGCAATAACATTAATGTTAGTACCTTTTGCACCCACATAATCCATCAGTTTGTTCATTGGAACACCCTCAAACTTAGTGCGTCCATTATACCAGGGGGATGTTGTCTCGAAACTCACCATGCCCAGTTTTTCAAGGCTGGCGAGATCAAACACTGCTTTTCCATTTTCATTCGTATTTTCTATATTACCGTAAATCGTTAAAATGGGTTTACCAACTGGTTTTGGCAGATCGCCAGCCCAGGTTACACTTTGTACCAGACAGCATAACAGCAGTAGGGTTAATCGCATTTTGGCCTCCACTTTTTAACAGAAGTATAAGAATTATAATTTAGATATCACACTAGTTTATATATTTTGTTGAGTAGCAAGGCCTTTTAGCGTTTTTATTGATGTAAGTGCAATAAAATCAGTAACTTAAGCCGTGGTGATGGCAGGATGTTTGGCAGTCCAGGGATGCTTAACTTTTTGAGAAAAGCTAAAGCTGCTTGCATAAGCTCTCGTGTGTTTAAAAAACGATCGCTTTTATTGATTGTTATTATCTCATACCACTGATTTTACCGATGATGAAAACGACGAGTGTGCAAACGCTCAGTACCAGCCCTTCGTGGGTTTTGACCCGTTGAAGTGACGCGGCTGGTACTCTCAGGCTGTACAAAATTCGCTCATCCCGAGCGAGGAGGTATCGGGTATGCTGTTCCTGACGGGACGAATACTATTCTGCCGTTTTGCCCAGGCCATCAAACGCGCTAAAAAGGTGACCGCCTGCGGGGTGAGTTTTTTCTTATGCGATGGCAGAAAATGTAAATAATGAACAGAAGGGGTTGTGAGATATTATCGATGAGATCGTCAGTTTACGGTTTCAATCTGTGTCTGAATAATTGCCTGATTTTTGGACGCTTCTTCCACTGGGAAGCGTCCACTTTTTTCTTTCCTTCAACCTGCTATTTTCCGGTATCTCGCTAATTATATCACTCACCTGGTATGTTCAAAGCAGGAAGCCCGTCAGCCATGTTCGGTCAGGATGATTTTCAGGTAATTGTTCAAGGATATGAATTAACGTATTCTGGTTGTCCTGTCCGCTGTTGATAAATCTAAAGAAATTGCTGTCACATTTATTTTTGTGATATTGCATTGTTGAGAACTCTTTTTTCCTTAACAACGTGCGTTCTAACCAGCTGAATTTTTTAATTTCCCTTTCCAGGTATTTTATTTCGGAAATTGATAGGAATATTTTCTTATACAGAATATCCCGGTTGCCCGGCGTGTATGATTTACTGTCCATCAGATTTTCTCTGTTTTTATGATACTCACGTCCTTGTGCTGAATAAATATTAGTGTCCTACAGAAGCGGCATCGACTACGCGCGAAGGTTTCGGTGCTAATGCAATCGCAAATGCAGCGATAAAAAATATCACGCCGATCGACATCATCAGATTATTGGTCGAAAGCATCATGCTCTGGCTATTAACCATCTTGTCAAAAAGCTCGCGCACAAACTGCCCACCTTGCTGAGGTGCTGAACTGATGTAATGCGAAAGATCGCCAGTTGGGTCGACGACGGACGCCAGTTTGTCATGTGCTATATAGCGCTGGTCCTGCCATGACGTCGTCACGAGCGACGTAGCAAACGCACCCGATAACGTTCGAACAAAGTTCATTAGCCCCGCAGCTGAAGCCATTTCCGTTTCATCTACAGAGCCCATGGCAAGCCCCGTAATCGGGACGTAGTACAACGGCATGCCAACGCCCATGAATAACAAAGGGACACAGATGGACCAGTAGTCCATATCGGTCGTCGCATAGGATCGCCAGAAGGTGTCGAGACCCAGCCAGGCGCAGCCAAAGAAGATAAGAATGCGCGGATCGATTTTGTTGGAGAGGTTAGCGGCAACCGGAGAAAATACCACCTGCAGAAGCCCGCCCCAGGCAACCACAATCCCTGCCCATGTTGTTGTATATCCTAAGTTATATTGTAGCCACAACGGCGTGAGGACATTCAGACCAAAAAAACATCCAAACGCGAGTGCGAGAACAAACATGCTGGCCGAAAAACCGCGATGGCGAAAAACTCTGATATCGACAATCGGATGATCGGCGGTCAGCTCCCAGATGCAGAAACTTAAAAAGCCGATACAGGCCACAATCGCCAGAACCCAAATTTCTTCTGAGGCAAACCAGTCAAGGTCTTTCCCTTCATCCAGCATGATCTGCAGTGCACCCACCCAGATAACCAATAAAATAAACCCAACGATATCAATAGAGTTATTAACCAGCGTATCTTCGAAGATTTTCAGTACTGACCACGCGACCAATGCGAAAGCGATGGCCATCGGAACGTTGATGATAAACACCCACGACCAGCTGTAATGATCGCAAATCCATCCGCCCAGTACCGGGCCTATTACGGGCGCGAGCAATGTTGTCATTGCCCATAATCCCGTCGCCTGCATGGATTTTTCTTTCGGGAAAATACGCAGCAGTAACGTTTGTGATAAGGCCATCAGGGGGCCTCCCGCCATGCCCTGAAAAACCCTCATCAGCAGCAGCATTCCCAGCGAGGTGGAAAGGCCGCAAAGCAAAGAAAAAATGCCAAACATGAACACGGAAACGCAGAAAACGCGCACGCCGCCGAAACGCGTGGTTAACCATCCTGATAGCGGTACCGTAATGGCTTCAGCCACGGCATAGGCCGTGATGATCCACGTTCCCTGGCTGGTTCCTGCGCCCAGGGCGCCAGCCATGTTGGGTTGAGTGACGTTTGCAATGGTCATGTTGAGCACAGCTAAAAAGTTAGCCATTGCAAGTACCAGGGCACCAATCCATAACATACCGCCTTTCAGCGAAGGCGGCTCATTATCGATAACTAATGTAGACATGGCCTGGTTTCCGTTATTCACTTTTTAAGTTAACTGTCGCTTTCATGGACAGACCAACCCGCAGCGGATGTGCTGCAAGCTCATCAGCATTGAGTTTGATGCGCACGGGCAAACGCTGAACAACCTTAATCCAGTTACCCGTTGCGTTCTGCGCAGGAATAATTGAAAACGCTGCGCCGGTGCCGCCATCAAAGCCTTCTACCGTTCCATGGAAAGGAACGTTGTCGCCATACAGATCGCTCACCAGTTCCACCTTCTGTCCCACTTTCACATGCTGGAGCTGAACTTCCTTGAAGTTGGCATTGACGTGAATTTGCTGCACCGGCACCACGGACAATAACGGCGTGGAAGGCTGGACACGCTGTCCAAGCTCGACCTGGCGACGAGCAACCACGCCATCAACTGGCGAACGGATCACGGTTCTTTCCAGATCCAGTCTGGCCTGATCGCGCTTCGCTCTGGCGAGAGCAACTTCAGGGTTGGTCTCGGTATTCGCATCCTCAATCATCACGGCATTCGCCTGTCTTGCACCCACCGCCGCCTGTCTCGCTGCATCCGCTTGCGCCACGGCGGCTTTAGCGGCATTCAGGTTTGCCAGTGCGGAAGCATAAACGTTTTGAATACGCGTCAGTTCGTCGCCTGAAATCGCGCCCGTCTGCATTAACGCTTCGCGTCGCTTGAGATCAACCGTCGCGCGCTGGAAGTCAGCGTTTGCGGCATCCACCTGGGCCAGCAGGCGTTTTTGCTCTTTTTCATTCGCCACAACTTCAGCGCCGAGTTTTGTGTCGGTGGCCTTATATCCATTTACCCGCCGAATGGACAGGTTCAGGTTTGCTTCCGCCTGATTAAGGGCTAACTCTGCGTCAGTAGGGTCCAGCTGGATCAGAACATCGCCTTTTTTTACCACCTGAGAATCCGTGACCAGGATGGCGCTTACCGTACCGGTGATCGCGGAAGAGAGCTGAGCAGACTCGACATCGGTATAGGCGTTATCGGTTTCAACATATCGGGAACCCACTAATTCCCAATAGACGAACGAGCCTGCGCCAGCCAGCGCGATGCTTAATGCAAGATAAGAGAATAAACGTTTTCTTTTTTTCTTTTTGATATCGGATGATTCAATATTTTGATTTTCAATAGCTGCAGAATGACTCATTTTATTTCCTTTCTTTCCACTATTTAGTTATTAACCTGGTGTTAAAAAATCACTGTTTGCTCGAGGTATATCCGCCGCCCAATGCACGCGCTAATGCGACGTCAATCGTAAAGGCACGAGAATTTACATCGGCTAATTTTCTGCGGGCCGCGACCAGCTCATCTTCCGAGGACAAGACGTCGAGATAGTCAGCAACCTTTCCTTCATATCTTTGTTTGGTGAGTGAATAAGCCTTTTCTGCCGACGTGACTGCACCCTGAGAATAAAGCATCTCGTCTTTCAGAGAGGCTCTGCTGGTGAGCGCATCGCTCACTTCCCGAAGTGCATTCGTTAACGTGTCGTTATAAACTTGCACCGCAATGTCATATTCACCGCTGGCGTATTTCAAATCACCCTGTAGCTTTTGCGTATTAAATATTGGCAGCGATATGGCCGGGCCAAAACTGCCAATTGCTGAGCCACTCCGGGTAAGGTTGTTAATTCCCAGTGACTGGAATCCGGCAAAGGCAACCAGATTAACGCTGGGGTAAAAACCGGCTTTTTTCTGTTTGATTTGCTCTGCTGCAGCCTCTGCGCGTAAACGTGCCGCGACAATATCAGGACGTCGACCAATCAGATCCAGCGCAATATTGGGAGGAAGTTCCTCATGTGCTAAAAGCGTTGCCTTAGGCGCGGTTATTGCCAGCGATCTGTCAGGCCCATCACCGATCAGTGCAGCGAGCTCATGTTTTTTGATCGCAATAGCTTCATCTATTGCCACCAGATTTGCTTTGGCGTTGAGTTGTCGCGTCTCAACCTGTTGAAGGCTGGATAAATCTTCAAGCCCCGCGTCATGTCGTTGCTGGAACAACGCGAGCGTACTGGTTCGTATCGTGAGGGTATCGTTAAGCGTTTCGCGTACGGTGTATAAATGCGCCAGCTCCGCGTAAACGGTAACAATAGAAGAAGAGAGCACCAGTCTTGTCTGGGCTTCTTCCGCTGCCGCCGCCATTTCGCCTGACGTTGCAGCCGCGAGCGCGGCGCGGTTTTTACCCCAGAAATCAATTTCCCAGCTCATATCAAGCGTGGTACGTCCGTAGCTGTTCCAGTTTTGAGGCGTTGCGCTTTCAGGCGTCACATAGTTGTAACTCATTTTGTCCCGCATAAAGCTGGCGTTTGCGGTGACCTCAGGGAAAAGCGAACCGCTCGCACTTTGCGTCATCGCCTGCGCTTGTCTCACGCGAGCTTCAGCGATGTTAAGCGTGGGGGAATTTTTAAGCGCGTCATCAATCAGCCCGTTAAGCTGCTCGTCACCGTATTTCTTCCACCAGTAATCTTTCGGCCACTGGCCGTTCTGATGTGGGAAACTTTGATCGCTTTTAAGTTGTGAGACCGTCTTCATAGACGGTGGGGTGCCAAGATCGGGGATTATGGCGCATCCGCTCATACTGATGGCGGAAATGACAACACAGCCCATCACTATGCTGGACCGGGTTAAACCGGAAATACGACACCTCGGGAGTGTCTCCTGAAAACCTTTCATCAGTACGCTCGTCATGCTGTTCATAGAGAAGTCCAAATACAGTACCGTACAGTACGGTACACTTTATATCTTGACTTCTGAGCGCCGTCAAATGAAAATGTACTCGTCAGTACGATTACGAACCCTACTACCAGACGTGATTCCGAAATCAGAGAACAAAAAGTGTTGGCCCCGGCCAGACGCCTAAACTAACGAGGAAACATATGGATAAAAGAGCGCTTAAACGGCAACAGATCCTGGAGGTCGCATCCGGGCTGTTTCGACAAAAGGGATTTGATGCCACGTCTATCTCGGAGATTAACGCGATTGTTGGTGGCTCAAAATCGACAATTTACAGTCACTTTTCTTCGAAAGAAGAGCTATTTGTAGAATGCATGTCTTCAGAAACTGAACAGTATATAAAAAGCATGACTATTGAAACTGCAGGGCAGGTGCGCCTTTTCAGAAAATCACCACAGCTGGTTATCGAGCAATTTGCCGTTGCCTTTTTACGTTATATTTGCTCGCCGGATATTGTGGATCTGCAAAGATTAATGATTTCCGAGGCCGGAAGGTCGGGTATCGGAGAATTATATTATGCGCGAATGCAAAAGCTGCGTTCAAATGTTTCAGCGCTTTTTACCGATTTAATGAATCAAAACATCTTAAGAAAAGATGATCCAGTGCTGGCGGCCGAGTATTTTCGCTCTCTTCTCCAGGCCGACATACTGGAACCTTTGCTTTTAAAAGCAAGAAAGGATCAGCCTGAAGAAAGTGAAATCGTTATGAAAGCGCAGGCCTCCGTTAATGCGTTTATGAAACTGTATGGTCCTGAAAAAAGTGAGGATGTTGCAAAGACATCTTTCTAAAATACAATAAGCGTTCCTTCACCCTATTATTAGGGTGATTTTTCTTTTGGGAAATATTTATTTCAATTGTCATTGGATGACTTTGCCAGCGGCCTTCTTGTAAATAAAATTTCGTGGATACTTATGTGTATAAAGTTTACTCTTTTAAAAGATCGTGAAGCTGTAATTAAGTCCCTTACTCACTGGATTGACTCGAATTTATATCGGCCCATTACCGTTTTAGATGTGGCACGGAAATCCGGTTATTCATTGGCTTACATTCAGCGGAACTTTCGCCAGGAGTGTGGCATAAGTATAGGTCTCTATATTCGAAGCCGGAAGCTTGAAAAAGCCGCGCATATGCTCAGACATACGCAGCTCTCTGTTTCAGATATATTCACGATGTTAGGCTACGAGGAGCCGTCAACGTTCAGCAGAGCGTTCTCGAATCAATATGGACTCTCCCCAACCAAATACCGTGAGCAGGCTAAAAAAAGTCACTACATGAATGGATTGTCGATATTGATTACTGAGGTGACGCGCGAGTAAAGCGATAATCCGCTAACCCGCCTCCAGCATCCCAAAACTCACAATCCGCGCGCGGCCCAGCTCTTTCGCCCGGTACAAGGCCACATCCGCGGCGCGCAGCAGGTTGTCAGTCTGGGCATGTTGCGGGTAGCTGGCAATGCCAATCGACACGTCCACCGGCCCAATCTCGGTCAGCCCGTAGCGAAGCGACAGCTCATGCACGCCGTTGTAAATCTTCTGCGCGCAGGCGTACGCGCCTGCTTCATCGGCACCGGAAAGCAGCACCAGAAACTCCTCGCCCCCGTAGCGGAATGCCAGCCCGTTGTCATGGGCGGCCCGCTGAACAATTGACGCCACGCTTTTAATCACCAGATCGCCCGCTTCATGACCAAACCGGTCGTTGATGCTCTTGAAGTGGTCAATATCGATCATCATGCAGCTTAACGGCACGCCGGTGCGCATCGCCTGTGCCGTTTGGGTTTGCAGGGTATCTTCCAGATGATGACGATTACGCAGGCCGGTGAGCGGGTCGAACAAGGCTTTTTCCAGCAGCGCGTCGCGCAGGCGTTGGTTAGCCAGCGCCAGCCCGAGCGCTTCGGCCATCAGTTCCAGATACGCGCGGGAAGGGGCGTTGTCCGCCGTGATATTCTGGAAGGAGAGCAGGCCAATGGCCTCGCCCTGGGCGATAAGCGGTACGCACAGGGAACTTTCCGCCTGGGAGGCCGGAAGATGGTAGCAGGCGATATCCGGCTCACCGTTTACCGGCGGGTGACTCTGCCCGCGACGCACGGCCCAGCACTCGTCCGGATGGAACGTCGTCTCTTCACCGATGGGTGAAAGCCATTGCGCGACGCTGCGCATCTGCCACGGATCGCGGTCAAGAATGTAGAGCCGGCCCGCGATCCCCGGCGCGATATTGGGGGCAAACAGCTCCGCCACGTTAATCACGTCGTTAAAGTTCTCACATCCCTGCAGGCGCTGGGTCATGCGCGCCAGCAGCTCGCGGATGGCCCAGTCGGCATCGCGCTCTCTTTCCAGACGCTGTCGCGCAAGGCCGTTTTCACGGAAGATGCGGATGGCCTGCGCCATATCGCCAATCTCATCAATCTGGTTGAAATTGGGCGTTTCAACCGCGTAATCCTGGGACGCCAGGCGGTGCACCACGTCGCTCAGGCGCACCACGGGACGCAGCACGCGGCGCTTTAATATAAAACCGAGAACAAACAGGAACAGCAGGGCGGTCAGACCGACCATCAGCTCAGAGGCCGTTCGCAGCGCTTTCGATTTTTTTGTCGCCTCCTGAACGGAGGCGATGACGCGTTTGTCGAGTATCTGGCGGAAGTGATCGATCTGGTTCTGCGCGCGCTCCAGTTCTTGCTCATAGGGCGCACCGTAGAGCAGGGCAACGGCCTGCGCATCTTCTCCTCGTTCAAGGCTGGAGAGTGCGGTTTGCTGTTCGTCCTGCAGTTCATCAATGATTTTTATGCCTTCGCGCAGCAGGGATAGCTCATCATCCGACGCGCCGTTGTCCCGCAGTTTTTCAAGCCGGAGTTCAACGCTCTTCAGGTTATTCTCGGACTGGCTGTATTCCTTTAACGTTTGCGGATCTTTTTTGATGACGTAGAGGCGCGCTAAATCGGACTGTGCCCAGGCATCGGTTTCGATATCTTCAGTAAGCGCATCAAAACGCTGGCGTTGTTCAACGGCCTGACGTTCAGCAGTGTCAGCACTGGACGCCATCAGCATGATGATGCCGGAGGCGATGGTCAGGCAGACCGTGGCACCATAGGCCCAGTTTGTTATCGTCGCGATTCGCACCTGATGATCCTTTTACGACATGAAGAGGACAGCGTTCTTCAAATTATAGAAAACGTTTGATTTAAGGCGAAAAAAAAGGCGGCACAGCGCCGCCTGGTGTGGTCTATATCGTCACATCCTCACAATTCTGGAGGATTTTTTCCTTCTTCGATGAAGTCGGGGTCCAGCTCTTCGGCGTTACCTTCGTGATCGCGCCCTGAGAAGAGGTTCCAGCAGGCGATAAACAGCGCGGCAATGAGCGGCCCAATCACAAAGCCGTTAATGCCGTACAGCTCCATGCCGCCGAGGGTGGAGATCAGGATCAGGTAGTCCGGCATTTTGGTGTCTTTCCCCACCAGCAGCGGGCGCAGAATATTGTCCACCAGCCCGACGATAATCACGAAGAAGCCGACAATAAACAGCCCTTGCCACAGCTGGTGGGTGGCGAACAGGAAGATGGCGGCGGGCACCCAGACAATCGCCGAGCCGATGGCGGGCACCAGCGAGAGGAAGGCCATCAGCGCCCCCCAGAGCACGCTGCCGTCAATACCCGCAATCGCAAACGCAATCCCGCCGAGTATGCCCTGAACCACCGCCACCGCCGCCGTACCTTTTACCGTGGCGCGCGACACGCCGACGAATTTGGCGAACAGGTGCTGCTTGGCGAAATCAGACAATGGCAGGGAGTCGAGGATTTGGCGTACCAGATACGGGCCGTCTTTCAGCAGGAAGAACAGCAGATAAAGCATGATGCCGAAGCTAATCGCAAAGCCAAACGTTCCTTTGCCAATCAGAAACGCGCTGCCGGCGAGATATTGCCCGCCCTGCAGGGCCACATCAGAGAGTTTTTTCTGGATCTGCGCCGCGTTGGTCAGGTTGTGATCCGCCAGGAAGCCGCTGGCCCAGTCAGGCAGATGGTTGAAGATGCTCGCCACCACTTCCGGGAACTGGGTGTTGTTCTCCTGGAGCTTCGTGTACACCATGTTCAGCTCAATGGCGAGCGAGGAGAGGATCACCATCAACGGGATAAAGACGATCAGGCAGATAATGCCAATGGTCAACAGCGAGGCAAGCCCGTTGCGATCCCCCAGCGCGGCGCGCAGCCTGTTTTTTACCGGGTTGAAGATGACGGTTAGAATTGCGGCCCACAGTATCGCGGAGAAGTAGGGCGACAGCACGTCGAAGAAGGCCCAGGTCACAAGGGCGAGAATAAAGATAAAGAAACCTTTGGTCAGTCCGTTAAAGCGCATCAGTCAGTCCTGGTTACTAAGAAACTGTGTCGACTATAGAACCGATTGTGAGAATTACCAACCCTTGCGCCGGGTGGCGGCTGCGCCTTACCCGTCCTGTGGACGGTGTTGCGGTATGAATCCGCTCTTCACGGATACCACTTTCGACTGACCGAAGATCGCCTCTTCCCGCACCATGCTGTAAGTATCTGCTTGCGGAGGTGCTTATGGCCTGGCGTCCGATTCTCTATGTGATCCTCACAACCCACCCCAGACTCAGCGCGCGGCGCGCCCGTCTGCGTCTGGTCATCTAGCTTTTTATTAACAATCGCGGTATAACACACCTTCTTTGGATGTTTAGATGTCCATACGTATAGAAGGTAATATGCAAACACAACAAGAAAATGGGCAGCTTAAGCGCACCATGAAAACACGCCACCTGATTATGCTCTCGCTGGGTGGCGTGATTGGGACAGGGTTATTCTTCAATACCGGCTACATCATTTCCACGACCGGGGCGGCGGGCACGCTGCTGGCGTACCTGATAGGCGCGCTGGTGGTCTGGCTGGTGATGCAGTGTCTGGGCGAGCTTTCCGTGGCGATGCCGGAAACCGGCGCGTTCCACGTCTATGCCGCCCGCTATCTTGGCCCGGCGACGGGCTACACCGTGGCGTGGCTCTACTGGCTCACCTGGACGGTGGCGCTCGGCTCGAGCTTCACCGCCGCGGGCTTTTGTATGCAGTACTGGTTCCCGCAGGTGCCCGTCTGGGCCTGGTGCGTGGTCTTCTGCGCGGTGATTTTTGGCCTGAACGTTATCTCGACGCGCTTCTTTGCTGAAGGCGAGTTCTGGTTCTCCCTGGTGAA
This sequence comes from Enterobacter sp. KB-221C9, assembly GCF_041320715.1. Taxonomy (NCBI): domain Bacteria; kingdom Pseudomonadati; phylum Pseudomonadota; class Gammaproteobacteria; order Enterobacterales; family Enterobacteriaceae; genus Enterobacter; species Enterobacter sp. KB-221C9. The sequence goes on from NZ_JBGIWG010000003.1 coordinate 20,477, forward strand.
AGTCATCACCATTATTGCCTTTATTATCCTTGGCGGCGCGGCGGTCTTTGGCTTTATCCCGATGCAGGACGGTTCACCCGCGCCGGGCTTAAGCAATATCACCGCCGAAGGCTGGTTCCCGCACGGCGGCCTGCCGATCCTGATGACCATGGTGGCGGTGAACTTTGCCTTCTCCGGTACCGAGCTTATCGGCATCGCGGCGGGGGAAACCGAAAATCCGCACAAGGTGATTCCGGTCGCTATCCGCACCACCATCGCGCGCCTCATTATCTTCTTTATTGGTACCGTATTTGTGCTGGCGGCGCTTATCCCGATGCAGCAGGCGGGCGTGGAAAAGAGCCCGTTCGTGCTGGTGTTTGAAAAGGTCGGTATTCCTTACGCGGCAGATATCGTTAACTTCGTGATCCTGACGGCGATCCTCTCGGCGGCGAACTCGGGTCTGTATGCCTCCGGGCGCATGCTGTGGTCGCTTTCGAATGAGAAAACGCTGCCGCGATGCTTTGCCCGCGTGAACAAAAACGGCGTGCCGCTGACGGCGCTTTCGGTCTCTATGCTCGGCGGCGTGCTGGCGCTGTTCTCAAGCGTCGTGGCGCCGGACACGGTATTTGTCGCGCTCTCGGCGATTTCCGGGTTTGCGGTGGTGGCGGTCTGGATCAGCATCTGCGCGTCGCACTTCGTTTTCCGTCGTCGCCATCTACAGTCCGGGCAGCCGCTCTCTGCGCTGCAGTACCGTGCGCCCTGGTATCCGCTGGTACCGGTGCTCGGTTTTATCCTCTGCGTGGTGGCCTGTGTCGGCCTGTGGTTTGACCCAAGCCAGCGCATTGCCCTTTATTGCGGGCTTCCGTTTGTCGCCCTGTGTTATGGTGCGTACTACCTGACCCGAAATATGACATCGCAGGAGCCCGAACATGTCGCAGAATAATCCGCTTACCGCCCTCCTTGAAAAGCAGCCGTTTGTGGTGCTGGATGGCGCGATGGCGACGGAGCTGGAAGCGCGCGGCTGTAACCTGGCAGACAGCCTCTGGTCTGCCAAAGTACTGATGGAAAACCCGGAACTTATTCGCGAAGTGCATCTCGATTACTATCGCGCGGGCGCGCAGGTGGCGATCACCGCCAGCTATCAGGCCACGCCCGCGGGGTTTGCGGCGCGCGGTCTGGACGAAGCGCAGTCCCGCGCGCTGATCGGTAAAAGCGTGGAGCTGGCGCGTAAGGCGCGCGAAGCGTATCTGGCTGAAAATCCGCATGCGGGCACGCTGCTGGTGGCGGGATCCGTTGGGCCGTACGGCGCGTATCTGGCGGATGGGTCCGAGTATCGCGGTGACTACGTACGCGGTGCGGAAGAATTCACTACCTTCCACCGCCCGCGCGTGGAAGCGCTGCTGGATGCGGGCGCTGACCTGCTGGCCTGCGAAACGCTGCCTTCGTTTGCCGAGATTAAGGCGCTGGCGGCGCTGCTGTCTGAATATCCCCGCGCCCGGGCGTGGTTCTCGTTTACCCTACGCGACAGCGAGCACCTGAGCGACGGTACGCCGCTGCGTGAGGTGGTCAGCGTGCTGGCAAACTCTCCGCACGTTGTCGCGCTGGGCATTAACTGTATCGCCCTGGAAAACACCACGGCGGCGCTGAAGCATCTGCAAAGCCTGACGTCGCTGCCGCTGGTGGTTTACCCGAACTCGGGCGAGCATTATGACGCGGTAACCAAAACCTGGCATCACCACGGTGAAGCGTGCGAGACGCTGGCAGGTTATCTGCCGCAGTGGCTGGAAGCCGGAGCGAAGCTGATTGGCGGATGCTGTCGGACCACGCCGAAAGACATTGCTGAGCTGAACGCGCAGCGCTGAGTGCTTTGCCGGGTGGCGGCTACGCCTTACCCGGCCTATGGATCGCTGACCCTCTCCCACGGGGAGAGGGAAAAAATGAACCGCACAAAATCAACTATCCTTTCCCGCTTTTTATCTAAAAACGAATCGTTATGAGCGATTCATTTTTATTCCTTTATCAAAATTCCCGCGCCGGAAATACTGCCCTCATAACAACAAGGGGAGCAGGCACTATGGCAATTTCATCGCGAATCACACTACTCGGCGCACTCGCGCTGTGGGCTTTTCAGGCGCAGGCGGTGGACGTCACCGTCGCGTATCAAACCTCTGCGGAACCGGCGAAAGTCGCGCAGGCGGACAACACATTTGCCAAAGAGAGCGGCGCGAAAGTCGACTGGCGCAAGTTCGACAGCGGGGCGTCCGTCGTGCGGGCGTTAGCCTCCGGCGACGTGCAGATCGGCAATATCGGATCCAGTCCGCTGGCGGTTGCGGCCAGCCAGCAGGTGCCGATCGAGGTTTTCCTGCTCGCCTCGCAGCTCGGTAACTCAGAAGCGCTGGTGGTGAAGAAAAACATCACCAAACCGGAAGATCTGATCGGCAAACGCATCGCCGTACCGTTTATCTCCACCACCCACTACAGCCTGCTGGCGGCGCTGAAGCACTGGGGCATCAAGCCGGGTCAGGTACAAATTATCAACCTGCAGCCGCCGGCGATTATCGCCGCCTGGCAGCGTGGCGATATTGACGGGGCCTATGTGTGGGCACCGGCAGTGAACGAGCTGGAAAAAGACGGCACCGTGCTGACCGACTCTGAAAAAGTGGGCCAGTGGGGCGCGCCAACCCTCGACGTGTGGGTAGTGCGCAAAGACTTTGCCGAGAAACATCCTGAGGTGGTGAAAGCCTTCGCGAAAAGCGCGATTGACGCCCAGCAGCCGTACATCTCTAACCCGGATGAATGGCTGAAGCAGCCCGCCAACCTGGAAAAACTCTCCCGCCTGAGCGGCGTGCCGGAAGCGGACGTGCCGGGGCTGGTGAAAGGCAATACCTATCTGACGCCCGCGCAGCAGGTGCAGCAGCTGACCGGCCCGGTGAACAAAGCGATTGTGGATACCGCCACCTTCCTGAAAGAGCAGGGCAAAGTACCTGCGGTGGCAGCGGATTACAGCCAGTACGTGACCGATCGTTTTGTGAAATAAGGAGTCCGCCATGCTGAATATTACGAACCTGTACGCCGATTACGGTGGTAAGCCCGCGCTGGAGGACATCAACCTGACGCTGGACAGCGGTGAACTGCTGGTGGTGCTGGGCCCGTCCGGGTGCGGAAAAACCACGCTGCTGAATCTGATCGCCGGGTTTGTCCCTTATCAGCATGGCACCATTCAACTGGAAGGCAAAAAGGTGGAAGGCCCGGGCGCCGAGCGCGGCGTGGTCTTCCAGAACGAAGGATTGCTCCCCTGGCGCAACGTGCAGGAAAACGTGGCGTTTGGACTGCAGCTTGCGGGCATCAATCGCGAAAAACGGCTGGAAACGGCACGAACGATGCTGAAAAAAGTGGGGCTGGAAGGGGCGGAAAAACGCTTTATCTGGCAGCTCTCCGGCGGCCAGCGGCAGCGCGTAGGTATTGCCCGCGCGCTGGCAGCGAATCCGCAGCTGTTGCTGCTGGACGAGCCGTTCGGGGCGCTGGATGCCTTCACCCGCGAGCAGATGCAAACCCTGCTGCTGCGCCTGTGGCATGAGACGGGCAAGCAGGTGCTGTTGATTACCCACGATATCGAAGAGGCGGTGTTCATGGCGACGGAGCTGGTACTGCTCTCGCCGGGGCCGGGACGCGTGCTGGAGCGTTTACCGCTGGATTTCGCCCGCCGCTACGTCGCGGGAGAACCCGTGCGCAGCATTAAATCCGATCCGCTGTTTATCGAACAGCGTGAATACGTCTTAAGCCGCGTGTTTGAACAACGGGAGGCTTTCTCATGAGCATCGTCTTCAGTGAAAAAACGCGCCGCGCGCGTCTGGCGCTGCGCTGGCCTTTCTCGCGCCAAATCACCTTGAGCGTCGGCACGCTGCTGGTGCTGCTGGCGGTGTGGTGGGCGGTTGCCGCCCAGCAGTGGGTCAGCCCGCTGTTTCTGCCGCCGCCGGGACAGGTGCTGGCCAAACTCATTACCATCGCCGGGCCGCAGGGCTTTATGGATGCCACGCTCTGGCAGCATCTTGGGGCAAGTCTGGCGCGTATTCTGGTGGCGCTTCTGGCTGCCGTCATCATCGGCATTCCCGTGGGCATCGCGATGGGGCTGAGCCCGACGGTGCGCGGCATCCTCGACCCGCTGATTGAGCTTTACCGCCCGGTGCCGCCGCTGGCCTATCTGCCGCTGATGGTGATCTGGTTCGGCATCGGCGAAACGTCAAAAATCCTGCTGATTTATCTGGCGATTTTCGCCCCGGTTGCCATGTCGGCGCTGGCGGGCGTGAAGAGCGCCCAGCAGGTGCGGATCCGCGCGGCGCAGTCGCTGGGAGCCAGCCGCACGCAGGTGCTGCTGTTCGTGATTTTACCGGGTGCACTGCCGGAAATTTTAACCGGGCTGCGCATCGGCCTCGGCGTAGGCTGGTCCACGCTGGTGGCGGCAGAGCTGATTGCAGCCACGCGCGGCCTTGGATTTATGGTGCAGTCGGCGGGAGAGTTCCTGGCGACTGACGTGGTGCTGGCAGGGATCGCGGTCATTGCCGCGATCGCCTTTGGATTAGAACTGGGGCTGCGCGCGTTACAGCGCCGCCTGACGCCCTGGCATGGAGAAATACAATGAGTGAACGTCTGACCATTACCCCGCTGGGGCCGTACATTGGCGCGCAGGTGTCGGGCCTGGATGTGACCCGCCCGCTGAGCGATAACCAGTTCGAGCAGCTGTACCACGCGGTGCTGCGCCATCAGGTCGTTTTCCTGCGCGAACAGGCGATCACCCCGCAGCAGCAGCGCGCGCTGGCCCTGCGCTTTGGCGATCTGCATATCCACCCCGTCTATCCGCATGCGGAGGGGGTGGAGGAGATTATCGTTCTGGACACCCACAACGATAACCCGCCGGATAACGACAACTGGCACACCGACGTGACCTTTATCGAGACGCCGCCCGCCGGGGCGATTCTGGCGGCGAAGCTGCTGCCGGAAACAGGCGGCGATACGCTGTGGACCAGCGGGATTGCGGCGTATGAGGCGCTCTCCGCGCCGTTCCGGACGCTGCTGAGCGGGCTGCGGGCGGAGCACGACTTCAAAAAATCGTTCCAGGAATACAAGTACCGCAAGAGTGAAGAGGAACATCAGCGCTGGCAGGAAGCTGTGGCGAAACATCCTCCGCTGCTGCACCCGGTGGTGCGGACCCATCCGGTCACGGGCAAGCAGGCGCTGTTTGTGAACGAAGGGTTCACGACCCGTATAGTGGACGTGTCCGAGAAAGAGAGTGAGGCGCTGCTGGGATTCCTGTTCGCGCATATCACTAAGCCAGAGTTTCAGGTGCGCTGGCGCTGGCAGGAGAACGACCTGGCGATTTGGGATAACCGCGTAACGCAGCACTATGCCAATGCGGACTATCTGCCGCAGCGCCGGATTATGCAGCGGGCGACGATTTTGGGAGATAAACCGTTTTACCGTGCGCCTTGATTGCCGGGTGGCGGCGTTGCCTTACCCGGCCTACGTTCCATTGTAGGCCCGGTAAGCGTAGCGCCACCGGACAACGGGGTTAAAGGTGCGCCTCAATATACCGCTGATAGCGGTTCGCCTTCAGGTAACACAAATCCACCAGCACCAGCCCGTCGACGCAGTCGTTAAACGCAGGGTCGCTGCCAAAATCAATAAACTGCACGCCGCCGGGTTCACAAAGCTCGGAATACTGCTTGTAGAGCGGCGGAATGCCGCAGCCCAGATTGCCGAGCAGGGATTTCAGCTTTGTCAGATCGTCCACGTAATCCACGCCGCCAAACTGCGCGAGCACGTCCGGCAGCGATGCGGGATACGGCTGACGTGACGCGGCTAGCGGATGCGTCGCCGGGAACCACAGGCGGTAAAAGGCCACCAGCAGATCCCGCGCGGCAGGCGGTAAGCCGCCGGAGATCGAGACCGGGCCAAACAGGTAGCGGTAGTGCGGATAGCGGGCGAGATACGCACCAATCCCAGACCATAAATAATCCAGGCCGCGACGTCCCCAGTAGCGCGGCTGAATAAAGCTGCGCCCCAGTTCAATACCGTGTTCCAGCACGTCCTGCATTTTGTCGTCGTAGTGGAACAGGCTATAGCTGTACAGCCCTTCCAGACCGCGACGTTCAATCTGTTTTGCTGTCGGCATAAAGCGATACGCGCCGACGATCTCCAGATCCTCATCATCCCACAGGATCAGGTGCAGATAATCATCATCGTAGCAGTCGGTGTCCCGGCGCTTGCCGCTCCCTTCCTCCACCGCACGGAAGGCAATCTCGCGCAGGCGGCCCAGCTCGCGCAGCAGCGGAGCGTCTTCCTGACCGTTGCGCTGCCAAAGATAGATGGATTTACCGTCGCTGGTATTGCCCAGACATTCGGCCTGCGCCAGCGCGCGTTTCAGGGTGGCCCGGTCTTCCGGGCGGGCAATGGCGCACTGGGTTTTAAAGACGCCAGGCACACCCTTGCCAAGACGCATCACGTGCTGACGACACTGCTCGGCCATCTCACGCGACGAAAGGGTGGCGCTATGCCAGTGATGCCACGCAATCTGCTGGCCGATTTTAATCGGCAGCTGGCTATGGCGGCGGCGGAACATCTGCTGCATGAGCAACAGCATCGACAGCGTCGGGGAGACCAGCGTGCTGGCATAGAAGAGCAGGCTGTTATGCGCCTGAATATGTACCGGCAGCAGCGGAGCGCGCAGCTTGCTGGCGAGTTTGATAAAGCCAGAGTGCCACTTTTTGTCGCGAATGCCTTTGCGCGTGGGGCGGGAAACTTCTCCGGCCGGGAAGAAGATCAGCACGCCCGCGTTTTGCAGATGCTGTTCCATCTGCACCAGCGACGATTTCGCCGTCCTGCCGCCCATATTGTCTACCGGAATAAACAGCGAGCTGAGCGGTTCCAGATGCGTCAGCATCCGGTTGGTCACAACTTTAACGTCTCGTCGCACGCGGGAGACGGCGTACATCAGCGCCAGCCCGTCCAGCGTACCTGTCGGGTGGTTGGCAATAATGACCAGCGGGCCATGTTCGGGGATTTGTTCGAGATCGCGGGCGGAAACGGTGCAGAGAATATCAAGGTGTTCCAGAACTTGCTCCACCATATCCAGTCCTTTCAGGTGGCGGTGCGCTGCGGCAAATTGCTGAAATTCGTCTTCGTAAAACAGTCTTTTTAACAGACTTTTTTGCCAGGGTGCAGGCCTCGCCTGAGGCCAAAGATCGTCGAGAACGCTATCGAGGCTAAACATGGTTACTCCTCCTGCCGTCTTGCGAAGACAGTAGAAGGAGCAGATGTCGGTTGTATTGCAGTTTGGTGAAGATTAGCGCAGAGAGTAGGCCGGGTAAGGCGAAGCCGCCACCCGGCGCAAAAGCGGATTAACGCAGAATTTTCTTCTCGGCCAGATCCAGCGCGAAGTAGCTGAAGATCAGATCCGCGCCTGCGCGTTTGATGGCGCCGAGGCTTTCGAGGACCACTTTCTCTTCGTCAATCGCGCCGGCCAGCGCGGCAAATTTGATCATCGCGTACTCGCCGCTGACCTGGTAAGCGCCCAGCGGCAGCTCGGTGCGCTCGCGGATGTCGCGCAGGATATCGAGATACGCGCCCGCCGGTTTCACCATCAGGCAGTCTGCGCCCTGGGCTTCATCAAGCAGGGATTCACGAATCGCTTCCCGACGGTTCAGCGGGTTCATCTGATAGGTTTTACGATCGCCTTTCAGCGCCGTGCCCGCCGCTTCACGGAACGGGCCGTAGAAGGAGGAGGCGAATTTGGTGGAGTAAGACATGATGGCGGTGTCGGTAAAGCCCGCCGCGTCCAGCGCCTGACGAATCGCCTGAACCTGTCCGTCCATCGCGGCAGAAGGCGCGATGAAGTCCGCACCCGCAGCGGCAGCGACCACAGCCTGCTTGCCAAGGTTCAGCAGGGTGGCATCGTTATCCACGCCGTGATCGCACAGCACGCCGCAGTGGCCGTGTGAGGTGTATTCGCAGAAGCAGGTATCGGACATGACGATCATTTCCGGCACGGTCTCTTTGCAGATGCGGGACATGCGGGCGACGAGGCCATCTTCTTTCCATGCGTCGCTGCCGGTGGCGTCGGTATGGTGAGAGATGCCGAAGGTCATCACCGAGCGGATCCCCGCGTTGGCGATGCGTTCGATCTCACGCGCCAGATACTTCTCCGGAATGCGCATGACGCCCGGCATGGCTTCGATGGCTTTGTAGTCATCGATCTCTTCTTCGACAAAAATCGGCAACACCAGATCGTTTAAGGTCAGGGTTGTCTCTTCAAACATAGCGCGCAGTGCAGGTGACTTGCGCAGGCGGCGGGGACGTGCAATTAAATCGGTCATGGTATGCCTGATGTTTGTGGAACAAAGAGGACTAGTGTACATGAAAGTGAAGAGGGGTGTTTTACGAAATTGGGCATTTTGATTTTGCGAATTACGCCAAAACAAGCCGCATAAAATGTCTATATTATAGAATTAATGGTGGCTTTTTAGGTCGTGTGAAATATTGGCGGCGGTTTTGAATTGAATGGAATCTATCATTATAAATGATCTATTATTTTTAATTATATTTCGAAGGGTAGTGAAAATAATATTGCAATGTGCTGATTTTATAATATTAGTTCTCAGTGAATGCTATTGTTTCGTTTTTTGAACGCGAGTTGTCTGGATTCGGACTTAATAGAGTCATTCATTGAACCTTTTCGAAATGAAACTGCATAATTCCCTCCGCAATTAAACATTGCAAAATGATTTGATGGACAAACTTGCTTACGTCCCTGAGGAGGGATGACCCAATGCAAACATGGAAAAAGAAACTGGTTGTATCTCAACTTGCATTAGCCTGCACCCTGGCTATCGCTTCTCAGGCTAATGCGAAGGATATTTCCGGCACGACGTATAATACGTTTGGATATGATAATACCGCCTCTACCCCCTGGTATTATGGTTATGCAGACTGGGATTACTCGGATGCCACCCATGATGGTGATATTTATCCGGTGATTAACAAATCCACGGTAAACGGTGTTATTTCAACATACTATCTGGATGATGGCGTTAATGGTCGGGCGAATGCGTTGAGTATTTCCAACAGCACCATCAACGGCATGATCACGTCTAAGTGTATGGCCACGACGTGTGCAGATGGCACGGAGACGGATGGTACTGCACATACGCAGTATGACCGTTTCAGCCTGACGGTAGATAACAGCACCATCAATGACACCTACGAGCATTATGCTTATGACGTTGTGAATGGTGACACTACCGAAACCCATTATCAGGATACCTACGCTCTGGGTAACGCCATTACGCTGGATGTCGAGTCTGATATCGTGATTCAGAATAACGCCCACGTTGCCGGTATCACGCTGACGCAGGGTTACCAGGAGCGGGATAATACCCCGTATGACGGTGTTGAAGGCGTTGCCAATAACAGCAACATCTTTACCGATACTCTGGTGGTGAAAGACTCCGTGCTGACCTCCGGCGCATACAGCGATCTGGGCACCAGCGGTTTCTATGGTCAAACAGCCAGGCCGAGCGACTACGGTGAAACCAACGCCACGGCTGCGGATGACGCGGCGCTGATCGTGGCTGCCAGCGCGTCTGATAACGCCATGCAGACCACCGCCACCTTCGATCACTCCACCGTAACGGGTGACATTCTTTTCTCCAGCACTTTTGATAACAACTTCTACGAGAATGGCGACCCGGCAACGGACACCACAGAAGACGGTGTCTATAACCCGACCACCAACGGCTGGGATGGCACTGATAAACTGGATGTCACACTGACCAACGGAAGTAAGTGGGTCGGTGCAGCGCAGTCCAGCGTTGAAGCTATCAGCACTGCGCAGATGTATGGCCAGGGCTACAGCAACGTAGACTGGCGCTCATTGTCCCCGAATAGCATCTGGCCTGATTCTACCTTCGACACCAACGGTCACGTTGCGGGCGAAGAGGTTTATCAGAGCGGTCTGTTCAACGTGGCGCTGGATAACGGTTCCGAGTGGGATACCCGTAAAGTCTCCAACATCGACGCGCTGACGGTGAATAATCAGTCGCAGGTCAATGTTGAAAACTCTGGCCTGCTGGCGGATACCATCACCCTGACCAATGCCTCATCATTGAATATCGGTGACAGCGGTGGTGTGGCGACCGACCATCTGTATCTGGACAGCTATAGCCGTGCGGCACTGACGGAAGAAACGGCCGGACTGTATGCCAACACTATTACCGTAGACAACGGTGCCGAGCTGGCGCTGGGGCTGGGTCAGGTTGATACGCACAACATGGTGCTGACCGACGGCGGCGTGCTGAACGTGGCAAGCCGTGATTACGTGCTGAACAGCGATCTGAACAACGCACGCTATATCACCAACGATAAGTACAATACCGATTACGACTACGGCGTTGTGGCGATTAATTCTGATGGCCATCTGTCAGTGAACGGTGACGTTGCAGGTAACTACAAGGTGCGCATCGATGATGCGACCGGTGCCGGTTCCGTCGCCGATTACAAAAACAAAGAGATCGTCCGCATCTATGACAATAACGCGGATACCACAGCCAGCTTTACTGCCGCAAACAAAGCCGACTTAGGTGCTTACACCTACCAGGCGCAGCAGCAGGGTGACGCCGTAGTCCTCCAGCAGAAAACGCTGACCGACTACGCCAATATGGCGCTGAGCATCCCATCTGCCAACACCAACATCTGGAATCTGCAGCAGGATACCGTAGGTACGCGTCTGACCAACAGCCGTCACGGCCTGGCGGATAACGGCGGAGCGTGGGTGAGCTACTTCGGCGGTAACTTCGACGGCGACAATGGCGTTATTAGCTACGATCAGGACGTGAGCGGCATTATGGTTGGTCTGGATACGCAGATTGACGGTAATAATGCGAAGTGGCTCGTCGGTGGTGCAGCAGGTTTCGCGAAGGGTGATATCAGCGATCGTACCGGTCAGGTCGATCAGGACAGCCAGACGGCGATGATCTACGCGTCGGCGAAGTTCATGAACGATCTGTTCCTCGACAGCTCCCTGAGCTACACCCGCTTCAACAGCGATCTCTCTGCTAACATGAGCAACGGTCAGTATGTTGACGGCAACACCACCAATGACGCAGTTGGTTTTGGGCTGAAGCTGGGCTATGACTGGAAACCAAACCTGTCCGGCTATGTCACACCATACGCAGCCGTGTCTGGCCTGTTCCAGTCTGGCGATGATTATCGTCTCAGCAATGACATGCGCATGGATGGGCAATCTTACGATAGCCTGCGTTATGAACTCGGTGTTGATGCGGGTTACACCTTCAACTACGGCGGCGATCAGGCTCTGACGCCTTACTTCAAACTGGCCTACGTTTATGACGATGCCGATAACAATGCCGACATTAACGGTGACAGCATTGATAACGGTGTGAAAGGCTCCGCTGTGCGGGTAGGGCTGGGCACCCAGTTCAGCTTCACGAAGAACTTCAGTGCGTATACTGATGCCACTTATCTGGGCGGCGGCGACGTTGACCAGAACTGGGGCGCAAACCTGGGTGTGAAATATACCTGGTAATGAATAAAGCGGGGGGTATATCCCCCGCTTTTTATATACGTAAGTAAAAATAATATTGAACCGACAAATACGGATGCCTTGAGGTCTGCATGAACGTTAATGCGAAACCGCTTTCTGAATTAAGCCGGCTCGAACAGTGTTTGAAATCAGCCAGTACCCCTTTTAAATCTGCTCCACAACAATTAATTACATCAGGTGAGTGTCATGATCCCCGCACGACCGTATTACAAACCGGTATAATCGAAATCTATCGTTGTTCAGATGAACTGCTTGTGGGCATCGCAACAGCGCCTTTTATTTTGGGGCTGTCCACCGTGATGATTAATCATAGTCAGGAATATAGGGTGGTAGCTAAAACATCCTGTACGGGCTTTTATTTGTCCACTGAAACCACCCGTCAACTTATACAGCAGAACGCGCTATGGAAAGAGGCCTTCGGTTGGTTATCCTGGATAAACTACATCCTTGAGAAACGCGATATGCAGCTGGTGGGGAATAATTCCTATCACCAGATCCGCGCCATGCTGCTGAATATGGCGGAGTGGGATGAAACGCTGCGCTCAAAAATTGGTGTGATGAATCATATTCAACAAAGCACGCGTATTTCGCGTTCAGTGGTTGCTGAGGTTCTCGCTGCCCTGCGGCAAGGTAACTACATCAATATGAGCCGGGGCAAGCTGGTCAGCATCAACCGCTTGCCCACGGAATATTAAGATCAGTTAGACGCGGTGAGCACCTGGGCTTTATTGGCGCTCAGTTCTGCCACCAGGTTATTAATCCCGTCACTCATATTGACGAAACGCGTATGCGGGGAGCGGGTGACCACCACAAACGCGCCCACGTTTGACTGCGGGATCATGGCCATATAGGTGATGAATCCACCGCCGCCGCCGGTTTTCTGAATAATACCCGGACGGCCATTTTTCGGCGCCATATAGACCCACCCCATGCCGAGCGCATCGGCTTTACCCGGCACGTCCATGCCGATGACGCGGTGCAGCTGAGTACGCTGATAAATCAGAGTCTGCATGCGATCGGCCTGGCTGGTGCGAGCGTAGAAATCTGAGGAAAGGAACTGCTGCATCCAGCGCATCATGTCGCCAGGCGTGGAATAGACCCCGCCGCTGCCCACGGCCGCGAGCGTGTTATTACAGGGGCTAGCGCCTTTCTCCGCCACCATCAGGCGACGGCACTGATCCGGGGACGGGGTAAAAGTGGTGTCTTTCATACCCAGCGGACGGGTTATCTGCTCTTCAAACAGCTGCGTGTAGGGTTTACCAGACGCCGTTGAAAGGGCGTCCGCCAGCAGGTCAAAGGCCAGGTTTGAATAAGAGGCCTGCGAACCCGGAGCCGCCTTCAGCGTGGCGGTGCTCAGATAGCTCCAGCGCTGGTCCCGCGTTGGCCAGACAAATACGTCACGATGCGCCGCCCCGCCTGGCTGCTCGCGCGGCAGGGCGCTGGTGTGGGTGGCAAGGTTCACAAGCCGGATCGGCGTTCCCTGGTAGGTCGGAACCCGGGCGCCCGGCGGCGCATATTTGCTGAGCGGGTCGTCGAGTTTTACCACGCCCTGGTCAAGCAGTTTCACCAGCATTTCGCTGGTCATTAGCTTGGTTAAGGATGCAATGCGGATAACGGAATCCAGCTGCGGATGAACGTTACTTCCCGGGCGCGTTTCGCCAAAGCTGCGGAACACACGCTGGTTGCCGTCGATGACGACCATCGCCATCCCGGTCGCGCCGCTGCCGTAATAGATAAGGTTCGCGTAGCGATCGGCAATATCTGAAGCTAAAACGGGCGCCGTCAGCGGTTGGGCTGCCTGGGCGGTAGAAAAGCTCACCGCACACAGCGCGGTAAAAGAGAGCAGACAACGTTTCAACGAAAAGCATCCATGAAGTGAATGAGGAAAGTAATGGGTATTTATACTACTAATCGGTACCGCGCAATGCTCCGATTGCATAACGATAGCGAGAAAAACGTAACCATGGGTAAATATAAACAATTTACTTACGAGCCATCTCCCATTTTGTGACATCGGGCTTATGATAGGCACCAGTGTCACTCAATCTTACGGAGAACGGTATGTCTGAGAAGCGTGTGGTTATGGTTGTCGATATGCAGAACGGGGTATTTGAAACCCCTCGTCATCAGCGCGAAAAGTGTGTCTCTCTGATCAACCAGCTTACGCAGGCAGCCGACAAGGTGATTTTTATTCAGCATACCGAGGCCGGGGGCCTGGAAGAGGGAAGTGAAGGGTTTGCGCTACTGCCTGAACTCCATCAGCCTGCTGGCGCGCTTTACGTGACCAAAACCGCCTGCGATGCCTTCTATAACACCGCGCTTGAGGCGCTGCTGCGTGAGCAGGGCATTCGCGAGTTTGTTATCTGCGGCTGCGCCACCGATTACTGCGTTGACGCGACGGTTAAGAACGGCGTCAGCCGGGGGTATCACATCACCGTGGCGGAAGATGCCCATACTACCGCCAATCGCCCGGCGGCAGATGCGCAGATCGTGATTAACCACCATAACGACGTCTGGCGTAACTTCATCGCGCCGGCGAATCCTCTCGCAGTGAAACGCACCGAAACAATTCTCGAAAACTGGAAAGCGAACTAATAATCAACCCTCGGGTCTGACCTTTTTGCCCGAGCCGGGAGGCTGGCTCGGGCAGGTTTTTCGTGTGGTAACGTGTTGTGCACAGCAACAGCCATAACAACAAGAAGGAAGCATTATGTTTAAGTCTTTTTTCCCAAAGCCGGGGCCTTTTTTCCTGTCGGCATTTATTTGGGCACTCATTGCTGTCATTTTCTGGCAGGCGGGCGGCGGCGCATGGCTGACGCGCATCATGGGGGCAACGGGCGATGTACCGATTAGCGCCGCGCGCTTCTGGTCGCTGAGCTATCTGCTGTTTTATGCCTACTACATGGTATGCGTGGGGCTGTTTGCGCTGTTCTGGTTTGTTTATTCTCCGCACCGCTGGCAGTACTGGTCTATCCTCGGCACATCGCTGATTATCTTTGTGACCTGGTTCCTCGTGGAAGTGGGCGTGGCGGTTAACGCCTGGTATGCGCCGTTCTACGATCTGATCCAGACCGCGCTGAGCTCGCCGCATAAGGTCACCATCAACCAGTTCTACCATGAAGTCGGGATCTTCCTCGGTATCGCCCTGATTGCGGTGATTATCGGCGTGATGAACAACTTCTTCGTCAGCCACTACGTTTTCCGCTGGCGTACCGCAATGAACGAACATTACATGGCGCACTGGCAGCACCTGCGCCATATCGAAGGCGCCGCGCAGCGTGTGCAGGAAGACACCATGCGTTTTGCCTCCACCCTTGAAGACATGGGCGTAAGCTTTATCAACGCCATCATGACGCTGATCGCCTTCTTGCCCGTGCTGGTGACGCTCTCTGCGCACGTGCCGGATCTGCCGATTGTCGGCCATCTCCCGTATGGTCTGGTGATTGCCGCGATCGTCTGGTCGCTGATGGGGACGGGCCTGCTGGCGGTGGTGGGGATCAAGCTGCCGGGTCTGGAGTTTAAAAATCAACGCGTGGAAGCCGCTTACCGTAAAGAGCTGGTTTACGGTGAAGATGACGCCAATCGCGCCTCGCCGCCGACCGTTCGCGAGCTGTTTGGCGCCGTGCGTCGTAACTACTTCCGACTCTACTTCCACTATATGTATTTCAACATTGCCCGTATTTTGTATCTGCAGGTGGATAATGTTTTCGGTTTGTTCCTGCTGTTCCCGTCGATTGTTGCGGGTACGATTACGCTTGGTCTGATGACGCAGATCACCAACGTTTTCGGTCAGGTCCGTGGGTCGTTCCAGTACCTGATCAGCTCCTGGACCACCCTGGTAGAACTGATGTCTATCTATAAACGTTTACGCAGTTTTGAACGTGAGCTGGACGATCGTGACCTGCAGGAAGTCACCAACACATTTAGCTAATACAGGAAGTTGCTATGTCTTTTGCCGTACCGCGCGCGTTACCGTTGTCCTTGCTGGCCGCTCTCGTGCTGGCAGGCTGTGCCGAAAAAGGGGCCGCTCCGCTCAAAAAGGGGGAGAAGCCCGTCGATGTGGCAAGCGTTGTGCGGCAGAAAATGCCCGCCAGCGTGAAGGATCGCAACGCGTGGGCAGATGCGCTGGCAAAAACCTTTGAAAGCCAAAAGATCGCGCCGACCGAGGAGAACATCTGCTCGGTGCTGGCGGTGGCGCAGCAGGAGTCGATGTACCAGTCAGACCCGGTGGTGCCGGGTCTGAACAAAATTGCCTGGAAAGAGATCGACCGCCGCGCGGAATCCATGCATATCCCGGTGTTCCTCGTGCATACCGCGCTTAAAATCACCTCGCCGAACGGCAAAAGCTACAGCGAACGGCTGGATGCGGTAAAAACCGAAAAACAGCTTAGCGCCATCTTTGATGATTTCATCAGTATGGTCCCGATGGGGCAGAAGCTGTTTGGCTCACTGAACCCGGTACACACCGGCGGCCCGATGCAGGTGAGCATTGCGTTCGCGGAGAAGCATACCGACGGCTACCCGTGGAAAATCGACGGTACGGTGCGCCAGGAGGTCTTCTCCCTGCGCGGTGGGCTGTGGTTCGGCACGTATCATCTGCTGAACTATCCGGCGAACTACAGTGAGCCGCTGTACCGCTTTGCCGACTTTAACGCGGGCTGGTATGCCAGCCGTAATGCGGCATTCCAGAGTGCGGTCAGCCGCGCAAGCGGCGTCAAGCTGGCGCTGGACGGCGATCTCATCGCTTACGGCAGCAGCGAGGCGGGAAGCACCGAGCTGGCAGTCCGGAAATTATCGACAACGCTTGGCTTGAGCTACAGCGACATTCGCCGTCAGCTTGAGAAAGGCGACAGCCTGGCATTCGAGAAAACGGATCTGTACAAGAAGGTGTTTGCGCTCGCAGAGCAGAAAAGCGGGAAAACGTTACCGAGGGCCATCCTGCCGGGCATTCAGCTGGAAAGCCCGAAGATCACGCGTAACCTGACCACCGCATGGTTCGCAAAACGCGTGGACGATCGCCGGGCTCGCTGTATGGGGCTTTAACGGCGACGGCGAAAGCGCAGTACTAACGCTACAACGCCCAGAATCATACATCCCGCGAGGAAGGGAATCAGGCCGAACAGGGTGCTGACACCAAAGCCAATCTCAACTCGCGGGCGTCCGTTATCCTGTACCTGCATCAGGTGTTCATAAACGCCTGGCGCATGGACCAGCATATTGAGCAGCTGTGAGCCAGCCCAGAAGCAGAACAGGACAAACAGGGCATAAGCAATATTACCTGCCGTGGAGGTTTTTGGTTTGCCGCCAAAAATCGGTTTCGACAATGTAAAGTCAGCCATGTTGACCTCCCGTGGTATCACTCTGTTTTAATACGCGTCTTACAGGGTGAGTTTGACAGGTCATCGCATTTGTCAATATCAGAATCGTGGTAATTTACGCGCCGGATTCCTCCTGGATTGTCGATTTCTGCAGCACGTCACAATTTGATCGCTTAAGTGAAATTGCGTCGCGTTTCAGAATTTCCGTATCTGCCACAGACCTGGCCGTAAAACTGTGAGAGGATGTCTTTTTTTCCTGCCGGAGTTGTTATGAAGCTCACGTCCAAACTACGCCGTGACTGGCACTACTACGCCTTTGCTATCGGGCTGATCTTTATTCTTAACGGTGTCGTGGGCCTGCTGGGGTTTGAAGCAAAAGGGTGGCAAACGTATGCCGTCGGGCTGGTGACCTGGGTGATAAGCTTCTGGCTGGCGGGGTTGATTATCCGCCGTCGTCCTGAAGAGACGACAGCGGATGAGGCGGAGTCGGCGAAGCGCGCCGATTAACCGTTTACGGAACTTTTAAGCGCGCTGTCGGCGGCGTGGCGCTCCAGCGCCAGTTCGATCAGGCGGGTGATCAATTCCGGGTAGCTCAGGCCGCTCGCCTGCCACAGTTTCGGATACATGCTGATGTTAGTGAACCCCGGCAGCGTGTTGATTTCATTGATCACCACCTCGTTTTCCGGCGTCAGGAACACATCCACGCGCGCCATGCCGCAGCAGCCGAGCGTCTGATAAGCGCGAATGGCGATCGCCCGGATCTTATCGTTAATCGCCGGATCGATATCCGCAGGAACGACAACCTGCGCGCCTTTGTCATCAATGTATTTGGTGTCGTACGAGTAGAAGTCGCTGTTTAACACCACTTCGCCGCAGGTGCTCGCCTGTGGGAAATCGTTGCCCAGCACGGCGCACTCAATTTCACGGCCTTTGATGCCCTGCTCAACCACCACTTTATGGTCAAACTCAAACGCCAGACGGACGGCCTGCGTGAACTCTGCTTCGCTGGTGACCTTGCTGACGCCCACGGAGGAGCCCTGATTTGCAGGCTTCACAAACAGCGGCAGACCGAGCTCTCCGCTAATTTGCGCGAAGCTGTGTGTGTCGCGGTTGGCGCGGGTGAGGGTCACGAATGGCGCAATGTTCAGCCCGGCATCGCGCAGCAGGCGTTTGGTGACGTCTTTGTCCATGCACGCGGCAGAGCCGAGGACGTCCGAGCCGACGAACGGCAGGTTGGCCATGCGCAGCATTCCCTGCAGGGAACCATCTTCCCCCAGAGTGCCGTGAACGATGGGGAAGACAACGTCGATCTGGGCGAGTGCCTGCGCGTTGCCGGCGTCGATAAGCTGCCCCTTCACGACGCCGGGTACGGTGGCGACGCTCACTTCTGAAGGATTTAGGGCGATGTGTGCCGGATCGTGAGCATTCAGCAGATACTGGCTGGCATCGTTAACGTGCCACTGACCCTGTTTATCAATGCCCAGCAGCACCACGTCGAAACGGCTTTTATCGATCGCATCAACGATATTTTTGGCCGATTGCAATGACACTTCGTGTTCCGCTGATTTTCCCCCAAAGACAATACCTACGCGCTGCTTAGCCATCTCACTCTCTTCCAGTCTGACGAAAAGCCAATAACATACCACGATGCCCGGCGGGTTTCGCGGCCTTCTGCCATAATGTTTTGGGGAATGTTGAGGGGGGAGAGTGAAAGGAAAAACGCTGCTGACCGTTTTGATTATTGTGGCCGTTGCAACGGCGGGTTACCGCTGGTTGCCGTCTTACTACAACCCTTTCATGCCGCTTACCCTTGACGACCCGCCGGGCCGAATCACCCAGTATAAGCTTCGGCGCTTAACCCCCGAGGCGTGCGCGAGCCTGCTGTCGCAGGCTAACCAAAGAGATCTCATCCGCACCCAGCCGGTGGCTGACAGCGGCGGCGCGTGTCCGCTTAACAACGTCGTGCGCGTGCGTGACTTCGGCCCGGTCGGCCTCAACAGCAGCTTTCTTGCCAGCTGCCCGCTGGCGCTCGGCTCTGCGCTGTTCATCAGCCAGCAGGCCCGGCCGCTGACAAAACGCTATACGGGCAGCGACCTGGCGCGCATCGATCACCTCGGCAGCTATGCCTGCCGCAATATTTACCACCGCCCAGACGCGCGACGCAGTGAACATGCCACGGCGGAAGCGCTGGATATCGCCGCTTTTCGGCTGGCGAACGGGGAACGCGTCACGGTACTGAACGGCTGGAAGGCGGCAACAACGCAGCCATGGCTGAAGGCAATGCTGGCGGCAAGCTGTGGCTACTACGGGAACGGCCTGGGGCCGGACTATAACGCGGCGCATGCCAACCACTTCCATCTGGGGATGCGCGGTTTTGGGCTCTGCCGCTGAAGCATAATATTCCGCCAGAAAATGGATGAATTGTGACTTATTTCACAAATATGATGACTGGGAAGATAAAACACCAAAGTCAGGCAGTCCGCATCTCTGGTGCGACGTCAAAACGCGTAACTTGCTAATCTGTAGGCGAATTCGCCTAAAAATGAAGACTATTTCTTTATGGAATCCTGGAAAGTTAATCTCATCTCGGTCTGGTTCGGCTGCTTCTTCACCGGGCTGGCCATTAGCCAGATCCTGCCGTTCCTGCCGCTGTACGTCTCGCAGCTGGGGGTGACTTCGCATGAAGCGCTCTCCATGTGGTCCGGTCTGACGTTCAGCGTCACGTTTCTGGTCTCCGCCATTGTGTCACCGATGTGGGGCAGCCTGGCGGATCGAAAAGGCCGAAAACTGATGCTGCTGCGCGCCTCGCTCGGGATGGCAATTGCCATTCTGCTGCAGGCCTTCGCCACCAACGTCTGGCAGCTTTTTTTCCTGCGCGCGGTGATGGGGCTGACGTCCGGGTACATTCCGAACGCCATGGCGCTGGTCGCCTCTCAGGTGCCGCGCGAGCGTAGCGGCTGGGCGCTGAGTACGCTCTCCACGGCGCAGATCAGCGGCGTCATCGGCGGTCCGCTGCTGGGCGGCTTTCTGGCGGACCACGTCGGGCTGCGCGCGGTATTTATCATCACCGCGATCCTGCTGGTGGTCAGCTTTCTGGTGACGCTCTTTCTTATCAAAGAGGGAGGCAGGCCCGTTATCAGTAAATCTGAACGCCTGAGCGGCAGGGCCGTCTTCGCCTCGCTGCCTTATCCGGGACTGATGATCAGCCTGTTTGTGACCACCATGGTGATCCAGCTTTGTAACGGTTCGGTCGGTCCGATTCTGGCGCTGTTTATCAAGTCGATGGAGCCGGAGAGCACAAATATCGCTTTTCTGAGCGGCATGATTGCCGCCGTGCCTGGCGTATCCGCCCTGATTTCCGCGCCGCGTCTGGGAAAACTGGGTGACAGGATCGGCACGGCGCGCATCCTGATGGCGACGCTGATCTTTGCGGTCGTGCTCTTCTTCGCGATGTCGTTTGTCACCTCTCCGCTTCAGCTTGGCGTATTGCGATTTCTGCTCGGGTTTGCTGATGGCGCAATGCTGCCTGCGGTACAGACCCTGCTGGTTAAATATTCCAGCGACCAGGTGACGGGGCGTATTTTTGGATATAACCAGTCATTTATGTATCTGGGGAATGTTGCCGGTCCGCTTATTGGCGCATCCGTTTCCGCGATGGCCGGTTTTCGTTGGGTATTTGCGGCCACGGCGATTGTCGTTTTAA
Organism: Enterobacter sp. KB-221C9; assembly: GCF_041320715.1. Classification (NCBI taxonomy): domain Bacteria; kingdom Pseudomonadati; phylum Pseudomonadota; class Gammaproteobacteria; order Enterobacterales; family Enterobacteriaceae; genus Enterobacter; species Enterobacter sp. KB-221C9. The sequence goes on from NZ_JBGIWG010000003.1 coordinate 41,091, forward strand.
TCAATATTATCCAGCTGGCTATTGCGCTGCGCCGCCGCAGACAAATGGCGGAGGCTAAGTCGGCGAGATAATCGTTTCGCTGATGTATTATATATTCTTATAGTAGCCGCATTTTTATATAACAAAATGCGGCGTTTTTTATAGAAAAACGTTTCGCTCACCGCGACGGACCTTTATTTTCATTCCCGCGTCACTTTTGCATACCGTAATAAATTTCTTCTCTTTGCATTATGGATTCAGAATGCTAACTTCAGACAAAACTGAAAAAGGAACTGGCACGATGAAAAATCTCATTGCTGAATTGCTGGTCAAGCTGGCACAAAAGGAAGAAGAGTCAAAAGAGCTGGTTGCACAGGTCGAAGCGCTGGAAATTGTGGTCACCGCGCTGCTGCGACAAATGGCGAAAACCGATCAACAGGCGTTGATTGAGAGCGTGGAAGGCGCGCTGGAGAGCGTCAGGCCTGAATCGCAGGTCCCGGTTGAGGATGCTGAGATGCTCCACCAGTACGTAAAGAAGCTGTTAAGGCATCCGCGCAGCTAAACCGTCACCGGACGTAACGACGTGTCATAGAATTGTCATGCAGGATGCCTATAGTCGCTCTGTTTTTATTTTTATGTATTTGTACATGGAGAAAATAAATTGAAACAGAGCGCACTTTTCATCGCATTACTTCCCCTGTTAATTACCCCCGCCATTTATGCCGACACTGCTCATACCAGCGTGCTGGATAATCGTGCGGCAAAAGGGGATATCACCCAGCCTGGCGGCGCACGCCGTTTATCAGAAGATCAAACCGCCGCTATTCGCGCTTCGCTGAATGATAAGCCAGCGAAAAATATTATTCTGCTTATTGGCGATGGAATGGGCGATTCCGAAATCACGGCGGCGCGAAATTACGCCGAGGGGGCGGGCGGCTTTTTTAAAGGTATCGACGCATTACCGCTGACCGGACAATATACCCATTACGCGCTGGATAAAAAAACCGGCAAACCCGATTACGTGACGGACTCCGCGGCCTCTGCCACGGCGTGGTCCACCGGCGTGAAAACCTATAATGGCGCGCTGGGTGTGGATATTCACGAAAAAGATCATCAAACCCTTCTGGAGATGGCGAAAGCGGCGGGCCTGGCGACCGGCAACGTCTCTACCGCTGAGCTTCAGGACGCAACGCCTGCGGCACTGGTGGCGCACGTGACCTCGCGTAAATGCTACGGCCCGTCAGTGACCAGCGAAAAATGCCCAACGAACGCGCTGGAAAAAGGCGGCAAAGGTTCGATTACGGAACAGCTGCTGAATGCGCGTCCTGACGTGACCCTGGGCGGCGGCGCGAAAACCTTCGCCGAAACCGCGACGGCGGGCGAGTGGCAGGGCAAAACGCTGCGCGAGCAGGCGCAGGCTCGCGGCTATCAGCTGGTGAGTGATGCCAGTTCTCTGGCGGCGATAACCGAGGCGAGCCAGGACAAACCGCTGCTGGGGCTGTTCTCCGACGGCAACATGCCCGTGCGCTGGGAAGGACCAAAAGCCTCATATCACGGCAATATCGATAAACCTGCCGTAACCTGTACGCCTAACCCGAAACGCACTGACAGCGTACCGACGCTGGCGGTGATGACCGATAAAGCGCTCTCTCTGCTGAGCAAGAGCGAAAAAGGGTTCTTCCTGCAGGTGGAAGGCGCATCGATCGATAAGCAGGATCATGCGGCGAATCCGTGCGGTCAGATTGGCGAAACCGTCGATCTGGACGAAGCGGTGCAGAAGGCGCTTGAGTTCGCGAAAAAAGACGGCAACACCCTGGTGATCGTCACCGCGGACCATGCCCACGCCAGCCAGATCATTCCGGCAGATACCAAAGCACCGGGCCTGACGCAGGCGCTGAATACCAAAGATGGCGCCGTTATGGTGTTGAGCTACGGCAACTCTGAAGAAGAGTCTATGGAGCACACCGGCACCCAGCTGCGCATTGCAGCCTACGGTCCGCATGCGGCAAACGTGGTAGGCCTGACCGATCAAACCGATCTGTTCTACACCATGAAGGCGGCGCTGGGTCTTAAATGATAAAACCCCGGCGGAAATCACATCTGCCGGGTGGTTTTTTTCCCGTCACGAACCAGACTTACAGGGAATGTTCACAAAAGGATGGTGCAATGAAAACAACATTACTGGTTACTCTGCTCTCCGGCCTGTTCCTGGTCGCATCGGCGAACGCGGAAGAGAAGACGCTAACGCCGCAACAACAGCGTATGACCACCTGTAATCAACAGGCGACGTCTCAGAGTCTGAAGGGAGATGCCCGCAAGACCTACATGAGCGACTGCCTTAAAAACGGCGCCTCGAAGCCCGCTGAAAAAAGCCTGACGCCGCAGCAGCAAAAAATGCGCGAGTGTAATGCGAAGGCAACCGAGCAGTCCCTGAAAGGGGACGACCGCAGCAAGTTCATGAGTGCCTGCCTGAAGAAAAAAGTGTAGTTCTAACGGGTGAGCGGCTTCGGCGGCTCACCCGAAATTTCATACTTTCCCCGCAGACCCCCTCTCTATAATTTGGGAAATTGTTTCAGAATATTCCCAAAAATGATGAATGATGAAACGTATTACAACAAAAAGCGCATTCGGGAAGAGTGGAATTTAACCCTTTCTCAGGATGACCCTTACCGCGCCGGCATTCAGTTTTCCCGGCGAGTTCGGCTGGCGCGCGCCGTCGGGCTGGCGGCGATGTTTTTTCCGATTGCAGGGATGCTGGTCACCCATTTTTTACCCGGCGGCTGGTGGCTTTTACTGGTGGGGTGGTCGTTCGTCTGGCCCCATTTCGCCTGGCAGCTATCCTGCCGTGCCGCTTCACCTCATCAGCAGGAAATTTTCAATCTTAAAATCGATGCCATTATCGCCGGGCTCTGGATCGGCGTGATGGGGATGAATGCGTTACCCACGGCAGCGCTGTTGATGATGGTGGGGATGAATATGATGGGCTCCGGCGGCTGTCGTCTGTTTATTCCGGGGATCGCGTTGACGCTGCTGTCTGCGCTGGTGACCCTGCCACTCGTCGGGAAGGTGGCTGTCTTCAACCCCGACCCCGTAGAGTGGAGCCTAACGCTGCCCGTGCTCATGCTTTATCCCATGCTGTTTGCCTGGCTTAGCCACCGCACCGCCGTCAGGCTTGCGGAGCACAAGCGGCGGCTGGAAATGATGAGCACCCGCGACGGCATGACCGGGGTCTTTAACCGCCGACACTGGGAAATGCTGCTGCGAAATGAATTTGAGCACTGTCGGCGCGACCACGGCACCGCCACGATACTGCTGATTGATATCGACCACTTTAAAAACATCAACGACACCTGGGGGCACGACGTGGGCGACGAGGCGATCGTTGCCATTACGCGTCAGCTCCAGCGGTCAGTACGGTCAGGCGATGCGATCGGACGGTTTGGCGGGGATGAGTTTGCGGTGATTATGTCGCAGACGGCGGCGGAAAGCGCCATCGCCGTGATGTCGCGGCTGCATGAGCGGCTGGAAAAGCTGACGTTACCGTGCGCGCCAAAAGAAGCGCTGCGCATCAGCGTCGGCGTTGCCCCCTGGGGACCGCAGTTTGGACACTATCGGGAATGGCTGAAGGCGGCTGACGTGGCGCTGTACAAGGCGAAAAATGCCGGGCGCGGCCGCACCGAAGTGGCGGCCTGACGCCCGACGGCGAGGATCAGGATTTACTCAGCTTCTCTGATTTTTCCATGCATTTTGCCATCGCTTCAATGACCGCCGAGCGGAATCCGCGCTCTTCCAGCACCCGCACCGCTTCGATGGTGGTACCGCCTGGGGAGCAGACCATATCTTTCAGTTCACCCGGGTGTTTGCCGGTTTCCAGCACCATTTTGGCGGAGCCCATAACGGCCTGCGCGGCGAACTTATACGCCTGCGCGCGCGGCATTCCGCCAAGCACGGCGGCGTCGGCCATCGCTTCTAAAAACATGAAAACATAGGCAGGGGCTGAGCCGCTCACGCCGACCACCGGATGGATCATCGATTCGGCAATCACTTCAGCTTCACCGAAGCAGCGGAAAATGTTCAGCACATCGGCCACTTCTTCCGTGGTCACCAGCGCGTTAGGCGTGACGGAGGTCATGCCGGCGTTGACCAGCGACGGTGTGTTCGGCATCGCGCGGACGATTTTACGATCGTGACCCAGCGCGCGCGCCAGCTGGTCGAGCGTGACGCCCGCGGCAATCGACACGACCAGCGTCTCTTTATTCAGGCTGGAGGTGATATCGCTCAGCACTTTGATCATGATGTTCGGCTTGACGGCGCCAAAGACGATATCGGCGACCTGGGCCACTTCCTGCGCGCTTTCGGCAGCGTTGATCCCGTATTGATCGCGCAACGCGGCGACCTTGTCCGGTGACGGGGTATAGACCCAGATCTGACCCGGCAGCACCTGCCCGCTGGCGATCAGACCACCCAGGATGGCCTTGCCCATGTTACCGCAGCCGATAAACCCGATTTTCTTGTCCATCACGATTCTCCGTCATTATGCGTTGTTTTCTCTGATTGATAGCTTAACAACGAAATGCAGGCGACAATAGTCGACAGAGTCATTATGGGGAGACAATATGGCGATTTGGGTAGATGCGGACGCGTGTCCGAATGTGATTAAAGAGATTTTATTTCGCGCCGCCGAGCGCGTTCAGATGCCGCTGACGCTGGTGGCGAACCAGAATATTCGCGTGCCGCCTTCACGGTTCATCCGCTCCTTGCGCGTGCCTGCCGGGTTCGACGTGGCGGATAACGAAATTGTTCGCCTGTGTAGCGCGGAGGATCTGGTGATCACGGCGGATATTCCGCTGGCCGCTGAAGTGCTGGAGAAAGGGGCGGCTGCGCTCAATCCGCGCGGGGAGCGTTACTCGCCTTCGACCATTCGCGAGAAGCTCACTATGCGCGATTTTATGGATACGATGCGGGCCAGCGGCGTGCAGACCGGTGGACCGGACAGCCTGTCCCAGCGCGATCGCCAGCAGTTTGCTGCCGAGCTGGATAAATGGCTGCTGGAAGTGAAGCGCCGCACAGCGTAATGATAATTATTGTCAATTTGTGGTACAGTGTGGCCTCCACAGGGTTGTCATCCCGTACCGCTTTGCAGTAAAGTAATCGCAACATCTTCTGCAATTATTTCTTTACACTCTTCAGCCATCCGGCATCAAGGGGAACACCTGGCATGACCCAACCCATCTTTTTAGTTGGCCCCCGCGGCTGTGGGAAAACCACCGTTGGCCTGGAGCTGGCACGCGTGTGTCATCGCCAGTTTGTTGATACCGACCACTGGCTGCAAACCGAGGCCGGAAAAACTATCGCTGAGATCGTTGAGCAAGAGGGATGGGAGAGCTTTCGCGCACGCGAAACCGCCGCGCTGGAGGCGGTCACTACCCCGTCTGCCGTGATCGCGACCGGGGGTGGCATTGTTCTGGCGGAATGTAATCGTCACTTTATGCGCGAAAAGGGGATTGTGATTTACCTCAGCGCGCCGGTGTCGACTCTGGTAGGGCGTCTGGAAGCTTTTCCGGAAGAGGGGCAGCGTCCTGCGCTGACCTCCAGGCCGCTCAACGAAGAGGTGAGTGAAGTGCTGGCCGAACGCGATGCGTTATACCGCGAAGCAGCTCACCACGTGGTGGATGCGTCAGCCTCTCCCGAAGACGTTGTGATTCAGATTATTACCGCCCTGCGTTTGGCTTGTGCCAGCTAACCGGCGTCTATACTTATAGCTCAGACATAAAAAAAGGATGAGCTATGCCAACCAGACCCCCCTATCCGCGTGAAGCGCGCATTGTTACCGTTGAAAAAGGCCATACGGGCCATACCGTGACCTGGTATCAACTGCGTGCCGATCACCCCAAACCGGATTCGCTGATCAGTGAACACGAGACTGAACAGGAAGCGCTGGACGCAAAACGGCGCTACGAAGATCCCGATATAACCTGAATGTTTTCCTAAACGCTCCAATATCGTGCCTGAATCACACTTTTTACTCATCGAGAAAGTTAAGCAGGAGTTAATATTTAGTTATTACAAGTAACTCCGGTATCGGCAGGCGATCTTTACATTTCGATGTCGGGATCACCTGCTACGCTTGGTGCTGTTTTGTTGAAAAAATGAACTGTGCAGCGTAGTGAGCCTGTACCTGTGTACACGATGTTGGAGTAATGGAAGGCGATAAAAATGAAGGCAACGTTGGCGATCCTCACTATTGGTGTGGTCCCTGTAAGCGAAGTGTTACCGCTCTTAACCGAGCATGTATCTGAACAACAGATAACGCATCTCAGCCTGCTGGGGAAGATGAGTCGGGAAGAGGTCATGGAAGACTACGCTGTCGAGGCGGGGGAGGATCCCCTGGCGACGTTATTAAGTGACGGTAAACTGGCGCACGTTTCACGCCAGAAAATCGAGCGCGCGCTGCAGGGCGTGATAGAAGTGCTCGATAATCAAGGTTACGACGTTATTTTGCTGATGAGTACCGCACCCATTAAGGGGCTTACGGCGCGTAATGCGATTTTGCTGGAGCCGATGCGGATCATTCCACCGCTGGTGGCCTCTATCGTTGATGGCCATCAGGTGGGGGTGATTGTTCCCATTGAGGAACTCATGGATAACCAGGAGGCAAAATGGCAGGTGCTGGAAAAAGTGCCCTTGTATGCGCTGGCAAATCCGTTCTGGGACAGTGAGGCCAAGCTCATTGCTGCCGGGAAGGAACTGCTTGAGAGAGGGGCAGATGTCTTGATCCTGGACTGCCTGGGTTTCCATCAGCATCATCGTGACCTGCTGCAAAAAGCGCTGGATGTGCCCGTGCTGTTATCCAACGTTCTGATGGCTCGTCTGGCCTCGGAACTCCTCATGTAATGATTTTGCGTGACAGGTGATGAGCATGGCCCCTATAGTGAATTTTTATCTATAAATATAAGGGCCAGTTCATGCTTCAAAGTAACGAATACTTTTCCGGTAAAGTGAAATCCATTGGTTTTACCAGCAGCAGCACTGGTCGCGCCAGTGTCGGCGTAATGGCGGAAGGGGAATACACCTTTGGCACGGCGGAAGCTGAAGAAATGACGGTCGTCAGCGGGGCGCTGAACGTCTTACTGCCGGGTGAAACGGAATGGAAAGTTTACGCTGCCGGGCAAGTTTTCAATGTCCCTGGCCACAGCGAATTTCATTTGCAGGTGGCTGAACCCACCTCATATCTGTGCCGCTACCTGAAATAAAAAATTAGCCGGGTGGCGCTAACGCTTACCCGGCCTGCGTTTTGCCTGTTATCTCTGCGCTTCGCCGCCGAGACCTTCCACCAGATTCTGAATCAATGCGGCCAGCTCGCCGGTCATCAGGATGAAGTCCGCGTCAAAACGCTGGGCGTAATCTTCCCTGTCGATATCTTCGTTCTGATCGCGCAACTCGTCGCAGAACTTCAGACGCTTCACGGAGCCGTCGTCGCACATCACGAACTGAATACGCTGCTGCCAGTCGAGCGCCAGTTTAGTGACCACTTTACCCGCTTCGATGTGTACGGCGATCTCGTCGCTCACCAGATCCTGCTTCTTCGCGCGGATCACGCCGCCATCTTCCAGCAGGGCTTTCAGCTCGGCTTCATCAAGGATCTGGAAACCCTGCGCCGCTGCGCCGCTGCGTACCCATTCGGTCAGCGTCAGCTCGATCGGCGTTTCAAGCGCCAGCGGAACGACCGGTAAAGAGCCGATGCTTTTGCGCAGCAGGGCCAGCGTATCTTCTGCTTTCTTGGCGCTGGCGCAGTCCACCATGATCAGCCCGTTGACGGTGTCGATCCACATCATGGTCTGGCTGAAGCGGCTGAAGGCGCGCGGCAGCAGGGAGTGCAGCACTTCGTCTTTCAGCGAATCTTTTTCGGTCTTTTTCAGCTTGCGGCCCTGTTCGGCTTCCAGCTTGAAAATTTTCGCTTCGAGCGCCTGCTTAACCACCGGCGTCGGCAGGATTTTCTCTTCTTTACGGGCGCAGACGATGATTTGACCCGTGCTGCTGGCGTGGGTCAGTGCATCGCTTTGTGAACCCATTGGCGGAACCCAGCCGGTTTTCGCCATATCCTGGCTACCGCAAGGGGAAAAGGTATAAGCGGCTAACTGTTTTTCCATCTCTTCTGCACGCAGCGAAACGTCGCGGCTGAGACGGTAAACCATCAAATTTTTGAACCACAGCATGATAATTTCCACGGCCTTGTCGTTAAATCAGCGGGCATGATAACGAATTGTCGCATCGCTTGCATTGCTAATCGGGAAGCGTGCTTCTACTCTGTTGATAATCAAAATAATGAGGAGAGTCTTGTGCGTATTGGGATCGATTTGGGCGGCACCAAAACAGAAGTCATCGCACTGAGCGAGCAGGGGGAGCAGCTGTTTCGTCATCGTCTGCCGACGCCGCGCGATGATTATCACCAGACTATCGAGACGATTGCCAGGCTGGTTGAGATGGCCGAGCAGGCGACAGGGCAAATCGGCAGCGTCGGGATGGGGATCCCGGGGTCGATCTCGCCGTATACCGGGGTGGTTAAAAATGCGAACTCCACCTGGCTCAACGGTCAGCCGTTTGATAAAGATTTGAGCCAGCGTCTGAACCGGGAAGTGCGTCTGGCCAACGACGCCAACTGCCTGGCGGTCTCTGAGGCCATCGACGGCGCGGCGGCCGGTGCCCAGACCGTGTTTGCCGTGATCGTCGGTACCGGCTGCGGCGCGGGCGTGGCGTTCGGCGGGCGCGCCCATATCGGCGGCAACGGCACGGCGGGCGAGTGGGGACACAACCCGCTGCCGTGGATGGATGAAGATGAGCTTAAATACCGCGCTGAGGTGCCGTGCTACTGCGGAAAGCAAGGCTGTATTGAGACGTTTATCTCCGGCACCGGGTTTGCGACCGACTACCACCGTCTGAGCGGCCAGCCGCTCAAAGGCAACGAAATCATGCGTCTGGTCGAAGAACAGGATCCTGTCGCCGAACTGGCGCTTAGCCGCTACGAAATGCGGCTGGCGAAATCCCTGGCGCACGTGGTGAATATTCTCGATCCGGACGTGATTGTGCTCGGCGGCGGCATGAGCAACGTTGACCGGCTGTACGCCACGGTACCAAACCTGGTGAAACAGTGGGTGTTCGGCGGCGAGTGCGAAACCCCGATCCGCAAAGCCGTCCACGGTGACTCCAGCGGCGTGCGCGGTGCAGCGTGGCTGTGGCCAGTAAATTCGTAGGCCCGGTAAGCGAAGCGCCACCGGGCGAATTCAGGCAGCCGCAAAAAAAAGCCGGGTGGCGGCTACGCCTTACCCGGCCTACGGATGGAGTGGACCTTTACTGCACCGCAAATTCTCTGTCCAGCCTGCTATACCCCAGCCCGTTAATCTTCTTCACCTTGATCTGCACCGGAATGCGCTCTTTCATCGCCTCAACGTGGCTGATCACGCCGATGGTTTTCCCGGTGGCGTTCAGCGCGTCGAGCGCATCCAGCGCGGTATCCAGCGTTTCACTGTCGAGCGTGCCGAACCCTTCATCCAGAAACAGGGAATCGATCCGCGTCTTATGACTCACCAGGTCGGAAAGGGCCAGCGCCAGCGCCAGGCTGACGAGGAAGCTCTCGCCGCCCGAGAGCGTGCGGGTATCGCGCACCGCATCCGCCTGCCACGTATCGACCACTTCCAGCTCCAGCGCGTCGCTGGCCTTGCGCTGTAACAAATAGCGCCCGTGTAGGCGGTTAAGCTGCTGGTTTGCAAGCCAGACAAGATTGTCCAGCGTCAGCCCCTGCGCGAACTTACGGAACTTGTCGCCGGTGCTGGAGCCGATCAGCGCGTTCAGATAACCCCAGTCGTCCGCCTGGCGCGCGGCCTCTTCAATTTGCTGCATCAACGCCAGCTGGTGCTGACGGTTATCGCTGTCCTGCTTGAGCTGCTGGCGGATCTCGCCCTGATGCGTCGTGTTCTCGCGAAGCCGTTGCGCCAGCTGCTGCAGCTGGCTTTGCAGCGCAGGAGCATCGGCGTCGAGCCCTTCCGGCCGTAGAGCCTGATGGGCCTGCAGCTGCTGGTTAGCCTGTCCGGAAAGGGCCGCGGCCTGCTGTATCTGGCTTTCCAGCGACTGTTTCAGCTGTTCGAGGTGGCGAATAGCGTCGTCATCCAGCAGCGCGGCAAGGAACGCCTCCCGATCGGCAAAGCAGCTCGCTGTGAGCGCCGCGGTGAACTGCGTCTGCGACTGCTGCAGGCGCTCTTGCTCCAGCGTTTCCTGCTGCTGCTGCGCGGTGAGCTGGCTCTGTAGCGACACGCATTCGTCGTGCACGTCGCGCCAGCCGTCCGGAATGGCCGGTTCGGCCTCTTCGCTGTGCGTTTCCGGAAGCGTGTCGAGCAGCGGCTTGAGAGCGTTTATGCGTTCCAGAAGCACGCCGTGCTGGGTTTGTTTCTCCTGCCACTGCGCGAATTCCGCTTCGCGGGCGTGGAGCCAGGCGGCTTCATTACCGTCTTCAGGTACGTTAAGCGATAGCGAGAGCAGGGTGTGTTCCAGCGCCTGGCGTGCGGCCGTCAGCTGCTGCTGATACTGCCGCTCCTGCACTTCCTGCTCGTTCAGCTGGTTTTGCAGGGTCAGACGCTGGCTGAGCTGATAAAGCTGGCGCTCGTACTGTTCCTGCTCGTTCATCCATGGCGTGATATCTTCCTGAATATTCAACGCGATGTTCAGGGACGCGCAGGCTTCCTGCCACTCTTTAGTGAGTGCTTGCTCTTCCTGAGAGAGAGTCTGCGCTTCGTCTGACTCGCGCTGGATCTGCTGAGTCAGGGCATTAACCTGTCCCAGCACCAGCAGGCCTTCCTCTTTAAGCGCGGCGACCTCTTTTTCCAGGGCATCGCGGCGGCGCTGGTTATCCGTCAGCTCAAGCGACTGGTATTGCTCAACGGCGGGGTGCTCGCTGGAACCGCACAGCGGACAGGGTTTGCCTGCCTCAAGCCGGGAACGATAGCTTTCCAGGTCTTTAATCGTCGCTTCACGTTCGCACAGGGCCTTCAGGTCCAGATAGTGCTGGTGTTTCTCTTTGTACTGCTGGCGGCGGAGCGTCAGCGTTTCATTGAGTTTATGTTGATCGGCCTGGGCCTTCTGCGCGCTTTCACCGCTCTGGCGCAGGCGCTTTTGCAGCGGCTGATAGCGGGCATGCAGCGACGTTAGCCGCTGGCGCAGCGTGCGTGACCGGGACTGCTGCTCCATGGCCGCGCTGACCTCATCCGCCGTCAGGGTCAGCGCATTTTCCGGCATCTCAGCCAGCCTGTTGCGTAATTCACTCATCTTCGCAGCAAGCGAGGCTAACTGCGTTTTATCGCGGTTAAGCTGCGAGAGCTGGGCGCGCCAGCCTGCAATCTCCTGCCCCAGCAGGCGATAGCGCTCGTGATCCGCCAGCCACTGCGCCAGCGCCGTCAGTTCGGTCTGAAGCTGCTCATGATTCCGCTGGGCGGTATGACGGATCCGCGCGCGCAGTGCGGTTTTGGCTTGTAAGCGAGTATTTACTTCGATAATTCGCTGCTGGGTTTGCTTCAGGCGCGCGGTTTGCTCCTGCTGGTGCTCCCAAAGCGGTCGAAGCTGGGCGGCGGGCAGAGCGAGCTGGAGCTTTGCCAGCTCTGGCGCAGCGTTTGTCAGCGCCTGTTGCGCCTGCTGCTGCATCGCGGTGACGCGCTGTTGCTCAAGTACGAGCTCGTCATGGCGCGTAAGCCACTGAAAATCTTTCTGCTGGCTTTGCTGCTGAACCAGCAGGATTTTCTCTTCGTCAGTAAGTGCCTGCAAACTTTGCTGTAACTGCTGCTGTTGCTCTTCGCTCAGCAGCACGACGCCCGCCGCCTGCGCCTCGCATTTTTCAAGCACGCTGCGGGCGGCTTTGTGTTTTTCAAACACCATGGCGGAAATCTGGCCGTAGATCTCGGTGCCGGTCAGCTCTTCCAGCAGCTCGGCGCGATCGCTCGGTTTGGCATTAAGAAAGGCGGCAAACTGCCCCTGTGAGAGCAGCATTGAGCGGGTAAAGCGGCCATAGTCCAGCCCGGTGAGCGCAGCGGTTTGCTCCAGCTTGTCCGTCACTTTGTCGGCGAGGATTTTGCCATCTTCGCAGCGCGCCAGCTCCACGCGCGGCGCCTGCAGGTTTCCATCCGGCTGGTTGCGCGCGCGGTTCTGGCTCCAGAAGGCGCGATAGGCTGTGCCTTTTACCTCGAACTCCACTTCCGCCAGGCACTCGGCGGTGTCGCGCGTCATCAGGTCGTTTTGCGCCTGAGAAACCTTCTGCAGTCGCGGCGTTTCGTGATAAAGCGCCAGACAGATGGCGTCAAGCAGGGTGGTTTTACCTGCCCCGGTCGCGCCGGTGATGGCAAACAGACCGTTGCTGGCAAACGGCTCCGAGGTAAAGTCAATTTTCCACTCGCCCTTGAGGGAGTTGAGATTTTTCAGGCGCAGGCTCAAAATTTTCATGCGTTTTCTTCCTCATCATTGAGCGCATGCAGGGTATGGCTGAACAGTTCGCTGAGCCTTGCGCGCTTCGCGTCGTCAATTTCCTCCTGCGAGAGCCTGCGTTCAAACACCTCTTCAACCCGCAGCTCACTGAGCGTTTCCCGTTGAGCGCTTAACAGAATTTTCTCGCGCTGCTCGCGGCTGCGGCGTACCAGTAAGACTTCGACAGGCAAATCTTCCGTCAGCGCCTGAATTTTACGCTGCATATCGTGCAGGTAGTCATCGGTGGTGATTTCGATATCCAGCCAGACGGGCGGGTTAAGCGCCGCGCCGCGCCACTGCTCAAGCTGGGCGGTAATGGCGTCGAGATCGCCCTTTAGCACCGCCAGCGGCTGGGTGACGGGCACCTCCAGCGTTTCGACGGCGCGGAGTTTTCCCTCGGAGAAGCTCACCAGATGGACGGATTTGGCCTTGCCCGTTTCGTCAAAGCTGAGCGAAACAGGCGAGCCGCAGTAGCGGATGTGCTCGCTGCCGCCGACGATCTGCGCCCGGTGAATGTGTCCGAGCGCAATGTAGTCGGCTGGCGGGAAGTTCTGCGCCGGAAAGGCGTCCAGCGTACCGATATAGATGTCACGTACGGCGTCACTTTTACTGGCCCCGACGGTGGTGAGATGCCCGGTCGCAATCACCGGAATCGGCTGGTCGCCGCGCAGGGCGCAGGCATCGGCATGCTGCTGGTGATAATAGTCGGTGATGGCCTGTAACAGATGCTGTTGCTTTTCGCCGCCGGAAAGTCCCGCCTGGCTTTGCACAATATCGCGCGGACGCAAAAACGGAATGGGACACAGCACCGCCCCCGGCGTGCCGTCGCGTTTTTTCAGGATCTGCGGAGCGTGCCCGGCGCTGGCGACGACGGTGGTATTGAGAAATGCCAGGATGTCGCGGGATTCATTGAGCGTCGCGACGGAATCGTGGTTACCGGCGACAATCACCAGATGACAGCCGGTTTGCTGCAGATTCACCACAAAGCGGTTATACAATTCACGCGCATAGCTGGGGGGCGAGCCGGTATCAAAGATGTCACCCGCCACAATAATCGCGTCCACCTCGTGCGTCCTGGCCGTTTCCAGCAGCCAGTTCAGGAAGGCTTCATGTTCAGCCGCACGGCTTTTGCTGTAAAAATTTTGACCCAGATGCCAGTCCGAGGTGTGAAGTATGCGCATAGCTGATCCGTGGCAAAAAAGAGAAAGCAGGATTATAAACCTTCAGAGACGGGAAAATAACCGCTGTAATAAAACAACGGTTTGCCCGTTATCGTGGTACTGTTTTTCATAAATCTGTCATAAATCTGACGCATAATGGCGCCGAATTACAAACTTGTAACTTAAATAAGATAAGACAGGGCAAAGTATGGCGAGACGTATTCTGGTCGTAGAAGATGAAGCTCCAATTCGTGAAATGGTGTGCTTCGTGCTCGAGCAAAACGGCTTCCAGCCGGTTGAAGCGGAAGATTATGACAGCGCAGTGAACCAGCTGAATGAACCCTGGCCCGATCTGATTCTGCTGGACTGGATGTTGCCCGGCGGCTCCGGACTGCAGTTTATCAAACACCTGAAGCGCGAGGCGCTGACCCGTGACATCCCGGTGGTGATGCTCACGGCGCGCGGAGAAGAAGAGGATCGCGTTCGCGGTCTGGAGACCGGCGCGGACGATTACATTACTAAACCGTTCTCCCCAAAAGAGCTGGTTGCCCGCATTAAAGCCGTGATGCGCCGAATTTCGCCGATGGCGGTGGAAGAGGTGATAGAGATGCAGGGGCTGAGACTTGACCCCACCTCACACCGCGTGATGACCGGTGAAAATCCCCTCGACATGGGGCCTACCGAATTTAAACTCCTGCACTTCTTTATGACCCACCCGGAACGCGTGTACAGCCGCGAGCAGTTGCTGAATAACGTCTGGGGAACTAACGTGTATGTCGAAGACCGGACGGTTGACGTACATATTCGCCGCCTGCGAAAAGCGCTGGAACTGAGCGGCCACGATCGCATGGTGCAGACGGTCCGCGGCACGGGTTATCGTTTTTCTACCCGTTTCTGAACAATGACAGGAGTGTGACGCGTGCTGGAACGTCTGTCATGGAAAAGGCTCGTCTTTGAACTGATCTTATGCTGTATTCCGGCCTTCCTTCTGGGGGCCTTTCTTGGACACCTGCCGTGGTTTCTGCTGGCGTCGGTCACCGGGCTGCTGATCTGGCACTTCTGGAACCTGCTGCGCCTCTCCTGGTGGCTGTGGGTTGACCGAAGCATGACGCCGCCGCCGGGAAGCGGCAGCTGGGAGCCGCTGCTGTACGGTCTGCATCAGATGCAGATGCGTAATAAAAAGCGTCGCCGCGAGCTGGGAAGCCTGATTAAGCGTTTTCGCAGCGGTGCAGAGTCGCTGCCGGATGCCGTTATTCTGACGACCGAAGAAGGGACAATCTTCTGGTGTAACGGCCTTGCACAACAGCTGCTGGGCCTGCGCTGGCCCGACGATAATGGTCAGAATATCCTCAACCTTCTGCGCTATCCCGAGTTCACGCAGTATCTGAAAACGCGTGATTTTACCCGCCCGCATAATCTGAAGCTCAATAATGGTCGCCATCTGGAAATCCGCGTGATGCCCTACAGCGATAAGCAGTGGCTGATGGTGGCGCGCGATGTCACCCAAATGCACCAGCTGGAAGGGGCGCGTCGCAACTTCTTCGCCAACGTCAGTCACGAACTGCGTACCCCGTTGACCGTGCTTCAGGGCTACCTGGAGATGATGCAGGAGCAAACGCTTGAAGGCGCGCCGCGTGAAAAAGCGCTGCACACCATGCGCGAGCAAACGCACAGGATGGAAGGGCTGGTGAAGCAGCTGCTGACGCTATCGAAGATTGAAGCGGCGCCAACGCTTGCGCTAAATGAGACCATTGATGTCCCGATGATGCTGCGGGTCGTTGAGCGTGAAGCGCAGACGTTAAGCCACAAAAAGCATCACCTGACCTTTGAGGTCGACAACACGCTGAAGGTGCTGGGCAGCGAAGATCAACTGCGTAGCGCCATTTCCAACCTGGTGTATAACGCAGTAAATCATACGCCGGAGGGGACGGATATCGTGGTGCGCTGGCACCATACCCCAACGGGGGCGGAGTTTAGCGTGGAAGACAACGGGCCGGGGATCGCGCCTGAGCATATTCCGCGTCTGACCGAGCGTTTTTACCGTGTGGATAAAGCGCGATCCCGGCAGACCGGGGGAAGCGGCCTGGGGCTGGCGATTGTTAAACACGCGGTAAATCACCATGAAAGCCGTCTCGATATCCAGAGTACGCTGGGTAAAGGAACCCGCTTCAGCTTCGTGATCCCGGAACGATTAATTGCCAAAAAGATCGCCTGACGGCAGGTGTGTCATTTTACCTTTCCACGGGTCAGCGTCTGCTGGCCCGTTTGCTTTGCAGTCAAGCGAAACGCGGATGAATTTTATACGGCTGGCTGTTTTTTGTTCGCATGATTAGCCATGGGTTTTTCTTATAAATAGCGTATTGTGCTAGTGCGTATTTTCATGATGGCATATTGTTCTGGTTTTGCGATCCCACCTTGCCTTTAAACGTTATAAGCGTTTAAATTGCCCCCCAGATACTGTCAGACCGACTGTATTTGCGTGGTAAATCGAAAAACTATTCTTCTCCACGCCAGGACGGGAGCATTTCCCGCTGAAATTGAGTAAATTTTCGGCTGTATCGTCCCGTGAGGGATATCGAAAATCTCAATGTTTTCAACACCACATCCACAGGCAGTAAGTTTTTATGACCCATCACTTAAAATCGCGTGACATCATCGCGCTGGGCTTTATGACATTTGCGCTGTTCGTTGGCGCAGGCAACATCATTTTTCCTCCAATGGTTGGCTTACAGGCGGGTGAACACGTCTGGACCGCCGCGTTTGGTTTCCTGATTACTGCCGTGGGTCTACCGGTACTGACCGTCGTCGCGCTGGCGAAAGTCGGCGGCGGCGTAGATAGCCTCAGCACCCCGATTGGCAAAGTGGCGGGCGTTCTGCTGGCAACCGTCTGCTATCTGGCCGTTGGCCCGCTGTTTGCGACCCCGCGTACGGCAACCGTGTCCTTCGAAGTGGGTATTGCTCCCCTGACCGGTGACGGTGCGATGCCGCTGTTTATCTACAGCCTGATCTACTTCGCGATCGTGATTCTGGTTTCCCTCTATCCGGGCAAGCTGCTGGATACCGTGGGTAACTTCCTGGCTCCGCTTAAAATTGTGGCGCTGATTGTTCTGGCGGTAGCGGCCATCGTGTGGCCCGCAGGCCCGATTAGCGACGCGATGGACGCCTATAAAAACGCCGCGTTCTCTAACGGCTTTGTGAACGGCTACCTGACGATGGATACGCTGGGCGCGATGGTGTTTGGTATCGTTATCGTTAACGCCGCGCGTTCCCGCGGTGTGACCGAAGCGCGTCTGCTGACCCGCTATACCATCTGGGCTGGCCTGATGGCCGGCGTGGGTCTGACGCTGCTGTATCTGGCGCTGTTCCGTCTGGGCTCCGACAGCGCCATGCTGGTCGATCAGAACGCTAACGGTGCGGCTATCCTGCACGCCTACGTTCAGCACACCTTCGGCGGTGCGGGCAGTATGCTGCTGGCGGCGCTCATCTTCCTGGCCTGTCTGGTCACCGCGGTTGGCCTGACCTGCGCCTGCGCAGAGTTCTTTGCGCAGTATCTGCCGCTCTCTTACCGCACGCTGGTGTTTATCCTCGGCATCTTCTCTATGGCGGTGTCAAACCTCGGTCTGAGCCACCTGATTCAGGTCTCGATTCCGGTGCTGACGGCGATTTATCCGCCGTGTATCGTGCTGGTGGTGCTGAGCTTTACTCGCCCGTGGTGGAACAACTCTTCACGAATTATTGCGCCAGCCATGTTTATCAGCCTGATTTTTGGTATCCTTGACGGGATTAAAGCATCAGCTTTCGCGCACATACTGCCGGCATGGACACAGCGTCTGCCGCTGTCCGAGCAGGGTCTGGCCTGGTTGATGCCTACCGTTGTTGCACTGGTTTTGGCCATTATCTGGGACCGTGCTGCAGGGCGTCAGGTCACATCGAACGCTCATTAATCAACGGCAACAAACTGTTTAACCACGGGGCTTAAGGCCCCGTGGTTTTTTGTTTTTTCCGTGTTGAATGGCAAGATTTAAATGGAAAGCACTAACAAACTTAAACGTGGATTGAGCACGCGCCACATCCGCTTTATGGCGCTGGGCTCTGCTATCGGCACCGGTCTTTTTTATGGCTCGGCAGATGCCATCAAAATGGCCGGTCCCAGCGTTCTGCTGGCGTACATCATCGGCGGCGTGGCGGCGTATATCATCATGCGCGCCCTCGGCGAAATGTCGGTTCACAACCCGTCCGCCAGCTCGTTTTCCCGCTACGCGCAGGAAAACCTCGGCCCGCTGGCCGGGTTTATCACCGGCTGGACCTACTGCTTTGAAATCCTGATTGTGGCGATTGCCGACGTGACGGCCTTTGGCATCTATATGGGCGTCTGGTTCCCGGCGGTGCCGCACTGGATATGGGTGCTGAGCGTGGTGCTGATCATTTGCGCCGTTAACCTGATGAGCGTGAAGGTGTTTGGCGAGCTGGAGTTCTGGTTCTCCTTCTTCAAGGTCGCCACCATCATCATCATGATCCTCGCCGGTTTCGGCATCATCATCTGGGGTATCGGTAACGGCGGTCAGCCGACCGGCATCCATAACCTCTGGAGCAACGGTGGCTTCTTCAGCAACGGCTGGCTCGGGATGGTCATGTCGCTGCAGATGGTGATGTTCGCCTACGGCGGCATCGAAATTATCGGTATCACCGCCGGGGAAGCGAAAGATCCGGAGAAGTCCATTCCGCGTGCCATCAACTCGGTGCCGATGCGTATTCTGGTGTTCTACGTGGGTACGCTGTTCGTGATTATGTCCATCTACCCGTGGAATCAGGTGGGCACCAACGGTAGCCCGTTTGTGCTGACCTTCCAGCATATGGGCATTGCGTTTGCGGCCAGCATTTTGAACTTTGTGGTGCTCACCGCGTCGCTTTCCGCGATTAACAGTGACGTGTTTGGCGTGGGCCGTATGCTCCACGGCATGGCGGAGCAGGGCAGCGCGCCGAAGGTGTTCGCCAAAACCTCACGCCGCGGCACGCCGTGGGTGACCGTCGTGGTCATGACCGTGGCGCTGCTGTTCTCGGTTTACCTGAACTACATCATGCCGGAAAACGTCTTCCTGGTGATTGCATCGCTGGCGACCTTCGCGACGGTGTGGGTGTGGATTATGATCCTGCTGTCGCAGATTGCCTTCCGCCGCCGTCTGTCGCCGGATGAGGCGAAAGCGCTGAAGTTCAAAGTACCGGGCGGCGTTGCGACAACCGTCGTCGGGCTGATCTTCCTGGTATTTATCATTGGCCTGATTGGCTACCATCCGGATACCCGCATTTCCCTGTACGTGGGCTGCGCGTGGATCGTGCTGCTGCTGGTGGGCTGGGTGTTTAAATGCCGCCGTGACCGTCAGCTGGCGGAAGCACAGTAATCTTTTTTCTCCCTCTCCCTGTGGGAGAGGGTTGGGGTGAGGGCATCAGGCCGCACTGATGCCTCCTCCTCCTTTCTCCTCCCCCAATAATCCCGAACGTGATGAGCTATCCTTAACCACCCTGTGGCAAGGTGACGTCAATTTCATCAAAGGGGATTCGTGATGTTAAATGCCTGGCACCTTCCGGTTGCCCCATTTGTTAAGCAAAACAAAGACAACCTTGTGATTACGCTCTGGCTGGCGGGGGAAAATCAGCCTGAACGCGTGACGCTCCGCGCCGAAGTGGATAACGAAGAAACGTCGCTGAAAATGCACAAGCTGCGCAGCCAGCCGCAGCCGGGGATCACGGTGTGGCGTGCGAATATCGACCTGAATAGCGGACAGCCGCGCCGCCGATATAGCTTCAAACTGCTGTGGAATAACCGCCAGCTGTGGTTTACCCCGCAGGGGTTTAGCCGTTTCCCGCCCGCACGGCTGGAGCAGTTTGCGGTCGATTACCCGGATAACGGCCCGCAGTGGGTTAACGATCAGGTCTTTTACCAGATTTTCCCGGACCGTTTTGCGCGCAGCGAAAAGCGCACCGCTGACCAGGATAAGATCTATCACCACCATGCGGCGGGCCATGACATTATCCTGAAAGCGTGGGACGATCCGTTAACCGCGCAGGCGGGCGGCTCGACCTTTTACGGCGGCGATCTCGACGGCATCAGCGAAAAGCTGCCGTACCTGAAAAATCTCGGCGTGACGGCGCTGTATCTTAACCCGGTGTTTAAAGCCCCGAGCGTGCACAAATACGATACCGAAGATTATCGCCACGTTGACGCGCAGTTTGGCGGTGACGAGGCGCTGCTGCGCCTGCGTAAGAACACCCAAAACGAAGGCATGCGCCTGATTCTGGACGGCGTGTTCAACCACAGCGGAGATTCGCACGCCTGGTTTGACCGCCATAATCAGTCGATGGGCGGGGCATGTCATAACCCGGACTCGCCGCAGCGCGACTGGTACAGCTTTAACGAAGAGGGCCGCGCGCTGGACTGGCTGGGTTACGCCAGCCTGCCGAAGCTGGATTTCCAGTCGCCAACGCTCGTGAATGAAATCTACGGCGGCGAAGACAGCATCGTGCGCCACTGGCTGAAGGCGCCGTGGAATATGGACGGCTGGCGTCTGGACGTGGTGCATATGCTCGGCGAAGCGGGCGGGGCGCGGAATAACCTTCAGCACGTCGCCGGGATCGCTCGCTCGGCAAAAGCGGCCCAGCCGGAGGCGTTCGTCTTTGGCGAACACTTTGGCGACGCGCGCCAGTGGCTGCAGGCCGATGCGGAAGATGCGGCGATGAACTATCGTGGCTTTACCTTCCCGCTGTGGGGGTTCCTCGCTAACACCGATATCTCCTACGATCCGAATCATATCGACGCGGAAACCTGCATGGCGTGGATGGAGAACTATCGCGCCGGTCTGTCTCATCAGCAGCAGCTGCGGATGTTTAACCAGCTCGATAGCCACGATACCGCCCGCTTTAAATCGCTGCTCGGCAAGGATGTGGCGCGTCTGCCGCTGGCGGTGACCTGGCTCTTCACCTGGCCGGGCGTGCCGTGCATCTATTATGGTGACGAAGTGGGGCTGGACGGCAACAACGATCCGTTCTGCCGCAAAACCTTCCCGTGGGAGCCAGCGAAACAGGACAAGGTGCTGTTCAGCCTGTATCAGCGGCTGGCGAAGCTGCGCAAGCAGAGTCTCGCCCTGCGCTACGGCGGCTGTCAGGTGGTGTACGCCCACGATAACGTGGTGGTGTTTGCTCGCGTCTATAACCAGCAGCGCGTGCTGGTGGCGATTAACCGGGGCGAAGCCTGCGAAGTGGTGCTGGATGATTCACCGCTGCTTAAAGTGGCTATGTGGAAGAATAAAGAGGGCAAGGCAACGATACAGGACGGCGTGCTGGCGCTGCCTGCGGTATCCGCGACGATCTGGTCCGGCAGCTAAGACCTGCTAATGTTTCCACCTTTTAAGATGGCGCAAATGCAATTATTTGTGTCAATCTTAACGGATCGTTTACGGTGAAGGTGGAAACATGGACGAGCTTTACATCCTTGGCTGTTTGTTCCTGGTTTTTGCGCTGGTGGTGGCACCCGTGCTTGCGGTTATAGGCTTTAATCGAAGTACGGCGGCGCGACAGGAGATCGCCCGGCTACGCCAGCGCATTGAGGCGCTTGAGCAGCGCGGCGTGGCTGAAAGCGCGCCGGAGCCGGTGCAGGCCACCGCACCGGTGGCTGTGACCGCGCCTGCGGTTGAGGACGCTCCCGCGCCTGTCGACCCCTGGCGCCCCGATACCCCCGCTTCCGTGGCAGAACCCGCCCCGGCCATGGCGCCTGCGGCAAAACAGCCTTCTGCCTTTGGCGGCATTCTGACGTCGCTGGTACGCTGGTTCATGCAGGGTAATCCGCTGGCGAAGCTTGGGATCCTGCTGCTCTTCCTCGGTCTTTCATTCCTGCTGCGTTATACCGTTGAACACTCCCTGTTCCCGCTTGAGCTGCGCCTCGTGGCAACGGCGCTGTTTGCCATCGTTCTGCTGGCGGTCGGGTGGCGGCTGCGGCACAGGCAGCGTGTCTATGCGCTGATCCTCCAGGGCGGGGCGACCGGCGTGCTCTACCTCACGGTATTTGGCGCATTTCGGCTCTGGCAAATGCTGCCGATGACGCTGGCCTTTGCGCTTCTGGTGGTGATATGCGCGGCGAGCGTCGGGCTGGCGGTGCTGCAGAAGGCGCTGAGCCTCGCCATGCTGGCGAGCCTCGGCGGGTATCTTGCGCCGCTGCTGTTGTCCACCGGGGGCGGCAGCTTTGTCGCGCTGTTCTCTTTCTATCTCCTGCTTTCCATCGGCATTCTCGCTATCAGCATCTGGCAGCACTGGCGCGAGCTGAATCTGCTCGGGCTGCTGTTTACGTTCGGCGTGGGCGGCCTGTGGGGGCTGAATGACTACCAGCCTGAAGACTATTGGGTCTGCCAGCTGTTCCTGATTGCCAATACGCTGATATTCGGCGTCCTGAGCGTGGCGCTGTCGCTGCGGGCGCAGGAGAAAGGGAAGCAGATTATCGACGGCGTGCTGCTGTTTGCCCCGCCGCTGATCGGTTTCGGAATGCAGTACGGCATGACCCGGCACTGGGAATATGGCCCGGCCCTGAGCGCGCTGGGATACGGCGCATTTTATCTTACCCTCGCGTTCCTTGCGCTGCGGCGCTATCCCTCCCTCGGACGTCCGCTGGTCCTGGCGGCGCTGGCCATCGGCGGCGGGTTCGCTACGCTCGCCATTCCGCTGGCGCTGTCGGCGCGCTGGACGGCGATGGCCTGGGCGCTGGAGGGGCTGGGTATCCTCTGGCTGGGCGTGCAGCAGCACCAGCGTCGCATGAGCTATAGCGGCACGGCGCTGCTGGTGCTGGCGCTCGGCAGCGCGCTGTGGGCGCAAACGAACGGCGTTACGTCGCTGAGCCTGCTGCTGATCTTCTCCATTCTCAGCCTTTGCTGGCTGGCTGCGGCCTGGCTGTGGCGGACTCTCTTTCTGCCGGTCAGCCGGGCGCTGCTGGCAGGCGGGCTGCTGTTCTGGCTCGTGGCGCTATTGGGCGCATCGCAGCTGGCACTGACGAAGGAATTACCGATTCTGGCGGGCGTGCTGGCGCTGACGGCGGCATCGGTCTGGGGCTGGCGGCAGGTGGCTGCTCGTCTGGCGTGGCGGGAGCTGGATGCCAGCAAATGGCTGCTGTGGCCGGTTATGCTGCTGATGGTGGGTTATCAGCTCTGGCACCAGCAGATCGTTGCCGCCGGGTGGTCAAATCTGGCCTGGTGCGTTGCGCTTCCTGCCGCGCTGATGCTGTTGCGGCGCGACGGTGAAAAACTCCTGCCGCGCATCGCGATGGGGCTGCATTTGTCGCTGTTCTGGATGATTTTGCTGGCGCTGGCCGCTGAGCTTTACTGGTTTGCCCGGTCGTTGCCGTGGGGCATGGCGGCCTGGGGCAGCGGTTTAGCGATGGCAGCAGGCGGCGGGGTAATTATGGCGCTCTCTGCAGCCGTACGGCGTCGCGGGTGGCCGTTCCGGGAGTGGCCTGCGCTCTACGCCTGCCTGGCACCGATCCCCGTAGTCGTGGCGCTGCTGGTATTGCTGGTGGTGACCAATTTCCAGGACGGCGTGGTCTATCGTCAGACCTGGCTGCCGCTGGTAAACCCGCTTGAGGAAGGCGCGGCGTTCGCGCTGCTGGGGCTGGTCGTCTTTTATCGGGCTGTGGATCGCTACTACCCGGCGTGGCTCTCGCAGGCCCGACCGTGGCCTGCCGTCGCGATGATGGCGTTTGGCTTCTGGTGGCTGAACGGTGCGCTGATGCGCGCCCTGGCCTGGTACGGCGACGTGGCCTGGAATGTGGCATCGCTGTGGGATTCGCGGCTTATCCAGACCAGTTTTGCCCTGTTCTGGATGCTGATCGCGCTGGTGGTCATGATCCATGCCACCCGTCGGGCTTCCCGGCAGGAGTGGCTCTGCGGTGCCGCGCTGCTGGGCGTGGTGATGGTTAAACTGATGCTGGTGGACAGCGCGGGCGGAGGCGGTTTGTCCCGCGCGGTGGCGTTTATCGGCGTGGCGATACTGGTTCTGATCGTGGGGTATTTCTCACCGCTACCGCCCAAAACAGGAGATGAAAAATGAAATGGATGAAAGCGGTAGCCTGTACCGCGCTGCTGGCGCTTTCCGGCCCGGCGTTTTGTGACGAGGGACAAACGGAATCGCCCCGGGACTATGCTTTTGGTCTTTCGCTCGATACGTCTGTTCCTTCCCAGTGGTATCGGGTGATGCTGCCGCTCGCCGTCTATGAGCAAAGCACGTCGCCGGATCTGCATGATGTCCGCGTCTTTAACCAGTCGGGCGAGCCGGTTCCCTTCAGCCTGGTCAGCGCGACGCGCCCGCAGGCGCCAGCGCAATCCACCGCGCTGCGCCTCTTCCCGCTGGACGCCTCGCCGCTTGCGGCTTCGCAAGGATCCGGTGATAGCGATAAGATCCTGCTTCGTTCCCGAAACGGCGTTGAGATTGTGCTGGAGGGGCAAAAAGCCGCCGCAGCCGGGCAACATTATCTGCTGACCCTGCCGGAGCAGGCGACGGGGGAGATGGCCATATCCCAGCTGCAGCTGCTCTGGAATTCCCCTCAGACGCCGTGGCAGGGCACGGCGTCGGTCTATTACAGCGAGGATCTTAAGCGCTGGTATACGCTGCGCGAGGATATGCCCTTGCTGGACGTCGTCAGCGGCCAGGATCGTCTTAAGCTCGATCGGATCGATACCGATACGGTTTTATCTCCCGATGCGAATCGCTATCTCATGGTGGTGCTGAACGCGCAGAGCCAGGGGATAACCTTGACCGGCGTAAACGCAATTAGCGCACCTGCCCAGGCGGCCCCGGAAGCGGTCGACCTTGAGGGGGAAGGGGAGCAGCTATCGACAAGCGAAGCGCAGTGGCACTGGGCGCGCCCGCAGCCGCTGAGTGCTGTCAGCATCTCGCTGAATGGCGATGGCGTCCTTCCCGTGGAGATAGCGTGGCGGAGTACGGAAAAAGACGCATGGCACCCCCTGAAAAAAGAGGTCCTTTACCGTCTTGAGGGAAAAACGTCGCCGCCGGTTTCGCTTAACGGGGGCCTGGTGCAGGCGGTGAAAATCACGACGCTGAATGCGCGTCTGCCAGAATACCTGCCGAGCGTGACGGGACATCGCGACCGCTACGATCTGGTGTTCAATGCGCAGGGGAAAGCGCCGTACGTGCTCGCCTGGGGTAACGGCGCCGCAAAGCCTGCCAGCGTGGAGCCCGGCATGCTGATCCCAGCCGACCTGCGTAAAACCTATGATATGGCGACCCTGCCGCAGGCCGACATTCTGGATGATGTCGCATTAGGTGGCGAGGGGCGTCTGACGGCCACCTCTGCGGCCGAGCGGGAGAGTAGGATGAACACGCTGCTGGTGTGGGGCGTGCTGATTGCGGGCGTGGTTCTGCTGGCGGGCATGGCCTGGCGCATCTGGCGAGAGACGCAGCGTAAGGCATAAAAAAAGGCCCGCATAAGCGGGGCCTTTTTCGTAAACCGTGCCGATTACAGGCTGGATACGTTCTCAGACAGGTATTTAGCCACGCCGTCCGGAGACGCGTTCATGCCTTCTTTACCTTTTTCCCACTGAGCCGGGCACACTTCGCCGTGCTCTTCGTGGAACTGCAGCGCGTCAACCATGCGCAGCATTTCGTCGATGTTACGACCCAGCGGCAGATCGTTCACAACCTGGTGACGAACGATGCCGTTTGCGTCGATCAGGAAGGAACCACGCAGCGCAACGCCAGCGTCCGGATGTTCGATACCGTAAGCCTGCTGGATTTCGCGTTTGATGTCCGCAACCATTGCGTATTTCACCGCACCGATGCCGCCTTTGTCGACAGGGGTGTTACGCCATGCGTTGTGTACAAATTCAGAGTCGAAGGAGACGCCAACAACTTCTACGCCACGCTTCTGGAATTCTTCATAACGTTTGTCGAATGCGATCAGCTCAGACGGGCAAACGAAAGTGAAGTCCATTGGCCAGAAGAACAGAACGGTCGCTTTACCGTTGGTGTGCTGTTTGAAGTTGAAGTTTTCAACGATTTCACCGTTGCCCAGAACTGCTGCAGCTGTAAAATCCGGAGCCGGACGAGTTACCAGAACCATATGATTCTCCTGTAGATACTAAGGTTATTTGGAACGCAACGCGAGCCAGTATAGAGAGTGTTCAGGGATAAGACAAAGAGGTGGTGACAATCGTTCCGCCAGCTTTTACCTATCAATGAGAAATCTGTCAGAGCTGTTTACTTTTCGCCTGGGTCATCATGCGCGGGTAAAACTGCCAGAAACGCGTTTCCAGCGCGTCGTAATGTTCATCCAGGTCATACCAGGAATCCCGCAGCGCATCCAGGCGCGGGCGACGGCTCGCCATCCCGTTCAGCACGTTCTGGATGAAGTCCATCTCGCGATAGCGCTCCAGCCAGCGTTCCGACCAAAGGTAGTTATTCAGATTCACAAAGCGCGGCGGCGAGTCGGGCAGAATGATCGACACCTGCTGGCGGGCATAGCGCACAAAATCCGGCAAGGGCATTTCCGGCGACAGCTGTTCCCAGTGGCGCGACAGAAAGTGGTCCCACATCACGTCGAGCGTGATCGGCGCAACGCGGCGCGTTTCAGGGCGAAACCACGCTTTGGCTTCCGTCACTTCCGGCAGCTTATCCGTCAGTACGTCGATGCGGCGGTGCATGAAAATGCCGTCGACAACCTCAGAGGAATAGTCCTCAGCGGGGTTGCCGCGTACGAAATCGGCCAGCAAATTGCCGGACAGGGAGCTGTCAGCGAGGTGAGCGAGATGCAGGTGAGCGAGAAAATTCATGCGTTTTATTTGTCCGGGGGCGGCTAGTTGTTGCAGCAAAAGGGTGTGAGCACTAGACTATGCCGCCTGTTTTTAAGTCACGAGTATACGTCATGCGCGTCGCCGATTTCTCTTTTGAACTACCTGAATCCCTGATTGCTCACTATCCCATGCCTGAGCGCAGCAGCTGTCGCTTACTGTCACTGGATGGGCCAACGGGCGAGCTGACGCACGGTACTTTCACCGATTTGCTCGACAAGCTCAACCCTGGCGATCTGCTGGTCTTTAACAATACCCGCGTGATCCCGGCGCGCCTGTTTGGCCGTAAAGCCAGCGGCGGTAAGATTGAAGTGCTGGTCGAACGTATGCTCGATGATAAACGTATTCTGGCACATATTCGCGCGTCTAAGGCACCGAAGCCGGGCGCTGAACTGCTGCTGGGCGATGATGAGAGCATCAAAGCGACCATGACCGCGCGCCACGACGCGCTGTTCGAGGTGGCGTTCGATGACGAGCGCACGGTGCTCGATATCCTGAACGCCATCGGCCACATGCCGCTGCCGCCGTATATTGAGCGTCCGGACGAAGAGGCCGACCGCGAGCTGTACCAGACCGTCTACAGCCAGAAGCCGGGGGCCGTCGCTGCACCGACCGCGGGCCTGCATTTTGATGAGCCGCTGCTGGAAAAACTGCGTGCGAAGGGCGTGGAGATGGCGTTTGTGACGCTGCACGTCGGCGCGGGGACCTTCCAGCCGGTGCGCGTGGACAGCATTGAAGATCACATCATGCACTCTGAGTATGCCGAAGTGCCTCAGGATGTGGTGGATGCGGTGCTGGCGGCGAAAGCGCGCGGTAGCCGCGTCGTGGCGGTCGGTACGACGTCCGTGCGCTCACTCGAGAGCGCCGCCCAGGCGGCGAAAAACGGTCTTATCGAGCCGTTCTTTGGCGATACGCAGATCTTTATCTATCCGGGCTATCAGTACAAGGTGATTGACGCGCTGGTGACCAACTTCCATCTGCCTGAATCGACGCTGATTATGCTGGTTTCCGCGTTTGCCGGTTATCAGCATACGATGAACGCCTACAAGTCTGCGGTAGAACAAAAATATCGCTTTTTTAGCTACGGGGACGCGATGTTTATCACGTACAATCCGCTGGCTTTGAATGAGCGTGTCGGGGAATAAGTCCGCGGCACCGTTTTACAACGTTGGACTGTTTTTCTGACGTCGGAGAAAAAATGAAATTTGAACTCGATACCACCGATGGCCGCGCGCGTCGCGGTCGCCTGGTGTTTGATCGCGGCGTGGTGGAAACCCCCGCGTTTATGCCTGTGGGCACGTACGGCACCGTAAAAGGGATGACGCCGGAAGAAGTAGAAGCCACTGGCGCACAGATTATCCTCGGCAACACCTTCCACCTGTGGCTGCGCCCGGGTCAGGAGATCATGAAGCTTCACGGCGATCTCCATGATTTCATGCAGTGGAAAGGTCCAATCCTCACCGATTCCGGCGGTTTCCAGGTCTTCAGCCTGGGCGATATCCGCAAGATCACCGAGCAGGGCGTACACTTCCGTAACCCGATCAACGGCGATCCTATTTTCCTCGATCCCGAAAAATCGATGGAAATCCAGTACGACCTCGGCTCCGACATCGTAATGATCTTCGACGAATGTACGCCGTACCCGGCGGACTGGGACTACGCGAAACGCTCCATGGAGATGTCCCTGCGCTGGGCGAAGCGTAGCCGCGACCGTTTTGACTCCCTGCAGAACAAAAATGCGCTGTTCGGCATTATCCAGGGCAGCGTTTACGAAGATTTACGCGATATCTCTGTTAAAGGTCTGGTAGAGATAGGTTTTGATGGCTACGCTGTCGGCGGTTTGGCTGTGGGTGAACCGAAGGAAGACATGCACCGCATTCTGGAGCATGTCTGCCCGCAAATCCCGGCGGATAAACCTCGTTACCTGATGGGCGTGGGTAAACCAGAAGATCTGGTTGAAGGCGTACGCCGCGGCATCGATATGTTCGACTGCGTCATGCCAACCCGCAACGCGCGTAACGGTCATCTGTTTGTTACCGATGGCGTGGTGAAAATCCGTAACGCGAAGCATAAAAGTGACACCAGTCCGCTCGATGCCGAGTGCGATTGCTATACCTGTCGCAATTATTCTCGCGCGTATCTGCATCATCTCGATCGTTGCAACGAGATTTTGGGCGCGCGTCTCAATACCATTCATAATCTTCGTTATTATCAGCGCTTAATGGCTGGTTTACGTAAGGCTATCGAAGAGGGTAAATTAGAGAGCTTCGTGACCGATTTCTACCAACGTCAGGGCCGGGATGTCCCACCTTTGAACGTTGATTAATTTTAATAATGAGGGAATTTGAATGAGCTTTTTTATTTCTGATGCGGTAGCAGCAACTGGCGCGCCTTCTCAGGGCAGCCCGATGTCTCTGATTCTGATGCTGGTTGTGTTCGGTCTGATCTTCTACTTCATGATCCTGCGTCCACAGCAGAAGCGCACCAAAGAGCACAAAAACCTGATGAACTCTATCGCGAAAGGCGATGAAGTGCTGACCAACGGTGGCCTGGTGGGTCGCGTGACCAAAGTAGCGGAAAGCGGCTACATTGCTATCGCCCTGAATGACACCACTGAAGTGGTTATCAAACGTGACTTCGTAGCTGCCGTTCTGCCGAAAGGCACCATGAAGGCGCTGTAATCCCAACTTTTCCCAAAGGGAACTGCCGTGTTAAACCGTTATCCTTTGTGGAAGTACATCATGCTGGTCGTCGTGATTATCGTCGGCCTGCTGTACGCACTTCCCAACCTGTATGGTGAGGATCCGGCCGTTCAAATCACTGGCGCGCGCGGTGTCGCCGCCAGTGAGCAAACGCTGATCCAGGTCCAGAAAACGTTACAAGAAGAAAAAATTACCGCTAAGTCTGTGGCACTGGAAGAGGGCGCTATTCTTGCTCGCTTCGACACCACCGACACGCAGCTCCGCGCTCGCGAAGCGCTGATGGGCGTGCTGGGTGATAAATACGTCGTGGCGCTTAACCTTGCTCCTGCAACTCCGCGTTGGCTGGCTGCGCTGAATGCAGAGCCAATGAAACTGGGTCTTGACCTGCGTGGCGGCGTTCACTTCCTGATGGAAGTGGATATGGATACCGCGCTCGGCAAGCTGCAGGAACAGAATATCGACAGCCTGCGCAGCGATCTGCGTGAGAAAGGCATCGCCTATACCACCGTGCGTAAAGAAGATAACTACGGCTTGAGCATCACGTTCCGCGACAGCGCGGCACGCGACCAGGCTGTAACTTACCTGTCTCAGCGTCACCGCGATCTGGTGATTACCTCTCAGGGCAGCAACCAGCTGCGTGCGGTAATGACCGATGCACGTCTGAGCGAAGCGCGTGAATACGCCGTTCAGCAGAACATCAACATTCTGCGTAACCGTGTAAACCAGCTGGGTGTGGCTGAGCCGCTGGTACAGCGTCAGGGTGCTGACCGTATCGTGGTTGAACTGCCGGGTATCCAGGACACTGCGCGTGCGAAAGAGATTCTGGGTGCGACCGCGACTCTGGAATTCCGTCTGGTCAACTCCAACGTCGATCAGTCCGCTGCTGCCGCCGGCCGTATTCCGGGTGACTCCGAAGTGAAACAGACCCGCGAAGGTCAGCCGGTTGTGCTGTACAAACGCGTGATCCTGACCGGTGACCATATCACCGACTCCACTTCCAGCCAGGACGAATACAACCAGCCGCAGGTTAACATCTCGCTCGATAGCGCGGGTGGTAACATCATGTCCAACTTCACCAAGGACAACATCGGCAAACCGATGGCGACCCTGTTCGTGGAGTACAAAGACAGCGGTAAGAAAGATGCAAACGGTCGTGCGGTACTGGTGAAAGAGGAAGAGGTGATTAACATCGCCAATATCCAGTCTCGTCTGGGTAACAGCTTCCGTATTACCGGTATTAACAACCCGAACGAAGCGCGTCAGCTCTCTCTGCTGCTGCGTGCCGGTGCGCTGATTGCGCCAATTCAGATTGTTGAAGAACGTACCATTGGTCCTACTC
Organism: Enterobacter sp. KB-221C9; assembly: GCF_041320715.1. Taxonomy (NCBI): domain Bacteria; kingdom Pseudomonadati; phylum Pseudomonadota; class Gammaproteobacteria; order Enterobacterales; family Enterobacteriaceae; genus Enterobacter; species Enterobacter sp. KB-221C9. Next base: position 71,611 of record NZ_JBGIWG010000003.1, read on the forward strand.
TGGGTATGCAAAACATCCAGCAGGGTCTGGAAGCGTGTCTGGCTGGTCTGGTTGTCTCCATCCTCTTCATGATCTTCTTCTATAAGAAGTTTGGTCTGATTGCGACGTCCGCGCTGCTGGCTAACCTGGTGCTGATTATCGGCATCATGTCCCTGCTGCCGGGCGCTACGCTGACCATGCCGGGTATTGCGGGTATCGTTCTGACCCTTGCGGTGGCGGTCGACGCCAACGTACTGATAAACGAACGTATCAAAGAAGAGTTGAGCAACGGTCGTTCTGTGCAACAGGCGATTGAAGAAGGCTACAAAGGGGCGTTCAGCTCCATCTTCGATGCGAACGTAACAACACTGATTAAGGTTCTTATCCTGTATGCAGTGGGTACTGGCGCTATCAAAGGCTTTGCGATTACAACCGGTATCGGTGTTGCAACGTCGATGTTTACCGCTATTGTCGGCACCCGTGCCATCGTGAACCTGCTGTATGGCGGCAAGCGCGTCAAAAAGCTGTCTATCTGAGGAGTGCGTTGTGGCACAGGAATATACTGTTGAACAATTAAACCACGGCCGTAAAGTCTGGGACTTTATGCGCTGGGACTACTGGGCCTTCGGCATTTCAGGTTTTCTGCTGATTCTGTCCATCGCCATTATGGGCGTGAAAGGCTTTAACTGGGGTCTCGATTTTACCGGTGGTACGGTAATTGAAATCTCCCTGGAAAAACCGATCGATATGGACCAGATGCGCGAATCGCTGCAGAAAGCGGGCTTTGAAGAGCCGCTGCTGCAAAACTTCGGCAGCAGCCGCGATATCATGGTACGTATGCCGCCGGTACACGATGCCAACGGCAGCCAGGAGCTGGGTAGCAAGGTTCTGAAGGTCATCAACGAATCGACCAGCCAGAATGCGGCGGTGAAGCGTATTGAGTTCGTCGGCCCGAGTGTGGGCGCGGATCTGGCGCAAACCGGTGCGATGGCGCTGATGGTGGCGCTGATCTCCATCCTGATCTACGTTGGCTTCCGCTTCGAGTGGCGCCTGGCGGCAGGTGTGGTTATCGCTCTTGCGCACGACGTGGTGATCACCATGGGCGTACTGTCGCTGTTCCATATTGAGATTGACCTGACGATTGTGGCATCCCTGATGTCCGTTATCGGTTACTCACTGAACGACAGTATCGTGGTATCTGACCGTATTCGTGAAAACTTCCGTAAGATCCGTCGCGGTACGCCGTACGAAATCTTTAACGTGTCGTTGACCCAGACGCTGCACCGTACCTTGATCACATCCGGAACGACCTTAATGGTTATCCTGATGCTTTATCTCTTCGGTGGCCCGGTACTGGAAGGCTTCTCGCTGACCATGCTGATTGGTGTCACCATCGGTACGGCGTCTTCTATCTACGTTGCGTCCGCACTTGCACTGAAACTCGGCATGAAGCGCGAGCACCTGCTTCAGCAGAAAGTCGAGAAAGAAGGGGCGGATCAGCCGTCCATTCTGCCGTAAGGCGACGTTTAGCGCGTTATCGAAATCCCGGTCGGTTGACCGGGATTTTTTTTATCTGCTCCTGACAAACACTCCTGACAGTATGCTGTCAGGAGCCCTGTCGTAGACTCTTTTCGAACCCAAACAACAGTCAGGAGGATGTATGAAAAGCGTAATCAACTGGTTTGAAATCCCGGTCGCGGATATGGATCGCGCCATCAAATTTTATGAGCCGGTGATGCAGCTCGCGCTGCGTCGCGAGAAAATGGACTGCGCGGAGCTGGCCGTTTTTCCGCATGAGGATCCGGGTACCGGCGGGGCGCTGGCAAAATTTGACGGCGTTACACCGTCTTTGCAGGGCGCTATTATTTACCTGCATACTGACAATCTGGCGGCCACGCTCGATCGCATCGCCTCTGCCGGCGGCGAGTGCGTGTTTGGCCCGCTGGAACTGCCGCATGGCATTGGCACGATCGCATTGTTTACCGACAGCGAGGGTAACCGCGTCGGCCTCCATCAACCTGCCTGAGAGCGGAATAAGATATGACCCGACGCGCTGACCGTTTGTTTCAGATTGTGCAGATCCTGCGGGGCAGGCGTCTGACAACGGCAGCGCATCTGGCGGACCGGCTTGGCGTGTCCGAGCGCACGGTCTACCGCGATATCCGCGACCTGTCGCTTTCCGGCGTGCCGGTGGAAGGTGAGGCGGGGAGCGGATATCGGCTGATGTCGGGTTTTGATCTGCCGCCGCTGATGCTGACAAATAAGGAGTCAGAGGCGCTGATCGTCGCGATTCGCCTGCTCAAAACCTGGGGAGGGGAATCGCTGTCGCGCGAGCTGGAGTCGGCTCAGGAGAAGGTGCTGGCTATCCTGCCCGAGGAGAGTCGTCGCAAGGCGGAGCAGACGCGGATCTACGCCCCGGACTTTTGCATGCAAAGCCACTCTCGCAGCGATTTTGACATGATTCATCAGGCTATTTCCGCCCAGCGCGTGCTGGCGCTGCATTATCGTGATGAAGCCGGGCAGCTTTCTAAACGTGAGGTTCAACCGCTGGGACTGTTCTTCTGGGGGGAGCGTTGGCTGCTGGCGGCCTGGTGTGAACGGCGCGATGATTATCGCTGTTTCCGGCTCGACCGATGCCTCAATATTGTGCAGACGGAGAGGCGGTTTAGTGAGAGTGCGGACAGGTCTCTGGCAGATTTTTTGCGGAAGGTTAAGCAGTAAAAAGCCAGCTCTTGAGCTGGCTTTTTTGCCCGGCGGCGCTGCGCTTGCACGGGCCAACAGGTTTTGTAGGCCGGGTAAGGCGTAGCCGCCACCCGGCATCAACCACAAGGTTAGAAGTTATAACCCACAACCAGGTAACCACCCCAGCCTGTAGAGCGGACGCTGAAGTCGCCGTTGCCGAAGTTCAGGCTCGCGTCGTCGTTCCACTGACCACCGTTGTGCCAGTAACGCGCAACAACAGAGTAGTGCCAGTGATCGTAGTTCAGCGCCAGGATGTGGCTGGAGGCGATAGAGTCGTTGGTGCGCGCTTTCTTACCGTTCAGGTCGCGGAAGTCGTTGTCGCCCAGATCTGAACCCCAGTCAAAGTTGGTGAAGCCGATATAGCTCAGGTTGCCGCCCCACAGCTGGGTAATTGGCACAAAGTATTTCACTTTGAAACGGTAGCCATCCCACTCGTTTTCGTTCGCGGCACCGTAGTTCTGCCACTGGTACTTAGCATACACGTTCAGAGACAGGCTCATTGGCAGGCCGGTATCGATGTCCGTACCCAGACCCATGTACCAGGTGCTCTGGCGACCGGACTTGTTGCGGCCCATGTCGTAGATGTAGTTGTTCGCGAAGTACCACTCTTTGAACGGACCAAACGCCAGGCTGGTACCGGTCAGTTTATCAATAGAGAAGCGTGGTTCAATTTCCATGAACAGTGGGGAACCGTGGTTCCAGATACCTTTCGCGTCGGTGTTACCACCGAAGAATACCGGGGCATCCATATAGCCGTAGAAATCGAACCAGTCTTTCTTGGCGAATGCTTCGTACTCCAGGTAGGTATCGTTGCGGATCTGTGGTCCGAAGCGCGTGTGGTAGCTGCCAACCACGTTAACGCTCTGGTGCCACCAGTCGGAGAGGTATTGTGGTTTATCGTTTTCCGCTGCGTTAACAGTGAAAGAGGAGGAAAGTGCCAGTACAGCACCGGCTGCGAGTAATGTTTTTTTCATAATCATGCCACTGATTGAAATTCCCTTCCGGGAGTGAAAAATGCGCGATTTGCGTATCAAAATATTTCGTGTTTCTGCGGAGCCTATTATAGGAATCCCTGCTCACAAAAATATGTGTTGTTTCACATATCTCTCACATGCGTAATCGATTGCGTTCACGTTTGCGTACTTTAAACGGCCGGGATTGTAGCGGCAATCATTTATGTTGCCAATCCATACGAAATGTAAATGTTAGCGGAGTGACATTGCACTCCGCTAAAAGGGGGTTACTGCGCGGCGGGCTGGATATCGTGAATGCGGATGAAACCTAACTGCTCCGGAGTGAGTCCGTTAAGCTGCAGCGGAATGTCAACATCGCTCGGAGCCAGCACGCTGGCCGGGGCGGTGAACAGCTGACTGTTAACATTCACTTCCTGGTAGCTCTCAGTGGTGCCCTGGATCTGGCCCCATTCGACGGTGCCGCTGAAGGCGGGCAGCGGATCGTTGGACTCGCCCTGAATGCGTAATGTTGCGCGAGTACCATCTGCATTCGCCGCCACATTCACCAGGGACATTTTTAGCGTGCCAATCTGACTATTGAGGCGCGCAGGCGTATTCGCGCCCGGCAGGAGATAAACCCCGCTGCTGGATTTGGCATTTAGCGCGTTTTGCTGGGTAATCTTCACCGTTTCTTTATTCAGTTTGTCCAGCGCCGTATTGAGCGTATTCACGCTCTGCTTCATCTGACGGACTTCGGTTTGCTGTGCACAGGCGCTAAGGGTGAAGAGGCTCCCCACCAGCAAAATTTTCAGGTAACGTCTTGTCATTGCGTTTATTTCCTTGAAATAACGGATCGTCCTAATGGTAGCCATCATCATCGTGTCAGACATAGATCCTTTGTCTCAAAAAGCTCTTCCTTTGTTGTCAGGCCAGATCAGGGTAAAATGAAAATCAGTTAACCGGATAACAGGGATACCGTATGCATTGCCCATTCTGCTCCGCTGTGGATACCAAAGTCATCGACTCTCGTCTTGTGGGCGAAGGGTCATCCGTACGCCGTCGTCGGCAGTGTCTGGTGTGCAACGAGCGTTTCACGACCTTTGAGGTTGCAGAGCTGGTAATGCCGCGCGTGGTAAAAAGTAACGACGTGCGCGAGCCGTTTAACGAAGAGAAACTGCGCAGCGGGATGCTGAAAGCCCTCGAAAAACGTCCCGTCAGCGCGGACGACGTTGAGACGGCGTTAAACCACATTAAATCTTACCTTCGTGGCCTGGGTGAGCGTGAAGTGCCAAGCAAAATGATCGGCAACCTGGTAATGGAGCAGCTGAAAAAGCTCGATAAGGTCGCCTATATCCGCTTCGCCTCGGTCTACCGCAGCTTCGAAGACATCAAAGAGTTTGGCGAAGAGATCGCCCGCTTACAGGATTAAGCTCATGCAGGATGAGATTTACATGGCGAGAGCCATGAAGCTGGCGCAGCGCGGTCGTTTTACTACCCATCCCAACCCGAACGTCGGGTGCGTTATCGTTAAAGATGGCGAGATCGTGGGGGAGGGTTTTCACTATCGCGCCGGCGAGCCGCATGCCGAGGTTCATGCGCTGCGCATGGCCGGTGAGAAGGCGCGCGGTGCCACAGCCTACGTCACGCTGGAGCCCTGCAGCCATCACGGGCGCACGCCGCCGTGCTGCGAAGCGCTGATTGCGGCAGGCGTTTCACGCGTGGTCACATCGATGCAGGACCCGAATCCGCAGGTGGCCGGACGCGGTCTGTACCGCCTGCAGCAGGAAGGCATTGACGTCAGCCACGGGCTGATGATGCAGGACGCGGAAGCGATCAACAAAGGCTTTCTGAAGCGCATGCGCACAGGGTTCCCGTATATTCAGCTCAAGCTGGGCGCCTCGCTGGACGGCCGTACGGCAATGGCAAACGGCGAAAGCCAGTGGATCACGTCTCCACAGGCAAGGCGCGATGTGCAACGTCTGCGCGCGCAAAGCCATGCTATCCTCACCAGCAGTGAAACCGTTCTGGCTGACGATCCGGCCATGACCGTGCGCTGGGACGAGCTGAATGCCGATACCCAGGCGCTTTACCCGCAGGAGAACCTGCGTCAGCCGCTGCGTATTGTCATTGATAGCCAGAACCGGGTGACGCCGGAGCAGCGCATCGTCCAGCAGCCCGGTGAAACCTGGATTGCCCGCACCAAAGAAGATACGCGCGAATGGCCGGAAGGCGTGCGCAGCATTATGGTGCCGGAGCATAACGGTCATCTGGATCTGGTGGTGCTGATGATGCTGCTCGGCAAGCAGCAGGTGAACAGCATCTGGGTCGAAGCGGGGCCAACGCTCGCCGGTGCGCTCTTACAGGCCGGGCTGGTGGATGAACTGATTGTCTACGTTGCGCCTAAACTGTTAGGCCACGACGCGCGCGGCCTGTTTGTGCTGCCCGGCCTTGAAAAACTGGCCGACGCACCGCAACTCAAATTTAGCGAGATTCGTCCGGTAGGTCCGGATGTCTGCCTCCACTTAACGACAGCGTAATTGCTCTTTAAATAGGGAAGCAGTGCGCAAAGTATTATGATAAAATCCGCCCCCCTGCGGGGCCAAATGAACCCGTAAAGGAAGAGTATGAACATTATTGAAGCTGCTGTAGCTACCCCGGACGCTCGCGTCGCCATCACCATTGCGCGTTTCAACAACTTCATCAACGACAGCCTGCTGGAAGGTGCGATTGACGCCCTGAAACGCATCGGCCAGGTTAAAGATGACAACATTACCGTTGTTTGGGTTCCAGGCGCTTACGAACTGCCACTGGCGGCGGGCGCGCTGGCGAAAACCGGTAAATACGACGCGGTGATTGCGCTGGGTACCGTTATTCGTGGCGGCACTGCGCACTTCGAATACGTTGCGGGCGGTGCAAGCAACGGTCTGGCACACGTTGCGCAGGATGCTGAAATTCCTGTCGCGTTCGGCGTGCTGACCACCGAAAGTATTGAACAAGCCATCGAACGTGCTGGCACTAAAGCCGGTAACAAAGGTGCAGAAGCTGCACTGACCGCGCTTGAAATGATCAATGTATTGAAAGCCATTAAGGCCTGATTTTTTTGTAAGGGGAATTCCGTGAAACCTGCTGCTCGTCGCCGCGCCCGTGAATGTGCCGTTCAGGCGCTTTACTCCTGGCAGTTGTCCCAGAACGACATCGCTGATGTTGAATACCAGTTCCTGTCAGAACAGGACGTGAAAGACGTTGACGTTCTGTACTTCCGTGAACTGCTGTCGGGAGTGGCGACTAATAGCGCGTATCTCGATGGTCTGATGAAGCCTTACCTGTCCCGTCTGCTCGAAGAGCTGGGCCAGGTAGAAAAAGCAGTGTTGCGTATCGCGCTGTTTGAGCTGTCTAAACGTGATGATGTGCCGTACAAAGTGGCCATCAACGAAGCGATCGAACTGGCGAAAACCTTCGGCGCTGAAGACAGCCACAAGTTTGTAAACGGCGTACTTGATAAAGCAGCACCTGCGATCCGTCCCCACAAAAAGTGATCCGCAAACCGGAGTTCTGCATTGCCTGACGGGCAGTGCGGCTCCGGTTTTTTCTTTTATTTGCTGAGGCATAACGTATGGCATGCGGCGAATTTTCCCTGATTGCCCGTTATTTCGACCGTGTCAGAACCTCTCGTCTTGATGTTGAAACCGGCATTGGTGATGACTGTGCACTTCTCAATATTCCCGAAAAACAGACGCTGGCAATCAGCACCGACACCCTGGTGTGCGGACGTCATTTCCTGCCCGATATCGATCCTGCCGATCTGGCGTATAAAGCGCTGGCGGTGAACGTCAGCGATCTGGCGGCGATGGGCGCCGATCCTGCCTGGCTGACGCTGGCTTTGACCCTGCCAGAGGTGGATGAAGCCTGGCTGGAAGCCTTTAGCGACGCGCTGTTTGAACAGCTGAATTATTACGATATGCAGCTGATTGGCGGTGATACCACTGCCGGACCGCTGTCGATGACGCTGGCGATCCACGGCTACGTGCCGCTCGGCCGCGCGCTGAAGCGCTCGGGTGCAAAACCGGGTGACTGGATCTACGTGACCGGTACGCCGGGCGACAGCGCGGCAGGGCTGGCAATCCTTCAGAACCGCTTAACGGTTGAAGATGCTGATGATGCGGCGTATTTGGTGAAACGGCATCTGCGGCCAACACCGCGTATTTTGCACGGCCAGGCGCTGCGCGAACGGGCAAGCTCGGCTATCGATCTCTCTGACGGTCTCATCTCCGATCTCGGCCATATCCTGAAGGCCAGCGGCGTCGGCGCGCGCGTTGACCTGGATCTCTTCCCGCTGTCTGGGCAGCTGCTCCGCCATGTGGAAACTGAGCAGGCGCTGCGCTGGGCGCTCTCCGGCGGTGAAGACTACGAGCTGTGCTTCACGGTGCCTGAGCTCAACCGTGGGACGCTGGACGTGGCGTTAGCGCATCTCGGCGCGAAGTTTACCTGCATCGGTCAGATCATGCCGGAAAGCGAAGGGCTGAAGTTTGTGAAAGACGGTGCGCCTGTGACGCTGGACTGGAAGGGGTACGATCACTTCGCCTAAGTGTGTGCGCTCTGTATTGCCGGGTGGCGCTGCGCTTACCCGGCCTACAAATAGGGTGCGATCGTAGGCCGGGTAAGGCGAAGCCGCCACCCGGCAAGTATTTACTTAAACCCCACCACCGGATGCTGCTGATACGGCGTCTCCAGCTCGGCAATCTGCTCCGGCGTCAGCGTGATATCCACCGCATTCAGCAGCTCGTCCAGCTGTTCTTCCCGCGACGTTCCAATAATCGGCGACGCGACCCCACGCTTGCCCAGCAGCCACGCCAGCGCTACCTGGGCGCGGGTTGCACCGGTATCGTCGGCGATCCCGGCTAAGCGTTCAGCAATCAGCGCATCGCTGGCCTCTGTTCCTTCGTACAGATTTTTTCCCACTTCATCCGATACCAGGCGGGCCGTGGTTTCCCCCCATGGACGGGTCAGGCGGCCACGCGCCAGCGGGCTCCACGGGATCACCGCCACGCCCTCCTGATGGCACAGCGGCAGCATCTCGCGCTCTTCTTCACGATAGATCAGATTGTAGTGATCCTGCATGGTGACAAAGCGCGCCCAGCCGTGCTGCGCCTGGAGATCCAGCGCCTGGGCAAACTGCGACGCGTGCATAGACGACGCGCCGATGTAGCGTGCTTTGCCGGCTTTGACCACGTCGTTTAGCGCTTCAAGCGTCTCCTCGACTGGCGTGTTGTAATCCCAGCGGTGAATTTGCAGCAGGTCGACGTAATCCATGTTCAGGCGTTTGAGGCTGTCATCAATGGAGCGCAGGATCTGCGCGCGAGAAAGTCCCTCAGCCAGGTCGCCAACTGGATAGTAGACCTTGGTGGCGACGACAATGTCATCACGACGGGCAAAATCGCGCAGGGCGCGACCGACAATCTCCTCGCTGCTGCCGTCGGAGTAGCTGTTGGCGGTGTCAAAGAAGTTAATGCCACCCTCGATGGCGCGTTTGATGATCGGACGGCTGCTCTCTTCCGGCAGGGTCCAGGCGTGGTTTCCCCGATCGGGCTCGCCAAAGGTCATGCATCCCAGGCAAAGTCGGGAAACCTTAAGGTCCGTTTTTCCTAATGTTGTGTATTGCACGGTTCCGCTCCTGCTGTTTAAACACCAGGTTTAAGCATAGCAGGAGCGGAAAGGGGGGAAGGGTCAGCCCAGCCAGGCGCGGATTTTGGCTTCGATACCGGCGGCGTCCAGGCCAATAGCCGCACGGGCTTCATCCTGGGTACCCTGAGGAATGAAATGATCCGGCAGGCCGAGGTTCAGCACCGGCACGGCTTTACGATTTGCCATCAGCACCTCGTTCACGCCGCTGCCCGCGCCGCCCATGATGGCGTTTTCTTCCAGCGTGACCAGAACGTCATGCGTCTCAGCCATACTCAGGATCAGAGATTCGTCGAGCGGTTTCACAAAGCGCATGTCCACCAGGGTGGCATTCAGCGCTTCAGCCGCTTTCGCCGCCTCTGGCATCAGCGTGCCGAAGTTCAGGATCGCCACATTTTCACCGCGGCGCTTCACCAGACCTTTGCCTATCGGCAGTTTTTCCAGCGGCTGGAGCTTAACGCCTACCGCATTGCCGCGCGGGTAGCGAACGGCGCTTGGGCCATCCTGATAGTGGTAGCCGGTAAACAGCATCTGACGACATTCGTTCTCGTCGCTTGGCGTCATGACAACCATATCCGGAATACAGCGCAGGAACGACAGGTCAAACGCGCCCTGGTGCGTCTGGCCGTCGGCGCCGACGATGCCCGCACGATCGATAGCAAACAGTACCGGCAGCTTCTGAATCGCCACGTCGTGGATCACCTGATCGTAGGCGCGCTGCAGGAAGGTGGAATAGATAGCCACAACCGGCTTGTAGCCGCCAATGGCCAGGCCCGCTGCAAACGTCACCGCATGTTGCTCGGCAATGGCCACGTCAAAATACTGGTCAGGGTATTTTTTAGAGAACTCCACCATGCCGGAGCCTTCGCGCATGGCCGGGGTGACCGCCATCAGCTTGTTGTCTTTCGCTGCGGTTTCACACAGCCAGTCGCCAAAGATTTTTGAATAGCTCGGCATACCGCCGCTGCTTTTTGGCAGACAGCCGCTGGACGGGTCAAATTTCGGTACCGCGTGGAAGGTGATCGGATCTTTTTCCGCCGGTTCGTAGCCACGCCCTTTTTTGGTCATGATGTGCAGGAACTGCGGGCCTTTCAGGTCGCGCATGTTCTTGAGCGTGGTCACCAGACCCAGCACGTCATGGCCGTCAACCGGGCCAATATAGTTAAAGCCCAGCTCTTCAAACAGGGTGCCCGGCACGACCATGCCTTTGATGTGTTCTTCGGTACGCTTGAGCAGCTCTTTGATCGGCGGTACGCCGGAGAAGACTTTCTTGCCGCCTTCACGCAGCGAGGAGTAAAGCTTGCCGGAGAGCAGCTGGGCCAGATGGTTGTTCAGCGCGCCGACGTTCTCGGAGATCGACATTTCGTTATCGTTAAGAATAACCAGCATGTCCGGCTTGATGTCGCCCGCATGGTTCATGGCTTCGAAGGCCATCCCTGCGGTGATGGCACCGTCGCCAATCACGCAGACGGTGCGGCGCTGCTTGTTCTCTTTTTCGGCGGCAACGGCAATACCGATGCCCGCAGAAATGGAGGTGGATGAGTGACCGACGCTCAGCACGTCATACTCGCTCTCACCGCGCCACGGGAACGGGTGCAGGCCGCCTTTCTGGCGAATGGTGCCAATTTTATCGCGACGTCCGGTCAGAATTTTGTGCGGATAGGCCTGGTGGCCCACGTCCCAGATGAGCTGATCGAACGGCGTGTTATAGACATAGTGCAGCGCCACGGTCAGCTCAACCGTGCCAAGCCCGGAGGCGAAATGGCCGCTGGAGCGGCTTACGCTGTCGAGCAGGTAGCGACGCAGCTCGTCGCACAGCTTCGGCAGGCTCTCTTTCGGCAACAGACGTAACTCCTGGGTGGAGTCAACTAACGCCAGTGTCGGGTATTTGGCAATATCAAAACTCATCAAAGGCTCATCGAGATATATAGTTTATTTATCACGCTGGATTATATAGTCCGCTAGCGCTTCCAGTGCCGAGGTATCCAGCGATTGCGCGGCCAGTTGATTTAGCGACTGGCGGGCATCGTCAATCAGATCCCGGGCTTTACGTTGGGCTTGCTCAAGGCCCAGCAGGGCGGGGTAGGTACTTTTGCCAAGCTGCTGGTCCGCACCCTGACGTTTACCCAATGTTGCAGTATCGCCCACCACATCCAGAATGTCATCCTGAACCTGGAACGCCAGACCGATACTTTCTGCGTATCTGTCCAGAATCGGCAGGGCTTTGCGCCCTTGTTCACCGGCGCTCAGCGCGCCCAGGCGAACGGCGGAACGAATCAACGCCCCTGTCTTGCGGCGATGAATACGCTCGAGCTGTTCCAGATTAACCTGACGTCCTTCCGCTTCAAGATCCAGCGCCTGTCCGCCGCACATGCCGGCCACGCCGCTGGCCATTGCCAGCTCGGAGATCATCGCCAGGCGGTCGCGGTCAGCCACTTCCGCCATCGGCGCGTCGCTCAGAATTGAGAACGCCAGCGTTTGCAGGGCATCACCCGCCAGAATGGCATTCGCTTCGCCAAACTTGATATGGCAGGTGGGTTGACCCCGACGCAAATCGTCGTCGTCCATGGCAGGGAGATCGTCGTGGATCAGCGAGTAGGCGTGGATACACTCCACGGCGGCTGCCGGGGCGTCCAGCGTGTTATCGCTGATGCCAAACATATTGCCCGTGGCGTACACCAGGAACGGGCGCAGGCGCTTTCCACCCAAGAGTGCGCCATAGTGCATGGCTTCAACCAGTGGAGTGTTCTGAAAAGGCTGTGGCGCAATAAAACGGCGCAGGGCGTCGTTGGCGCGTACGACACGCGCCTGAAGCTCGTTGGAAAAATCCATTTACTCGGCGTCCGGTGTAAAAGGCGTGGTTTTCGCGTCTTCGCTGTCGGAAAGCAGGATCTGCACGCGCTGCTCGGCCTGTTGCAGTTTGACCTGCCCCTGGCGCGCAAGCTGCACGCCGCGCTCGAATTCGTTGAGCGCCTCTTCCAGCGGGAGATCGCCGCTCTCAAGGCGGGTGACGATTTGCTCCAGTTCACTCAGCGCAGTTTCGAAACTGGCCGGTGCGTCGTTCTTCTTCGGCATAGTGAATTGACTCTTATATTCTTCGCCCCGACATGGTAACGGACTCGGGCGGATAAGCAAATAACGCGCAATGTGCACAGGAGCGGCGCGATGGTGGTATACTTGCGCGCCTGGATGCAGCCACGGGTGTGGGCTGCTGTACTCTTTTCCATTACAAGCCTTAATACGCTTGCCTAAGAAACATTGCCGCCATGAAGTTTATCATTAAATTGTTCCCTGAAATCACCATCAAAAGCCAATCTGTGCGTTTGCGCTTTATTAAAATTCTCACCGGGAACATTCGTAACGTATTAAAGCACTACGACGAGACCCTCGCCGTGGTGCGCCACTGGGACCACGTTGAAGTGCGTGCCAAAGACGAAAACAAACGTCAGGATATTCGCGACGCGCTGACCCGTATTCCGGGCATCCACCATATCCTGGAAGTGGAAGATGTTCCGTTCAGCGATATGCACGACATCTTCGAGAAAGCGCTGGTCCAGTACCGCGACCAGATCGAAGGCAAAACCTTCTGCGTGCGCGTGAAGCGTCGCGGTAAGCACGAGTTTAGCTCCATTGAAGTGGAACGTTACGTCGGCGGCGGTTTGAACCAGCACGTTGAGACGGCGCGCGTGCGTCTGACCAACCCGGACGTGACCGTCAATCTGGAGATCGAAAACGATCGCCTGCTGCTGGTGAAAGGCCGCTATGAAGGTATCGGCGGCTTCCCGATCGGGACTCAGGAAGATGTTCTGTCCCTGATCTCCGGCGGCTTCGACTCCGGCGTCTCCAGCTATATGCTGATGCGTCGCGGCTGCCGCGTGCATTACTGCTTCTTCAACCTGGGCGGCGCGGCGCACGAAATCGGCGTTCGTCAGGTGGCGCATTACCTGTGGAACCGCTTCGGCAGCTCCCACCGCGTGCGTTTTGTGGCGATCAACTTCGAACCTGTGGTCGGCGAAATCCTTGAGAAAGTGGACGACGGCCAGATGGGCGTGGTGCTGAAGCGCATGATGGTGCGCGCGGCGTCCAAAGTGGCTGAGCGCTACGGCGTGCAGGCGCTGGTCACCGGCGAAGCGCTGGGCCAGGTCTCCAGCCAGACGCTGACCAACCTGCGTCTGATCGACAACGTGTCTGATACCCTGATCCTGCGTCCGCTGATCTCCCACGACAAAGAGCACATCATCGACCTGGCGCGCGAAATCGGTACCGAAGATTTTGCCCGCACCATGCCGGAATACTGCGGCGTGATCTCAAAAAGCCCGACCGTCAAAGCGGTGAAGGCGAAGATCGAAGCGGAAGAAGAGAACTTCGATTTTGCCATCCTGGACAAAGTGGTGGAGGAAGCCTCCAACATTGATATCCGCGAGATTGCCCAGCAGACCGAGCAGGAAGTCGTTGAAGTTGAAACCGTCAGCGGTTTTGGTGCCAGCGATGTGATTGTGGATATTCGTTCGATTGATGAACAGGACGCCAGCCCGCTTAACGTCGAAGGCGTTGAGGTGGTTTCTCTGCCGTTCTACAAGCTGAGCACGAAATTTGGCGATCTCGACAAGAGCAAAACGTATCTGCTGTGGTGCGAGCGCGGGGTGATGAGCCGCCTGCAGGCGCTGTATCTGCGCGAGCAGGGCTTTGCGAATGTGAAGGTGTATCGCCCGTAGCGTTTTGTCGGGGAGTGCGGCCTGATGCCCTCACCCCGACTCTCTCCCACGGGGAGAGGGCGCAAACATTAAAAACGGCAACCTGAGGTTGCCGTTTTGCTTTTACCTCGCGCCACCCGGCTTTTTTATGCACTACTCTTCATAGTAATTATAAATCCCCGCCGGCATCACCAGCGATGACGCCACTTCGTACGCCTTCTCGCGCCCTACCAGCAGGTCGATAATCTTTAAGCCAAAATCAATCGCGGTGCCGGGCCCCTGGCTGGTCAGCAGGTTGACGCGCGGGTCCCAGACGACGCGTTTATCCACCCAATGCTCTTCCGGGATCGTATCCTTAAGCCCCGGGAAGCCGGTCATGTTGCCGATGGGGAAGATATCGTGCGGAATCAGAACCGTTCCGGCGGCGGCACAGATTGCCGCGACGATGCGGCCGGATAAATGAAACTGACGCACGGTCTCGACCAGCAGCGGGCTGTCGCGAAAACATTCCGCGCCTTTTAAGCCGCCGGGCAGCACGATGATGTCGTAATCGCCGTCTGCTACCTGAACAAGGGGGGCATCCGCGAGGATTTTCACCCCGCGTGAACAGGTGATTTCCAGATTGCCGTCGCTGGCGACGCTGGCGGTGGTGACCTTAATGCCGCCGCGCACCATCAAATCAATCGTGGTGACCGCTTCCATCTCTTCGCTACCAGGGGCGAGACAGATCAGTGCTGACGCGCTCATATTCACTCTCCTTACGTTTAACCAGGTCATACAGACGGGCGTTTTCCGGCACGGCGATGCCGTGCGCGCGGGCGCGTTTAAGCAGATAGCCCGTGATGTAGTCGATCTCCGTGTGGCGTAATGCCCGCACATCCTGCAGCATCGAGGAGATGTTTTGTGCTGTACTCTCAATGACCTGCTCGACATAGCAGCGCAAATCGTCTGCCGAGGTATGCAGGCCTTCCCGCTCAACGACCGCCGCGACTTCCGCACACAACATCGCAACGTCCTGCGGATGATTTTTCAGCTCCCCGTTCGGGCAGTTCCACAGCGCCGTCAGGGGATTGATCACGCAGTTTACCGCAAGCTTACGCCACAGCTGAGGGCGAATATTGTTGTGCCAGGCCACGTCCGGCAGCACCTTTTGCAGCACATCGGCCAGATAGCTATAGTCTCCATCCTGCGTTCTGGCGGGGCCGATATGCGTTACGCCGCTGGCGACATGCACGATGATGTTGCCATCGCGACGTGCAGCGTGCGTGGTTGTCGCCATCAGCAGGGGCTGCGGGACGCTTTTCAGCTCATCAAGGGTCCCCATGCCGTTATGCAGCAGCAGTATGGGCGAAGTGGGGGGGAGCTGCGCGGCCAGCGTTTTTACCGCGTCTGAGACCTGCCACGCTTTGAGCGTCACCAGTAAAAGGTCGCTTTGCGCCAGGAAATCAGGATCGTTCGCGGTGAGGGATTCGTTAAAGATGCTTCCGTCTTCACCAATCAGGTTTACACTGCAATAGGGCTGGGGCACGCGCAGCCAGCCCTGAACCTCATGTCCGTGCTTGCACAGCGCGGTCAGCCACAGCTGACCAAGCGCTCCGCATCCGAGCACCGTAATTTTCATTGTTCCTCCTCACCTGCAACTGCGCCAGGTGTTACAGCTTAATTATACAGCTAAGCTTCTGTTGAGTTATGCCTCGTAGCGGGTATTATGCAACGCAACAAAAGTGAAGGGAGAAGAAAAGATGCCATCTTTCGATATTGTTTCCGAAGTTGATATCCAGGAAGTTCGCAACGGCGTTGAGAACGCAACCCGCGAAGTTGAGTCACGTTTCGATTTTCGTGGCGTTGAGGCGTCGTTTGAGCTGAACGACGCAAATAAGACCATTAAGGTGCTGAGCGAGTCTGATTTCCAGGTGAATCAGCTGCTCGACATTCTGCGCGCCAAGCTGTTAAAGCGCGGCATCGAAGGGACGTCTCTGGACGTGCCGGAAGAGTTTGTGCACAGCGGTAAGAACTGGTTTGTTGAAGCCAAGCTGAAGCAGGGCATCGAGAGCGCGGTGCAGAAGAAGATCGTTAAGCTCATTAAAGACAGCAAGCTGAAGGTGCAGGCGCAGATCCAGGGCGAAGAGATTCGCGTGACGGGGAAATCCCGTGACGACCTGCAGGGCGTGATGGCGCTGATCCGCGGCGGCGATCTGGGACAACCGTTCCAGTTTAAAAACTTCCGCGATTAATATAAAAAGCCCGGTTTAACCGGGCTTTTTTTCACGCTTTGAGCGCCTGCTCGACTTCGAAGCGGTTGGTCATTTTACTGTCTATTTTGACGTAAGCGCTGCGCTCTTCCGCGACAATGAGCACGTCCGTCACGCCCTCTTTGGCTTCCAGACGCTGTTTCAGCGCATCGCTAATCTCCACATCATCCGGAATTTCTACGCGCAGGCTGCTCACGTAGCGCGGCTCTTTCATGGTGCTGGCGACCAGCAGCCAGACTGTCGCCAATAGCGCACCGGCGAGAAACACGGTTTGTGAATCAAACAGGCCGTCCACCCAGCCGCCGAGCGAGCCGCCGATCGCCACGCCGAGAAACTGGCTGGTGGAGTAGATGCCCATCGCCGTACCTTTATACCCGGCGGGGGACTCTTTGCTGATCAGCGACGGCAACAGCGCTTCCATCAGGTTAAAGGCCAGGAAGAACAGCTGTACGCCGGCAATCAGTTCCCAGAAGTGCGGACCGGCACCCCAGAGCACAATTTCGGCAATCAGCAGTACCGCCACGCAGCCCACGAAGACGCGCTTCATTTTGCGCTTCACTTCGGCGTAGATGATGAACGGCACGACGGAGACAAACGAAATCAGCATCGTGACCAGATAGATTTTCCAGTGCTCGGCCGCCGGGAAACCCGCTGCGGCAAGCTGGCCGGGCAGGGCGACAAAGGTCGACATCAGCAGGATGTGCAGACACATAATGCCAAAATTGAGCTTCAGCAGGCGCGGCTCGACAATCACTTTGCTGAAGCAGCCTTTTACCATCCCCGATTCACGGTTCAGAACGTGGTTCTTGCTGTCCGGCACGACCCACAGGGTTAAGGCAATACCGAGGGTCGCCAGCACGGCAATCATCCAGAACAGGGCGTGCAGACCCAGCGTGTGCGTAATGATGGGGCCCAGCACCATCGCAATCGCAAACGTCACGCCAAAGCTCACGCCGATAAACGCCATCGCTTTGGTGCGGTTCTGCTCGCGGGTTAAGTCTGACAGCAGCGCCATCACCGCGGCGGCAATCGCGCCGGAACCCTGCAGAGCGCGGCCGAGAATAATGCCCCAGATGGAGTGGGAGAGGGCGGCAATGACGCTCCCGAGGACAAAGACCAGCAGCCCGCCGACGATCAGCGGCTTTCGACCCACCCGGTCAGAGAGCAGGCCAAACGGGATCTGGAATACCGCCTGCGCCAGGCCGTAGATGCCGATCGCGAGCCCAATCAGCGCCTCGGTGGCTCCCTGCAGCGCCATACCGTACGTGGTCAGAACAGGCAGGACCATAAACATGCCAAGCATCCGTAGCGAGAAGACAGTCCCTAAGCCCCAGGTCGCGCGTAGCTCGCCTGGCGTCATTTTATAATCGTTCATTACCACCTCAGTTCAAAAGCAGGCACTAGTTTAGGCGGGGTGTTAATTGCGGTAAATAGGTGTTTGTTTAAGAGATATTACCATCGTGCAAAACCGCGTCGGGTGGCGGCGATGCCTTACCCGACCTACCGATCCCGTAGGCCCGTGCAAGCGTAGCGCCGCCGGGCAAAAAAAAAGCCAGGTGATTAACCTGGCTTTTTCAATTCAGCACGCTTACCAGACGTAAGTCAGCAGGTTGTGTGAATCTGGCACCATGAAGTCCACGGACATCATCACGGACAGCGAGGTGATGGCCACAATCGAGAACACAAACAGTTTGCGCGCCCAGACTTTGTCATCTTCCACTTTGTAACCGCGCAGCGCCATACCGAGCCACCAGACGCTCACCGCAGCCGCTACCGCCAGATATTTATACCCGGCGTAACCACCCAGAGAGAGCATCAGCGTTGCTACAGCAAAGGCGATGATGTACAGCGTGATGTGGTTCTTGGCAACCGAAATGCCCTTCACGACCGGCAGAACCGGGATGTTCGCTGCCTGATAATCCTTAAAGCGGAAAATCGCGATGGCATAGGAGTGCGGCATCTGCCACAGGCTAAAGATAGCCAGCAGGATCAGCGCACCGCTGTCGAACTCGTTCGTGACCGCGCAGTAGCCAATCACCGGCGGCGCAGCGCCGGAGAGAGAACCAATCAGCGTGCCGTAGACGGAGTGGCGTTTCATATACAGGCTGTAGACGCCCACATACACCACAAACCCCATCACCCCCAGCCAGCAGGCCAGCGGGTTAGCACCAAACCACAGCAGCATAAAGCCAGCAATACCCAGCAAGGTGGCGTACACCAGCGAGACGGAAGGGGCGATCAGGCCTTTCACCAGCACCCGATTTTTGGTCCTTTCCATCTTCTTGTCGATATCCATGTCGATGTAGTTGTTAAATACACAACCGGACGCAACAACCAGTGACACACCGACCAGCGTGTAGATAAAGAGGGTGTAATCAATGCTGCCCTTCGAGGCCAGCAGGAACCCTCCGATCACGGAGATCAGGTTGCCAAAGATGATGCCTGGTTTCGTTACTTGCAGGTATTGCTTAAACATACTCGCCGCTCTTAGTGAACCATCATGTTGTAGTTGAGGTTCCACATAATCCAGATGGAACCGACTACCAGGATAGCGATGATAATCACGGTAAAGATAAAGGCGGTCATATTCCAGCCTTCATCGGACTTGGTGTTCATGTGCAGGAAGCAAACCAGATGCACCAGAATCTGAATCACCGCGGTTACCAGGATTGCACCCAGAATAACCGGTTTAGACGCAGAACCGCTCATCACCATCCAGAACGGGATCACCGTCAGGATGATCGACAGGATGAAACCTGTCATGTAGGTTTTTACGCTACCGTGGGAAGCGCCATGATCGTTTGAATGACTCATTACATCGCCCCCATCAGATATACAACAGAGAACACACAGATCCATACCACGTCCAGGAAGTGCCAGAACAGGCTCAGGCACATGATACGGGTACGGTTAGTGCTGGTCAGGCCGCGACGGGATACCTGGAACATCAGTACCGCCATCCAGATCAGACCAGAGGTAACGTGCAGACCGTGAGTGCCGACCAGCGCGAAGAACGCGGACAGGAAGCCACTGCGATCCGGACCGAAACCTTCCAGAATCAGGTGATGGAATTCATAGATTTCCATCCCGATAAATCCAGCACCAAACAGCCAGGTCAACGCCAGCCAGGAAACCACCTGGCTCTTGTTGTTTTTGTACATGGCGATAGCCGCCATGCCGTAGGTGATGGAGCTGAATAACAGCAGTGCGGTTTCAACCAGAACGAACGGCAGTTCAAAGATGTCCTTGCCAGCCGGGCCGCCCGCCGTGCCGTTCACCAGAACGGCATAGGTCGCGAACAGACAGCAGAACAGAATGCAGTCGCTCATCAGGTAGATCCAGAAACCGAAGACTTTGGTCGGTCCTGTATCGTGGTGCGCATGTTCATGCGCGTGGGCAGTTGAGTGCGCCAGAGTATCAGTTGCCATTTTTCAGCCCCGCTTTAGAAATCTCGTCGAAATGCTGATTTTCCAGCTTCTCAACTTCACGGACTGGTACGTAGTAGTCCACGTCCTCGTCAAAGCTCTTCACAATCCAGCTGATTACGATGCCGGCGAAGCCAACAATCGCCATCCACCAGATGTGCCAGATCATTGCGAAACCAAATACCGTTGCGAAGGCGGCAATCACAATGCCCGCACCGCTGTTTTTCGGCATGTGGATCTCTTCGTAATGAGCAGGTTGCTTGTACGCTTCACCTTTCTCTTTCATTTCCCAGAATGCGTCGCGTTCATGAACCTGCGGCACGATGGCAAAGTTATAGAAAGGAGGTGGAGAAGAGGTTGCCCACTCCAGCGTACGGCCACCCCATGGGTCACCGGTCAGGTCACGGTTCTGGTCGCGGTCGCGAATAGACACGTAGAACTGAATCAGCTGAGACGCGATACCACAGGCAATCAGCACGGCGCCGCCCGCTGCAACCATCAGCATTGGGTGGAACTGCGGATCGATCTGCTGGCTCAGACGACGGGTCATACCCATGAAGCCCAGCACGTACAGCGGCATAAATGCGACGAAGAAGCCGATGATCCAGAACCAGAACGCGCGTTTACCCCATTTTTCGTTCAGCGTGAAGCCGAACGCTTTTGGCCACCAGTAGGTTACGCCAGCGAAGCAGCCGAAGACCACGCCACCGATGATAACGTTATGGAAGTGCGCAATCAGGAACAGGCTGTTGTGCAGAACGAAGTCAGCACCTGGTACCGCCAGCAGTACGCCGGTCATCCCACCTACGGAGAAGGTAACGATGAAGCCGATGGTCCACAGCATCGCTGAGTGGAACACGATACGGCCCTGATACATGGTGAACAGCCAGTTGAAGATCTTCACCCCGGTAGGGATGGCGATAATCATAGTGGTGATACCGAAGAAGGCGTTTACGTTCGCGCCCGCACCCATGGTGAAGAAGTGGTGCAGCCAAACGATGAACGACAGAACGGTAATACACACGGTTGCCCACACCAGAGAGGTGTAACCAAACAGACGTTTACGCGAGAAGGTTGCCGCGATTTCGGAGAACACACCGAACACAGGCAGAACCAGAATGTACACTTCCGGGTGACCCCAGGCCCAAATCAGGTTGATGTACATCATCATGTTGCCACCCATATCATTCGTGAAGAAATGGGTGCCCAGGTAGCGGTCCAGGGTCAGCAGCGCGACGGTGACGGTCAGAATTGGGAAGGAGGCAATAATCAGGATGTTGGCGCACAGAGATGCCCAGGTAAATACCGGCATCTTGAACATGGTCATGCCAGGGGCACGCATCTTGATAATGGTCACGAAGAAGTTGATACCGGTCAGGGTAGTACCGACACCGGAGAGCTGAAGCGCCCAAATCCAGTAGTCGACGCCAACGCCCGGACTGTACTCAATTCCTGACAGCGGCGGGTAAGCCAGCCAGCCGGTCTGCGCGAATTCGCCCACACCCAGTGACAGGTTAACCAGGATAACGCCGACAACCGTGAACCAGAAGCTCAGGTTGTTCAGGAACGGGAACGCCACGTCGCGCGCGCCGATTTGCAGCGGAACGACAACGTTCATCAGACCGATAACCAGCGGCATCGCCACGAAGAAGATCATGATAACGCCGTGGGCGGTAAAGATCTGATCGTAGTGGTGCGGCGGCAGGAAGCCGGCCTCACCCGCAGAAGCGAGAGCCTGCTGGCTACGCATCATGATTGCATCCGCAAAGCCACGAATTAACATGACGATACCGACGATGCAGTACATGATACCGAGTTTTTTGTGGTCAACCGAAGTCAGCCACTCGTTCCACAGGTAGCTCCACTTACCGAAGTAAGTGATCAGGGCCAGTAAGGCCGCGCCACCAATGATAATTGCAGCCACCGTAATCACGATAATCGGTTCGTGATACGGCACTGCATCCAGTGTCAATTTTCCGAACATTTTCTTCCTCGGCCCCTTAGTGAGCGGTTTCCGCGTGGCTCATGTCCATGCCTTCCATACCTTCATGCGCGCTGTGCTCGCCTTCAGGCTGGGTCATGTCCATGCTCTTACCGTGATCCATAAATTTGCCAACAACCTCTTTGAACAAATCGGGTTTCACGTTAGAGAAGTACTCCACCTTGTTGTATTCGCTAGGTGCAGCCACTTTATCGAACGCCGCCATGTCAGACATGGTGTTTGGAGACTGCTTCGCTTTTTCAACCCATTGGTCGAAAGCGGCACGGTCCGGCGTCGCAATAGCTTTGAACTTCATACCTGAGAAGCCCGGGCCGCTATAGCTGGCGGAGATACCATCATAGGTGCCTGCTTCATTCGCGATCAGGTGCAGGTTAGTCTGCATACCGGCCATCGCGTAAATCTGGCTACCCAGACGTGGGATGAAGAAGGAGTTCATTACGGAGTTGGAGGTCACTTTGAACTGAACCGGAGTGTTCGCCGGGAAGGCGATTTCATTCACGGTAGCAATACCCTGCTCTGGATAGATGAAGAACCATTTCCAGTCCATGGAGACCACTTCAATGGTAATAGGTTTCTCATCGTGAACCAGCGGTTTGCTTGGCTCAAGTGCGTGAGTGGTTTTCCAGGTCAGTACGGCAAGGAACAGGATGATCAGAATAGGTACCGTCCAGACCACAGCTTCCACTTTATTGGAGTGTGACCAGTTAGGGCTATACTTCGCATCTTTATTGCTCGCACGATACTTCCAGGCGAAACCAACAGCCATCAAAATGGCAGGAATAACCACAATCAACATCAGGCCAAAAGCCGTCAATATCAGTGAACGTTGTTCCAGTCCAATCTGTCCTTTGGGGTCTAGTAGTGCAGAATCGCAGCCACTGAGTAATACAGTGCCCGCGAATAATGACAACCATCCCAAACTTTTATTGTATTTCCCGAGTCTCATTTAACGACCTCAATTCCACGGAGTCTGGTGGCGTTTAAAGTGTGCGGGCATTTTACGGGAAGGTTACATTACTGTAAACATCATTAGGCCTGTGTCAGGAAGGTGTTACCGGGTTCTGCCGCACGTGTCACAAGTGTTGCAAATTATGTCGGTTTTTATGAGCGAAGCCGCATGGCGTGGGCTTTATAACGAAAGGACCCCCAAGCATACCCTAAAAGGGACAATTGGTATAACCATTGCTGAAAATAAACAAAAAATTAACAATTAATTATCAATAAAAAGACATCTGAAAAACGAAAAATCAAACTCTCGCCTGCTGAATCGTTTAATGAAAAATAGCGTTTTGGAATGGGAGCCAATAATTTCCAAATCCTATCCCGCACAAAACAACAAATATTTTTTTTAGCGCTTGGTGGCTATTTCGCCGTTATAATTTCGGTTAGTGATTACAACGGGAAATAACCTTTCGCATTTTTCTTCAGGTCATCTGCGTTTTACGCAATGCCATGAAATCGAGCAGACCCCCGGTCAGGATCCCGGCGATAGCCAGCAGGGCACCAGCGTCCAGCAGAAGGGCTTCGAAGGGGAGTGCCAGTGACGTGCTGGCATTAATAATGAGCACCACCAGCCAGAGTGCGAGCGCAGCGCAGCCCACCATTAACAGACGTAACGCAAAACGGTAGGCGCGGTGATATTCGGTGCGCGGCATAAAGTGTTCTGTCCGCTGGGTATATTCCAGCGTCTGACGGCAGACCAGCAGCAATAAAATTCCCGGCACGGCAGCCACGACCGAGAAGAGATAAAATGTTGGCCAGCCGTGGGCTTCCACAAACCAGCCGGCAATCGGGCCAACGTACACCCGGCCAACGGCGGAGAGCGCCGAGAGCAAAGCGAACTGGGTGGCGGAAAACGACTTGTTGCACAGGGTCATCAGCAGGGCGACAAATGCCGCTGTGCCCATGCCGCCGCAGAGGTTTTCGAAGAACACCGCCGCGGCCATGCTGATCGTATGTTTGTCGGTAATCGACAGCAGCCAGTAGCCTGCGTTAGAGGCGCCCTGAAGGATGCCGAAAATCAGCAGCGCGCGAAACAGCGTCAGGCGCTGCATCAGTACGCCGCCATAAAGCGCGCCGACGATGGTCGCAAACAGCCCCAGCGTTTTATTCACCACGCCGACTTCACCGGCGTCGAAACCCACACCCCGGATCAGGAAGGTGGTTGTCAGGCTCATGGCAAAGGCATCGCCCAGCTTATAAAGGACGATAAGCAACAGGATCAGCCAGGCGTTGTTGCGGCCAAAGAAGTCACGAAGCGGTTCGGCGACGGCCTGCTCCAGCGAGCGGGGAACCGGGATAACGTCACTCGGTTCGGGCGCGAACAGCGTCGCGATAATGCAGGGGATCAGCAGGGCGGCCATCAGCCAGTACATGCCCTGCCAGCCGAGGTAACGGTCGGCGAGCCACAGCGCCAGCCCGCCGGAAACCAGCATCCCGAGGCGGTAGCCCAGCACGCTGATTGCCGCTCCGGCACCGCGCTCTTCCGCGGGTAACACGTCCGTCTTCCAGGCGTCGAACACGATATCCTGAGAGGCGGAGCAGAAGGCAATCACCACCGCAAGCGCGGCCATCCAGCGAAGCTGCGTGGTGGGTTCAAGAAAACCCATCGCCGCAATGGCCAGCAGCAGCAGGATCTGCGTCATCACTAACCAGCCGCGCCGACGCCCGAGGAAAGGCGGCGTGTAGCGATCCATGACCGGAGACCACAGGAACTTAAAGACATAGGCCTGGCCCACAAGCGAGAAGAAACCAATCGTTTTAAGATCGATGTTCTCAACCGTCATCCACGCCTGAAGCGTGCCGGAAGTGAGTGCGAGGGGTAAACCCGAGGCGAAGCCGAGGATCAGCAGAATCGCTGATTTCGGTTGCTGGAAAATGCGTAAGTAATGGCTGGACATGTTCTTATAAAACTGACCCGGTGATACACCGGGTCAGCGAGCGGGATTAACGCGCGTTCTGCTTGATGAAGTCGTGAATGCTGGTGTCCTGCGCCATATCGGCGATGGTGTCGGTCAGCACGCTATTAACGGCGTTAGCAATGTTCTGGTTGGAGGCCTGGAATGCACCTTCAACAGAATAGCTGGCGCGGTAGTTTTTGTTCATCTTGTTGCCATTCTTCGCGGTGGCAATGATGGCGATATCCGCTTTGGTCGCGATGTTGTAGCGCACGTTGCCCTGAGACACGTCGGCGTACAGGTTGTTCACGATGATCTGCAGATCAACCGCGCCGCTTGGGCCAATCATGTAGCCGCGAGCGGTCATCTGTTTCTCCAGCACTTCCTGGAGCAGGAAGCGCAGGTCGCGGGACGCGGTGAGGGTAACCTGCTGGTTATCGCGGGTCACTTTTGCCAACGCCTGGTCCTGACGCTGATCGGCACCGTTAATGCTCACGGTGACGCCCATCAGGCTTGGGTCCTGCTGAGGCAGGGTGATTTTTGGTGAGACATCAATAGTGGTTGGCGGGGTAGCACAGCCTGCCAGCATAAAAAGGGCTACCAACGGAAAGAAGAGTTTTTTTAACATTTTCGGGTTCTCAACGAATCGTAAGCATATAAAGAGAAAAATTGTCGCCATCATAACATCGCCAACGGCGAGGGGAAGTGGTCAACGCATGTAAATTCATCGCCTTGTCCGAAAACTGACCAGTTCTCCGTTTTTCCCAATCCGTGTATGACAAAACGTATGAGTCTCACAGTGAACTTCATTCGTTTGAATGAGAAAATCAGACGAAAGCTAAATATTTGTTGTCAAGGTGTAATGGAAACGGTAAAAGCGGCTAACATTTAAAGGGATGGGTGACATCCTGGCGTTGTCGGAGGAGTAATTTCATGATGATACGTGAGCATATAGAAGATAAATTAAGGGCAGCGTTCAACCCTGTGTTCCTCGAAGTCGTCGACGAAAGCTATCGTCATAACGTGCCGGCAGGTTCTGAAAGCCACTTTAAAGTGGTTCTGGTTAGCGATCGCTTCACGGGAGAACGTTTCCTGAATCGACACCGCTTGATCTACAGCACCTTGACGGAAGAACTCTCCACGACCGTGCATGCGCTGGCACTGCATACCTACACCATTAAGGAATGGGAAGGCCTGCAGGATACGGTTTTCGCATCGCCGCCCTGTCGCGGTGCAGGCACTATCGCCTGATAAATCGGATTTGCAACGGCTGGAGCTTTTCCAGTATGTTGCTTACAGATTTCCTCAAAACGGCCTCCGGGCCGTTTTGTTTTGTCTGAGTTTTGAGCGGATGGTGCGATTTTAAGGCTAAAAATAGCCTTAAAGTGTGAAAAAAGCCGCAGCAACATGCCCCAACCGTTCTCGACTCACCTAAGTGATGCCGCTATAATGCCGCGTCTTATTGAATGTCTTCGGGATGATTCTGGCGACAGGGAATGTGAATCTGCACTAAGAGAGCATCCCGGTATAACAGACAGATTCAGAGTTGACCGAGCACTGTGATTTTTTTGAGGTAACAAGATGCAAGTTTCAGTTGAAACCACTCAAGGCCTTGGCCGCCGTGTAACGATTACTATCGCTGCTGACAGCATCGAAACTGCTGTGAAAAGCGAGCTGGTCAACGTAGCAAAAAAAGTACGTATTGACGGCTTCCGCAAGGGCAAAGTACCAATGAATGTTGTTGCTCAGCGTTATGGCGCTTCCGTGCGTCAGGATGTGCTGGGTGAACTGATGAGCCGTAACTTTATTGATGCGATCATCAAAGAAAAAATCAATCCAGCCGGCGCGCCGAACTACGTTCCAGGCGAATACAAACTGGGCGAAGACTTCACCTACTCCGTAGAGTTCGAAGTGTACCCGGAAGTTGAGCTGAAAGGTCTGGAATCTATCGAAGTTGAAAAACCAGTTGTTTCCGTGACTGACGAAGACGTTGACGGCATGCTGGATACCCTGCGCAAGCAGCAGGCGAACTGGAAAGAGAAAGAAGGCGCTGTTGACGCTGAAGACCGTGTCACCATCGACTTCACCGGTTCTGTAGACGGCGAAGAGTTCGAAGGCGGCAAAGCGTCTGACTTCGTACTGGCAATGGGCCAGGGTCGTATGATCCCAGGCTTCGAAGACGGTATCAAAGGCCACAAGGCTGGCGAAGAGTTCACCATCGACGTGACCTTCCCGGAAGAGTACCACGCTGAAAACCTGAAAGGGAAAGCAGCGAAGTTCGCTATCAACCTGAAGAAAGTTGAAGAGCGCGAACTGCCAGAACTGACTGAAGAATTCATCAAGCGTTTCGGCGTGGAAGATGGTTCCGTAGCGGGTCTGCGTACCGAAGTGCGTAAGAACATGGAACGCGAACTGAACGGCGCGGTGCGTAACCGTGTGAAATCTCAGGCGATCGAAGGTCTGGTGAAAGCCAACGAAATCGACGTTCCTGCTGCCCTGATCGACAGCGAAATCGACGTTCTGCGCCGTCAGGCTGCACAGCGTTTCGGTGGCAACCAGCAGCAAGCGATGGAACTGCCACGCGAGCTGTTCGAAGAGCAAGCGAAACGCCGCGTTGTTGTTGGCCTGCTGCTGGGTGAAGTGATTCGTACCCACGAGCTGAAAGCTGACGAAGAGCGTGTGAAAGGCCTGATCGAAGAGATGGCTTCTGCATACGAAGATCCATCAGAAGTTGTTGAGTTCTACGGTAAGAACAAAGAGCTGATGGACAACATGCGCAACGTTGCCCTGGAAGAGCAGGCTGTTGAAGCGGTACTGGCGAAAGCGAAAGTGACCGAAAAAGCGACCTCTTTCAACGAACTGATGAACCAGCAGGCGTAATTTCGCCCCAAAGGTTTAAAGTTTGAACAGAAAACCCGTTGCCTTGCGGCAGCGGGTTTTTTTTATCGCAGCGATAGCCCAGGAAGAGTGCTAAAACGCCCTTTCGGTGTTAGCGTAACAACAAAAGGTTGTTATGCTTGAAATAGGGCACTGTGAACCCCATAAGTACGTAATCATGATGAATGAGACTGGCTGATAATCCGTCCGTAAGGTTACAATCAGTACAGCAGGTGTTTTCAATTTTGATCCAGGAGACGGAAATGTCATACAGTGGCGAACGAGATAACTTTGCACCCCATATGGCTCTGGTGCCAATGGTTATTGAACAGACCTCACGTGGTGAGCGTTCTTTTGATATCTATTCCCGTCTGCTCAAGGAACGCGTTATCTTTCTGACCGGCCAGGTGGAAGACCACATGGCTAACCTGATCGTGGCGCAGATGCTGTTTCTGGAAGCGGAAAACCCGGAAAAAGACATTTACCTGTACATTAACTCCCCGGGTGGCGTGATTACAGCAGGAATGTCCATTTATGACACCATGCAATTCATCAAGCCTGATGTAAGCACTATCTGTATGGGTCAGGCTGCATCAATGGGCGCGTTCCTGTTAACAGCAGGCGCGAAAGGTAAGCGTTTCTGCTTGCCAAATTCCCGCGTGATGATTCA
The DNA here is from genome assembly GCF_041320715.1 of Enterobacter sp. KB-221C9. Taxonomy (NCBI): domain Bacteria; kingdom Pseudomonadati; phylum Pseudomonadota; class Gammaproteobacteria; order Enterobacterales; family Enterobacteriaceae; genus Enterobacter; species Enterobacter sp. KB-221C9. Next base: position 99,781 of record NZ_JBGIWG010000003.1, read on the forward strand.
CCAGCCGCTGGGCGGTTACCAGGGGCAGGCGACGGATATCGAAATCCACGCCCGCGAAATTCTGAAAGTAAAAGCGCGCATGAATGAACTTATGGCGCAGCATACGGGTCAACCACTCGAGCAGATCGAGCGCGATACCGAGCGCGATCGCTTCCTCTCTGCTCCAGAGGCAGTTGAGTACGGCTTAGTCGACTCCGTGTTGACCCATCGTAATTGATGCCCGCGACGCGAGGGTGCCGCTATACTAAGGTAGGGCGGCACGCTGCTGATTGCAGCTTGCGTCTTAGAATGGCATTTGCGTCGTCATGTGCGGCACAAAGAACTTAAAAAGAGGTTTGGACTCATGACAGATAAACGCAAAGATGGTTCGGGCAAACTGCTGTACTGCTCTTTTTGCGGCAAAAGCCAGCATGAAGTGCGTAAACTGATTGCCGGGCCGTCCGTGTATATCTGCGACGAATGTGTCGATTTATGTAACGACATCATCCGCGAAGAGATTAAAGAAGTCGCACCGCACCGTGAGCGCAGCGCGCTGCCAACGCCGCATGAAATTCGTCATCACCTTGACGACTACGTCATCGGACAGGAGCAGGCCAAGAAAGTGCTGGCGGTAGCGGTCTATAACCACTACAAACGTCTGCGTAACGGCGATACCAGTAATGGCGTAGAACTGGGTAAAAGTAACATTCTGCTGATCGGCCCAACCGGTTCCGGTAAAACGCTGCTGGCTGAAACCCTGGCGCGCCTGCTTGATGTTCCGTTCACGATGGCGGATGCCACCACCCTGACCGAGGCCGGTTATGTGGGTGAGGACGTCGAAAACATCATCCAGAAACTGCTGCAGAAGTGCGATTACGACGTACAGAAAGCCCAGCGCGGGATTGTTTACATCGATGAGATCGACAAGATCTCCCGTAAATCAGACAACCCGTCCATTACCCGTGACGTATCCGGTGAAGGCGTACAGCAGGCACTGCTGAAGCTGATCGAAGGTACGGTTGCCGCCGTTCCGCCACAGGGTGGTCGTAAACATCCGCAGCAGGAGTTCCTGCAGGTTGATACCTCCAAGATCCTGTTCATCTGTGGTGGTGCGTTTGCTGGTCTGGATAAAGTTATCTCCCATCGTGTTGAAACCGGCTCCGGCATTGGTTTTGGCGCAACGGTGAAAGCAACGTCCGAAAAACCGAACGAAGGCGAACTGCTGTCTCAGGTTGAACCGGAAGATCTGATCAAATTCGGTCTGATCCCTGAATTCATCGGCCGTCTGCCGGTTGTGGCAACGCTGAATGAACTGAGCGAAGACGCGCTGATCCAGATTCTGAAAGAGCCGAAAAATGCGCTGACCAAGCAGTATCAGGCGCTGTTCAATCTGGAAGGTGTTGATCTAGAATTCCGCGACGAAGCTCTGGATGCTATCGCCAAGAAAGCGATGATCCGTAAAACCGGTGCCCGTGGTCTGCGTTCCATTGTTGAAGCGGCACTGCTCGACACCATGTACGATCTGCCGTCGATGGAAGACGTTGAGAAAGTGGTGATTGACGAGTCCGTCATTAGCGGCCAAACCAAGCCGCTGCTGATTTACGGCAAACCGGAAGCACAGCAGGCATCTGGCGAATAATTCACCAAATCATACAAGCAGTTAATCAAAAAGGGGGGATTTTATCTCCCCTTTACTTTTTCCGTATTCATAGCGTTGAATGTGTGGCAAACATCCCCATATACTGGATACATGTTAATGGTTATGTGAAGCACAGCGACATGACCAGCTTACCTGGCGGACACTAACTAAGAGAGAGCTCTATGAATCCTGAGCGTTCTGAACGCATTGAAATCCCCGTATTGCCGTTGCGCGATGTGGTGGTTTATCCGCACATGGTCATACCCTTATTTGTAGGGCGGGAAAAATCTATCCGTTGCCTCGAAGCCGCCATGGATCATGATAAAAAAATCATGCTGGTGGCGCAGAAAGAAGCATCAACGGATGAGCCGGGTGTAAACGATCTTTTCACCGTCGGGACCGTGGCCTCTATTTTGCAGATGCTGAAGCTGCCTGACGGCACCGTGAAGGTGCTGGTAGAAGGCCTGCAGCGTGCGCGTATTACCACTCTGTCAGACGACGGCGAGCACTTCTCTGCGAAGGCAGAGTACCTTGATTCGCCTGAGCTTGATGAGCGCGAGCAGGAAGTGCTGGTGCGCACCGCGATTAGCCAGTTTGAAGGCTATATCAAGCTGAACAAGAAAATCCCACCAGAAGTGCTGACGTCGCTGAACAGCATCGACGATCCTGCGCGTCTGGCGGACACCATCGCTGCACATATGCCGCTGAAGCTGGCTGACAAACAGTCCGTGCTGGAAATGTCCGACGTTAACGAACGTCTGGAATACCTGATGGCGATGATGGAGTCTGAAATCGATCTGCTGCAGGTTGAGAAGCGTATTCGCAACCGCGTGAAAAAGCAGATGGAGAAATCTCAGCGTGAGTACTATCTGAATGAGCAAATGAAGGCCATTCAGAAAGAACTGGGCGAGATGGACGATGCGCCGGACGAAAACGAAGCGCTGAAGCGTAAGATCGACGCGGCGAAGATGCCGAAAGAGGCGAAAGAGAAAGCCGAAGCAGAACTGCAGAAGCTGAAAATGATGTCTCCAATGTCGGCTGAAGCGACCGTTGTACGCGGCTACATTGAGTGGATGGTGCAGGTTCCGTGGAACGCCCGCAGCAAGGTCAAAAAAGACCTGCGTCAGGCCCAGGAAATCCTGGATACCGACCACTACGGCCTGGAACGCGTGAAAGACCGCATTCTTGAGTACCTCGCGGTACAAAGCCGTGTAAACAAAATCAAAGGCCCAATTCTGTGCCTGGTAGGACCGCCGGGGGTGGGTAAAACCTCTCTGGGTCAGTCGATCGCCAAAGCGACCGGACGTAAGTATATCCGTATGGCGCTGGGTGGCGTACGCGATGAAGCGGAAATCCGCGGTCACCGCCGTACCTACATCGGTTCTATGCCGGGTAAACTGATCCAGAAGATGGCGAAAGTGGGGGTTAAAAACCCGCTGTTCCTGCTCGATGAGATCGACAAGATGTCGTCGGACATGCGTGGCGACCCTGCGTCTGCACTGCTGGAAGTGCTTGATCCAGAACAGAACGTGGCGTTCAGCGATCACTACCTGGAAGTGGACTACGACCTGAGCGACGTGATGTTCGTGGCGACCTCCAACTCCATGAACATTCCGGCTCCGCTGCTGGACCGTATGGAAGTGATCCGTCTCTCCGGTTATACCGAAGATGAGAAGCTGAACATCGCTAAGCAGCACCTGCTGCCGAAACAGATTGAGCGTAACGCGCTGAAAGCCAACGAGCTGACCGTCGAGGACAGCGCGATTATCGGCATCATTCGTTACTACACCCGTGAAGCGGGCGTGCGTAGCCTTGAGCGTGAAATCTCCAAACTGTGTCGTAAAGCGGTGAAACAGCTGCTGCTGGATAAGAGCCTGAAACACATTGTGATTAACGGCGACAATCTGCATGCGTACCTGGGCGTTCAGCGCTTTGACTACGGTCGTGCGGACAACGAAAACCGCGTTGGTCAGGTGACCGGCCTGGCATGGACGGAAGTGGGCGGCGATCTGCTGACCATCGAAACCGCCTGTGTGCCGGGCAAAGGCAAGCTGACCTACACCGGCTCGCTGGGTGAAGTGATGCAGGAATCCATCCAGGCGGCGCTGACCGTGGTGCGCGCGCGCGCGGAGAAACTGGGTATTAACACTGATTTCTACGAAAAACGCGACATCCACGTGCACGTTCCGGAAGGGGCAACGCCGAAAGATGGCCCAAGTGCGGGTATTGCCATGTGTACCGCTCTGGTTTCCTGCCTGACAGGGAACCCGGTGCGTGCCGATGTGGCAATGACCGGTGAAATTACGCTGCGTGGTCAGGTTCTGCCGATCGGTGGTTTAAAAGAAAAACTGCTGGCGGCACACCGCGGTGGGATCAAAACCGTATTGATCCCTTACGAAAATAAACGCGATCTGGAAGAGATTCCGGACAACGTGATTGCCGATCTGCAGATCCATCCTGTGAAGCGAATTGAGGAAGTTCTCAGTCTCGCATTGCAGAATGAACCCTCCGGAATGCAGGTTGTAACCGCAAAATAGTGACCTCGCGCAAAGAGCGTCAATAAAAACAAGGCTGGTAAGTCATTTCGCACTTGCCAGCCTTTTTTTGTATAGCTAATTTAGATTGCTGATTAGGTCAGCCATCAACAACGGGTGTTGTAAGGTCATGGCAGGCCTGATATAACTGCTGCGCGGTCGCGTTGTGAAGGATTCAGGCGCGATATAAATTATAAAGAGAGGAAGAGAACAGTGAATAAATCTCAACTGATTGACAAAATTGCTGCTGGTGCTGATATTTCTAAAGCTGCAGCTGGACGTGCGTTAGATGCATTAATTGCTTCTGTTACTGAATCTCTGCAGGCTGGGGACGACGTTGCACTGGTAGGCTTCGGTACTTTTGCTGTTAAAGAGCGTGCTGCCCGTACTGGCCGCAACCCTCAGACCGGTAAAGAGATCACCATTGCTGCTGCTAAAGTGCCGGGTTTCCGTGCAGGTAAAGCGCTGAAAGACGCAGTAAACTGATTGCTTTCCCGTTTCAGGGAAGCCGGAAAGTACAAGGGCGCATCATTTGATGTGCCTTTTTTGTTTGTCCAGACCTGATTTGTGCGAGTTTATGCGAGTTGTGGGCTGACAATCGCCCCGTTTTCTTGTCACAATACGGCTTCACGCGCGACGGGCAGGATTTTCCGTCAGCGTCAGGTAACCAGTCACCTACAGCGGAGTGTTGTTACACCATGATGGACAGCTTACGCACGGCTGCTAACAGTCTCGTGCTCAAGATTATTTTCGGTATCATTATCGTGTCGTTCATATTGACCGGCGTGAGCAGTTACCTTATTGGCGGTGGCGCAAACTATGCCGCAAAAGTGAATGGCCAGGAAATCAGCCGTGGTCAGTTCGAGAATGCTTTTGCCGGTGAACGTAACCGTATGCAGCAACAGCTGGGCGACCAATTCTCTGAACTGGCGGCGAACGAAGGGTACATGAAGACCCTGCGCCAACAGACACTGAACCGTCTTATCGACGAAGCGCTGCTGGATCAGTACGCCAAAAAACTGGGCCTTGGCATCAGTGATGAGCAGGTGAAAAAAGCCATCTTCTCCACCCAGGCCTTCCAGTCTAACGGTAAATTCGACAACGCGCGTTACAACAGTATCGTCAACCAGATGGGGATGACGGCCGATCAGTACGCTCAGGCACTGCGTAACCAGCTGACCACCCAGCAGCTCATCAATGCCGTCGTGGGCACCGATTTCATGCTCAAAGGTGAAACGGACGAACTGGCCGCGCTGGTGGCACAGCAGCGCGTTGTACGCGAAGCGACCATTGATGTGAACGCCCTGGCGGCGAAACAGCAGGTGAGCGACGCTGACGTTAACGCCTGGTACGAGCAGAACAAGAATGCCTTTGTTTCTCCAGAGCAGTACCGTGTGAGCTACATCAAGCTGGATGCGGCCGCGCTGCAGGAAACCGCGTCTGATGCGGAAATCCAGTCTTACTACGATCAGCATCAGGATCAGTTCACTCAGCCGCAGCGTAACCGCTACAGCGTAATTCAGACGAAGACCGAGGCTGATGCCAAAGCGGTACTGGATGAGCTGAACAAAGGCGCTGATTTCGCGACCGTTGCGAAAGCCAAATCCACCGATATTATCTCTGCGAAAAACGGCGGTGATATGGGCTGGCTGGAAGACGCGACCACGCCGGACGAGCTGAAAAATGCCGGTCTGAAAGAGAAAGGCCAGCTTTCAGGCGTCATTAAGTCTTCCGTTGGTTTCCTGGTTGTGCGTCTGGACGACATCACCGCGGCGAAAACCAAGCCGCTGGCTGACGTTCGCGAAGATATCGCGGCGAAAGTGAAACAGGAAAAAGCGCTGGATGCCTACTACGCGCTGCAGCAGAAGGTGAGCGATGCTGCCAGCAACGATAACGAATCTCTGGCAGGTGCAGAGCAGGCGGCGGGTGTGAAGGCGGTTGAGACGGGCTGGTTTGGTCGTGACAACCTGCCGGAAGAGCTGAACTTCAAACCGGTTTCTGATGCCATCTTCAACGGTGGTCTGGTGGGCGAGAACGGCACGCCGGGCAGTAACTCTGACATCATTACCGTCGACGGCGATCGTGCGTTTGTGTTGCGCGTCAGCGAGCATAAGCCAGAAGCGGTCAAACCGCTGGCGGAAGTGAAGGATCAGGTTGTCGCTCAGGTTAAGCACAACAAAGCGGAACAGCAGGCGAAACTGGATGCTGAGAAGATTCTGTCTGACCTGAAAGCGGGTAAAGAAGACGCGCTGAAAGCGGCTGGCCTGAGCTTCGGTGAAGCGAAAACGCTGAGCCGTACCGGCCAGGACCCAATCAGCCAGGCCGCGTTTGGTCTGACTCTGCCTGCGAAGGACAAGCCAAGCTTCGGTACCACCACCGATACGCAGGGTAACGTCGTTCTGCTGGCGCTGGATGAAGTGAAAGCCGGCACCCTGCCAGAAGCGCAGAAGAAAGCGATGGTTCAGGGGATTACCCAGAACAATGCTCAGATTGCCTTCGAAGCCATGATGAGCAACCTGCGTAAAGAAGCCAAAATCAAGCTGGGTGATGTGATGACTCAGCAGCAGTAATTACGTGTCTGCTCGCAGATTTTCGTAACGCTCTGCAATAACTAAAGGCCGCTTTCGCGGCCTTTTCCATTTCTGCAATCTGCTGTTTGTGCCAGTTTTATCTGGCGGCTATCGTGACGTGGCTGTCAACAAACAAGGAGATAACAGCATGAAATGTGGAATCAAAGCACTGTTAATTACGCTGGCTATTGCCACCACCGGGATGAGCGCGGGTGTGATGGCGTCGGCCACCGCCGCCAAACCACAGGCTACGCAGAGCAAGTCCGACGCGGCAGCGCCGGTGCAAGGGCAAACCAAAGCGACTGACGCCGGTAAAAATGCGGATGATGACGGCACGCGGGTCAGTATCAATTCCGCCTCTGCGGAAGATCTGGCGCGCGCGATGAATGGTGTCGGGCTGAAAAAAGCGCAGGCCATCGTCAACTACCGCGAAGAGTATGGTCCTTTCAAAACGGTCGACGATCTCAAACAGGTGCCGGGCATGGGCAGCGCGCTGGTTGAGCGCAACCTCTCACACCTGACGTTGTAATTACGCAATTTCTTGCACTGCGGCAAAATTTTGCCAGGATAAAGAGGTCATACCAGTTGTGACCTCACATCCTACAATAACAGTAAAGGCTATTGCGCTATGCAGACAAAAATCAAAGTACGCGGTTTTCATCTCGACGTTTACCAGCACGTGAACAACGCTCGCTATCTTGAATTTCTTGAAGAAGCGCGCTGGGACGGGCTGGAAAATAGCGAAAGCTTTCAGTGGCTGACCGCGCACAACATCGCGTTCGTGGTCGTCAATATCAACATCAACTACCGCCGTCCGGCCGTGTTGGGTGATGTACTGACGGTGACCAGCCAGGTACAACAGATCAATGGCAAAAGCGGGGTGTTAAGCCAGGTGGTGACGCTCGATCCAGAAGGGCAGATGGTTGCTGATGCGCTGATCACCTTTGTCTGTATCGATCTGAAAACGCAGAAAGCGCTGCCGCTGGAAGGGGAGCTGCGGGAAAAGCTGGAGTTGATGATCGCTTAGAAAGTTTGTCTTTTATAAAAGACAAAAAGATTTTTCAGGGATAGAATAATGGACAGGGACTACATTGTTGAACGTTACCGGACCCGTGACGGGAAAGTACCGTTTGAGGAGTGGGTTGCCAGAATGAATCGAAAGGATCCGGATATGGTTTTCCGGATCCTTATGCGGATTAACCGTGCGATAAAACGTAATTTTGGCGATTACAGGTATCTCAGGGAAGGTGTTTGGGAGATGCGAGTCGACAGTGGCCCCGGCTACAGAATCTATTTTTCAGTAGAGAATCGGCAGGTTTTATTGTTACTGATTGGTGGCGACAAAAAGAGCCAAAAAGCAGATATCAAACTGGCAATAGATTACTGGAAAGATCATCAAGCAAAAGGACATTCCAATGAGCGCCGCTGAACGAAAATATTCGAGTTCCGTTAACCACCATGATGCTGTTGTGAAAATGCTGCGAGAGAATCCTTCCTACGCTCAGCGTTATCTGCAAACAGCACTGGAAGAGATCTATGAAGACCAGGGGATCCCTGCCTATCTCATTGCACTCCGTCAGGTCATCGAAGCGCGGGGCGGTATCGGAGAAATTTCTACCAAAGCAGGTCTGTCCCGTCAGCAGCTATACCGAACCTTATCAGACAACGGCAACCCAACGCTGACAACGCTGATGAAAGTCACCCGTGCTGCCGGTGTGAAACTGTTCGACAGCACGGTCAAGTAGCCCTATTTAAGCCCAGTTTTTTTCTGCATCGCGCTCATCACGCCGACTTTATCGGCAAGATAGTGGTTCAGCCCGTTAGCGCGAAGATTACAGGCCGCGCACTGGCCGCAACCGTCGCCTTTGATACCGTTATAGCAGGTGAGCGTTTCGCTGCGAACAAGGTCCAGCTTGCCCCAGTAGTCCGCCAGCGCCCAGGTTTCGGCTTTATCCAGCCACATCAGCGGAGTTTCAAAGCGCGTCTCTTTCGCCATCCCCAGATTGACGGCGTGGTTTAGCGCTTTCACGAACTCATCACGACAGTCCGGGTAGCCGGAGAAGTCGGTCTCGCACACGCCCGTGATCACCGCTTCGGCCTTTACCTGATAGGCGTAGATCGCCGTCAGGGTCAGGAAGAGGATATTACGGCCCGGCACGAAGGTATTCGGAATGCCGCTGGCATCGGGTTCGTAGTCAGGTACCGGGATACTGTCTCGGGTGAGGCTGCTCACGGCCAGTTCATTTAACAGCGTAACGTCCAGCACCTTGTGCGCGCGTGCGCCCAGTTTCAGGGCAAGTTCACGGGCAACGTCGATTTCAGCGCGGTGACGCTGGCCATAATCGAAAGTGACACAGTGAACTTCATCGTACTGATGAAGGGCCTGGACCAGGCAGGTAGTAGAGTCTTGTCCTCCGCTGAACACGACGACGGCACGTTTCATAAATCATCTCGACTGTTACGGTAAAAACGTTATGTTACCGTCTGACCACGACGGCGACCAGCTTCTTCACGATTTCGGGGCGGGCAGCCAGGCTTCGGTAAAATCAAACCAGCCGCGGGTGTTGAGGCGTATGCCGTTGACCCCCGGCGGGGCGCTGATCTGGTATTGATAATTGAACAGGGGCGTTATCACCGCCTTTTCCATGAGCCGGGAGAAAATGGCCCTCAGCCCGGCACGTCTGGCCTGTTCGTCGGCCTGGGTCTGTACCGCATCCAGGGTGGCCTGCAGATGAGCATATTGCGGCGCACTTAGAACGTGTGGCCAGAGGGCATCACAGCGCAGCCACTGTTCAAGCGTATATTCCGGCGCTTCGCCAATCAGCCTGTCGCCCATCATGATGTCCGCGTCCGCCAGTTGCTGGCACCCGTCCCAGGTTTTCGCATCGTAAAAGATCGCCGTAAGCTCGCAGCCGTGTTGTGCAAGGTACTGTTTTAGCTGGCGCGCCATCGTGTGTAACTCAACCGGTAAATGATAAATCAGGGTTAATTTCTTCGGCAGAGGGACATGTGTTAAATCCGGCCACTGAGGGATCGCCCAGCCGGGGAGTAACTCCTCTGTCGGGGTAATCAGCCCTTCATTGAGCGGAAGCGTGTGCAGAAGCGTCGAGAGATGAATGATGTTGATGAGTCGTCGAGCCTGCATTTCGCTCAGGCGCGGGCTTTGCTTCAGGGTGAGATAACAAAAGCCCAGACTGGTGCTGTTTGTCACCAGGCGCAGGCTCTCCAGTTCATCCGGCTCGCCAATGGCGATCTGAACCGGATGGCGACAGCTGGTACCTAGCCCATAGTCAAACAGCGACGGTGTGATCCAGTATTCGATGGCCTTAAGCAGCGGATGGCTGAGATGGTACTGTTCGTGGCTTTCCAGACGAACCAGATCCGCTTCATACACGCTGACTCTGAAGGGGCCGCTGCCCGTCATGGGCTGTTCGGGATGTGCAAGCCGACTACAGTAGGTGGCCAGGCGGTGCGCCAGCCAGTAATCCGGCTGGTGCAGCGTAAAGGTCAGACACTGAGGATGGGTAACGTCAACGCGTAAGACGCTCTGGAACAGTTTACGCAGGGCCGGCAAGGCGAAAAGCGCGTCCAGGCTTTGCTGAAGCTGTCCGGTTTCGATTTTATCGCCGTTATGCCAGTGCAGCGTGGAGCGAATGTAGAAATGCCAGCGCAAACCGTCCTGCGATACCTCCCAGTGATGAGCGAGATCGCCCGTGGGTTCACTGCTGTTGCCGTGAAAACGCGTTAAACCTGAGAATACCTGTCCCGCCAGATGCTGCTCTGCCCGGCCCGGTAAAAAACCCTGCTGAAGCGGATCCAGCGAGCGGTAATAGGGGATGCGCAGCGTCGGCGTGTCGTTTTGCCACTGCCCGCCCAAAAACGGATGCAGCAACGATCGTAATTCTGCGGGGGCAAGCTGGGCCAGTTCCAGCGCGTTATGCTGCTGCCCGCTCTTCAGCGCCTCCTCCATCATCGCATTGCGCAGTGACTCCGGCGCGACATGGAACGTCAGCTCACCCCGCTTACCGCGGCCAGACTGCGCTCGCCAGCTCAGCCAGCCCGCCTCCTGGGCCTGACGCAGCAGCGTTCGCACATGCCGCTCGCTGCAAAAACAGCGGGCGGCCAGTTCGCCGATGGTGACCTGTTGCGTTGCACCCAGGGAAGGCTGCCACAGGCGGTGATATTGGTTGAGTCGATTGAGCTGGCGCATAAGAAACCCGGAACAATAATTATCATCTATTCACTATTACTTCCGTATATCTCACACGATACTGATGCACAAGTTAACCGCATCACATTTCGGGAGTAATCATGGCTCGGCTCGCTGCATTTGATATGGACGGTACGCTGTTAATGCCGGATCACCGTTTAGGGGAAAAAACCCTGAACACGCTGAAGCGCCTGCACGAGCGTAATGTCACCCTGACGTTTGCCACCGGGCGTCATGTGCTGGAAATGCGCCATTTGCTGGGGGCATTTTCCCTCGACGCTTTTCTGATCACCGGCAACGGGACGCGCATTCACTCCGTAGAAGGCGATGTGCTGCACCGGCAGGATCTCAACCCGGAAGTGGCGGACATCGTGCTGCACAGCACCTGGGACACGCAGGCCAGCGTCCACGTCTTTAACGATCGGGGCTGGTTTACCGGAAGCGAGATCCCGGAATTATTGCACGCGCATGTTTACAGCGGCTTTAAATACCAGCTTATCGATCTGCGTCGGATCCCCGCCCATGCGGTAACTAAGATTTGCTTCTGTGGCGATCATGACGATCTGTGCCGCTTAAGGATTCAACTGAATGAGGCGCTGGGCGACCGGGCGCACCTGACCTTCTCGGCAGTGGATTGTCTGGAAGTGCTGCCGGTGGGCTGTAACAAAGGTTCCGCTCTGGCGGTACTGAGCGACCACCTGGGCTTAACGCTACAGGAGTGTATGGCGTTTGGTGACGCCATGAACGACCGCGAAATGCTGGGTAGCGTAGGTCGCGGCCTGATCATGGGGAATGCGATGGCGCAGCTGAAAGCAGAACTTCCCCATCTGCCGGTTATTGGCCACTGCCGCAATGAAGCAGTGTCCCATTTTTTGACGCATTGGCTGGACAACAACAACCTCCCGTATTCCCCCGAATAGTGAGACCCTTCCAGCAAGCCAGACTTCGGTCTGGCTTTTTTTTATTTCACAAGCTGTGCAATCTGCGCTTTCCACGGGGCGATATCGCCGATGTTGGCCTGTACCCACTCCGCGTTGTAGTAGGTCTCAAGATAACGCTCGCCGCTGTCGCACAGCAGCGTGACGATGGAACCGGTGCGGCTCTCTTCGCGCATACGTGCGGCAAGCTGCAGTGCGCCCCACATGTTGGTACCCGTCGATGCGCCCACTTTGCGGCCCAGCTGCGTTTCCAGCCAGTGCGCCGTTGCCACGCTGGCGGCGTCCGGCACGCGCATCATCTCATCCACAACGTCTGGGATGAAAGAGGGCTCCACGCGCGGGCGGCCAATCCCTTCAATTTTGCTGCCCACCGGGCTGCGCAGACCGGCATCGCGGTTTTGCCAGTAGTCGAGGAACACGGAGTTCTGCGGGTCAACCACCATCAGTTGGGTATCGTAGCCCTGACAGCGGATGTAGCGTCCAATCGTGGCTGACGTGCCGCCGGTACCGGCGCTCATGACGATGTAAGACGGAACCGGATGCGGTTCGTGGGTCATCTGGCGGAAAATACTGTCGGCAATGTTGTTATTGCCGCGCCAGTCCGTCGCGCGCTCGGCGAAGGTGAACTGGTCCATATAGTGGCCGTTCAGCTCACGGGCCAGCATTTCGGAGGCGGCGTAGATTTCGCAGGCGCTTTCCACAAAGTGGCAGCGACCACCGTAAAATTCGATCTGCTCGATTTTGCGTTTTGCGGTGCAGGACGGCATCACCGCGATAAACGGCAGGCCCAGCAGGCGCGCAAAATACGCTTCGGACACCGCCGTTGAACCGGATGAAGATTCTATGATGGTGGTGCCTTCTTTGATCCAGCCGTTACACAAACCGTATAAAAACAGCGAGCGTGCCAGGCGATGCTTCAGGCTACCGGTAGGATGGGTGCTTTCGTCTTTCAGATAGAGCTGAATGCCGTCAAATCCCGGCAGGGAAAGGCGAATCAGGTGCGTATCCGCCGAGCGCTGATAGTCGGCATTGATTTCGCTGATCGCATGTTTAACCCAGGTGCTATTCATCGTCGTTATCCGTTTGTCATTTTGTGCCTAGCATAGCGAAAAGCACAGAAAAAATTGTTGCTATCTGACCTTTAAAATAGAATGAAGGGAGAAAAATTTTCTCTGTGAGGTGGGTATGCTAGATAAAATTGACCGCAAGCTCCTTTCATTGCTGCAAAATGACTGTACCCTCTCTTTGCAGGCGCTGGCAGATGCCGTTAATCTGACCACCACCCCGTGCTGGAAGCGCCTTAAGAAGCTGGAAGATGACGGCATTCTTCTGGGGCGCGTCGCGTTGTTAGATCCCGAAAAGCTGGGGCTTGGGCTGACGGCATTTGTGCTGATAAAAACCCAGCATCACAGCAGCGACTGGTATTGCCGCTTCGTCACTCAGGTGTCGGAGATGCCCGAGGTGCTCGGTTTCTGGCGTATGGCCGGAGAGTACGATTACCTGATGCGCGTCCAGGTGGCCGACATGAAGCGCTATGATGATTTCTACAAGCGGCTGGTGAACAGCGTACCGGGTTTGTCGGACGTCACCTCAAGCTTCGCCATGGAACAGATTAAATACACCACAGCATTACCTATTGAATAACTTCGTAAAATACCTTCAGGAACAAACCGCGTGCGATTATTTGCCCAACTAAGCTGGTACTTTCGTCGGGAGTGGCAACGCTACCTCGGCGCAGTATGCCTGCTTATTATCATTGCCATCCTGCAGCTGATCCCGCCGAAAGTGGTGGGGTATGTCGTGGATGGCGTCACCGAACAGCATTACACCACCGCACGGGTGTTGATGTGGGTCGGCACGCTGGTGCTGACGGCCGTCATTGTTTATCTGCTGCGCTACGTCTGGCGCGTGCTGCTGTTTGGTGCGTCCTATCAGCTGGCCGTTGAGCTGCGTGAAGATTTTTACCGCCAGCTGAGCCGACAGCATCCCGAATTTTATCTGCGGCATCGCACCGGAGATCTCATCGCGCGCGCGACCAACGACGTCGATCGCGTGGTCTTTGCCGCCGGGGAAGGGGTGCTGACGCTGGTGGACTCGCTGGTGATGGGCTGTGCGGTGCTGATCGTGATGTCCACGCAGATCAGCTGGCAGTTGACCCTGCTCGCCCTGCTGCCGATGCCGATCATGGCGCTGGCGATCAATCGCTATGGTGAACAGCTGCACGAGCGCTTTAAGCTGGCGCAGGCGGCGTTTTCGTCTCTGAACGATCGCACCCAGGAGAGCATGACCAGCATCCGCATGATCAAAGCGTTTGGCCTGGAAGACCGACAGTCTGCACTGTTTGCGGCCGATGCGGCAGACACGGGGGCGAAGAATATGCGCGTCGCGCGTATCGACGCCCGGTTTGACCCAACGATTTATATCGCGATTGGCATGGCAAACCTGCTGGCGATTGGCGGCGGAAGCTGGATGGTGGTGCAGGGCGCGTTGACCCTGGGGCAATTGACCAGCTTTGCGATGTATCTGGGGCTGATGATCTGGCCGATGCTGGCGCTGGCCTGGATGTTTAACATCGTGGAGCGCGGCAGCGCCGCCTATAGCCGCATTCGCGCCATGCTGTCCGAAGCGCCGGTGGTCATTGACGGTAGCGAAGCCGTACCGGAAGGGCGCGGCGTCATGGCCGTCGACGTCCGGCAGTTTATCTATCCGCATACGGAGCATCCGGTACTGGAGAACGTCAGCTTTACGCTTCAGCCAGGTCAGATGCTCGGCATCTGTGGCCCGACGGGCGCCGGCAAAAGTACCGTGCTCTCTCTGCTCCAGCGCCACTTTGACGTCACCAAAGGCGATATCCGCTTTCACGATATTCCCCTGACCAGACTGCTGCTGGATGAGTGGCGCGGCCGCCTGGCGGTCGTTAGCCAGACGCCGTTCTTATTTTCGGACACGGTGGCGAACAACATTGCCCTGGGACGCCCTGCGGCGACGCAGGAAGAGATTGAACATGTGGCGCGTTTGGCCAGCGTTCATGATGACATTTTGCGTCTGCCGCAGGGCTACGACACGGAAGTTGGGGAACGCGGCGTCATGCTGTCCGGGGGGCAAAAGCAGCGTATCTCTATTGCCCGCGCCCTGCTGCTGAATGCTGAAATCCTGATCCTGGACGATGCGCTTTCCGCCGTGGACGGCCGTACCGAGCATCAAATTCTGCATAACCTGCGCCAGTGGGGCGACGGACGCACGGTGATTATCAGCGCCCACCGTTTGTCAGCGCTCACTGAAGCCAGCGAAATTCTGGTCTTGCAGCACGGGCACATTGCCCAGCGCGGACAGCATGAAACGCTTGCCGAGCAGCCGGGCTGGTATCGCGATATGTACCGCTATCAGCAGCTTGAGGCGGCGCTGGACGATGCGCCTGAGCAGAATGAGGAGGCCGCCAATGCGTAAGCTCGGAACGATGTGGCCGACGCTCAAACGTCTGCTGGCCTACGGCTCGCCGTGGCGTAAACCGCTCTCCGTGGCCGTGCTTTTGCTCTGGATAGCGGCGATTGCTGAGGTGAGCGGTCCGCTGCTTATCAGCTATTTTATCGACAACATGGTCGCCAAAAGCTACCTTCCGCTGGGGCTGGTGGCGGGCTTAGGCGTGGCCTACGTTGGCTTACAGCTGACGGCAGCAGGGTTGCACTATGCTCAGTCGCTGCTGTTTAACCGTGCAGCCGTGGGCGTCGTTCAGCAGCTGCGTACGGATGTGATGGACGCGGCGCTTCGCCAGCCGCTCAGCGAGTTTGATATCCAGCCGGTCGGGCAGGTGATTTCGCGCGTGACCAACGATACCGAGGTGATCCGCGATCTGTACGTCACCGTGGTGGCAACCGTACTGCGCAGCGCAGCGCTGATTGGCGCGATGCTGGTCGCGATGTTCAGCCTCAACTGGCGCATGGCGCTGGTGGCAATAACCATCTTCCCGGCGGTGCTGATTGTCATGGTCATCTATCAGCGCTACAGCACGCCAATCGTGCGTCGGGTGCGTGCTTACCTGGCCGACATCAATGATGGCTTTAACGAAGTGATCAACGGCATGAGCGTCATCCAGCAGTTCCGCCAGCAGGCGCGCTTTGGCGAGCGCATGGGCGAAGCCAGCCGTTCGCACTATATGGCGCGTATGCAGACGCTGCGCCTCGACGGTTTCTTGCTGCGTCCGCTGCTGAGCCTTTTCTCTGCGCTGGTGCTTTGCGGGCTGCTGATGCTCTTTGGCCTGAGCTCAAACGGTACGATTGAAGTGGGCGTGCTGTATGCCTTTATTAGCTACCTGGGACGCCTTAACGAGCCGCTGATCGAACTCACCACCCAGCAATCGATGCTGCAACAGGCGGTTGTCGCCGGTGAGCGCGTGTTTGAGCTGATGGACAGGCCGCGCCAGGCCTACGGCAATGACGAGCGACCGCTGCAAAGCGGGACTATTGCCTTTGATAACGTCTCGTTTGCCTATCGCGAAGACCGGCTGGTGTTGCAGGACATCACGCTCGACGTTCCATCGCGCGGCTTCGTGGCGCTAGTGGGGCATACCGGCAGCGGTAAGAGCACGCTTGCCAGCCTGTTGATGGGCTATTACCCGGTCACGCAAGGTGAAATCCGCCTCGACGGACGCCCGCTCGCGTCTCTCAGCCATACGGTGTTACGCAAAGGCGTTGCGATGGTGCAGCAGGATCCGGTCGTGATGGCCGATACCTTCTACGCCAACGTGACCCTGGGGCGAGACTACACCCAGGAGCAGGTCTGGGACGTGCTGGAAAAAGTGCAGCTGGCAGAGCTGGCGCGCGGGTTTAGCGAGGGGATCAATACCAAACTGGGCGAGCAGGGGAACAATCTCTCCGTCGGGCAAAAGCAGCTCCTGGCGCTGGCGCGGGTGCTGATTGAAACGCCGCAGATACTGATTCTGGATGAAGCGACCGCCAGTATTGACTCCGGCACCGAGCAGGCCATCCAGCAGGCGCTGGACGCGGTACGCGACCATACGACGCTGGTGGTGATTGCCCACCGACTTTCGACCATCGTCGAGGCGGATACCATTCTGGTGCTACATCGCGGGCAGGCCGTTGAACGCGGTACGCACCGCGAGCTGCTGGAAGCAAAAGGGCGCTACTGGCAGATGTACCAGTTGCAGCTGGCGGGCGAAGAGCTGGCGGCCAGCGTGCGCGATGAAGAGTCGCTTAGCGCCTGATGCACTAAAATGAGGCGACGCGCTAACAGTCATTCCTGTTGGTGCAAAACTGAAACGCACCCTGCACCGGCATGGTGCGTTTTTTTTCACCTGCGCGTTTAACAGAACCGCGTAACGCTCATCGCACCGTTGTTCCCCCTCGTTTTCATTTCTGGCACACCCCTTGCAATACCTTCTGCGTAAGCTGCGGCCATTACCGAATTCTGACTGGAGGGGATCTATGAAGCTGGTTACGGTTGTAATCAAACCATTCAAACTCGAAGACGTGCGTGAAGCGTTGTCTTCAATGGGTATTCAGGGACTGACTGTCACCGAAGTGAAAGGCTTTGGTCGTCAGAAGGGTCATGCCGAGCTTTATCGCGGGGCGGAATACAGCGTTAACTTTCTGCCAAAAGTAAAAATTGATGTCGCGATTGCTGACGATCAGCTTGATGAAGTCATTGATGTCATTAGCAAAGCGGCCTATACCGGCAAAATTGGCGACGGCAAAATTTTCGTTGCCGAACTGCAGCGCGTCATTCGCATTCGTACCGGCGAATCTGACGAAGCGGCTCTGTAAGTAACTCCTGGCACACAGTGATAGGGATCGAGAAAATGAAGATAGCAACACTCAAAACGGGTCTGGGTTCGCTGGCACTGCTGCCGGGCCTGGCGCTGGCTGCTACCCCTGCGGTGGTCGACAAAGCCGATAACGCCTTTATGATGATCAGCACCGCGCTGGTGCTGTTCATGTCCATTCCGGGCATTGCGCTGTTCTACGGCGGCCTGATCCGTGGCAAAAACGTTCTCTCCATGCTGACGCAGGTTGCCGTGACGTTCGCACTGGTCTGCGTGCTGTGGGTGGTTTACGGTTACTCGCTGGCGTTCGGCACGGGCAACGCGTTCTTTGGTAACTTCGACTGGGTGATGCTGAAAAATATTGAGCTGACCGCGCTGATGGGCAGTTTCTATCAGTATATCCACGTTGCGTTCCAGGGCTCCTTCGCCTGTATCACCGTCGGGCTGATTGTGGGCGCGCTGGCCGAGCGTATTCGTTTCTCTGCCGTCCTGATCTTCGTGGTGGTCTGGCTGACGCTCTCCTATGTGCCGATTGCGCACATGGTCTGGGGTGGCGGTCTGCTGGCAACGCACGGTGCGCTGGACTTCGCGGGCGGTACCGTTGTACACATCAACGCCGCGGTAGCGGGTCTGGTGGGTGCCTATCTGATTGGCAAACGCGTGGGCTTCGGTAAAGAAGCGTTTAAACCGCACAACCTGCCGATGGTGTTTACCGGTACGGCTATCCTCTACTTTGGCTGGTTTGGCTTCAACGCCGGCTCAGCGAGTGCAGCAAACGAAATCGCCGCGCTGGCCTTCGTGAACACCGTTGTGGCCACGGCGGGTGCAATCCTCTCCTGGGTGTTTGGCGAGTGGGCGGTACGCGGTAAACCTTCTCTGCTGGGTGCCTGTTCGGGTGCCATTGCCGGTCTGGTTGGCATCACCCCGGCGTGTGGTTATGTCGGCGTAGGCGGCGCGCTGCTGGTCGGGCTGGTGTCCGGTCTGGCGGGTCTGTGGGGCGTTACCGCACTGAAACGCGTGCTGCGCGTTGACGACCCATGCGATGTGTTTGGCGTGCACGGCGTATGCGGCATCGTCGGCTGTATCATGACCGGTATCTTCGCGGCGAAATCGCTGGGTGGTGTGGGCTACGCTGAAGGCGTCACCATGGTTCATCAGCTGCTGGTTCAGCTGGAAAGTATTGCTCTCACCGTTGTGTGGTCTGCCGTTGTCGCTTTCATTGGCTACAAACTGGCGGACATGACGGTCGGTCTGCGTGTCCCTGAAGAGCAGGAACGCGAAGGTCTGGACGTCAACAGCCACGGCGAGAATGCGTATAACGCGTAATAAACAGCAAAACGGCAACCTTAGGTTGCCGTTTTTAGTGTGTATTCCCTCTCCCCGTGGGAGAGGGCCAGGGTGAGGGCATCAGGCCGCACACGGTAAAAGCAAAACGGCAACTTCGGTTGCCGTTTTTAGTGTTTGTTCCCTCTCCCCGTGGGAGAGGGCCAGGGTGAGGGCATCAGGCCGCACAACATCAACCTCTGTTACGCATCACCCCTTCCTGCACCGTAGAAGCCACCAGCACGCCGTCCTGGGTATAAAACTCCCCGCGCACAAAACCGCGAGCGCTCGACGCTGACGTACTCTCCACGCTGTAGAGCAGCCACTCATTCATATTGAAGGGGCGGTGGAACCACATGGAGTGATCGATCGTCGCGACCTGCATCCCTTTTTCAAGGAACCCGACGCCGTGCGGCTGCAGCGCCACCGGCAGGAAGTTGAAATCTGACGCATAGCCCAGCAGATACTGATGAACGCGGAAGTCCTCAGGCACGGTGCCGTTAGCCCGGATCCAGACCTGGCGCTTCGGCTCGGCGGGGTGACCTTTCATCGGGTTATGGAACTCAACCGGGCGGATCTCCAGCGGTTTATCGCAGAGAAACTTCTCTTTGACCTGAGGCGGAAGCAGATGCGCCAGCGCACGGGCGATATCGGTCTCTGATTTGAGATCGTCTGGCGCAGGTGCCGACGGCATCACTTTTTGATGCTCGTAGCCGGGTTCTGGCGCCTGGAAAGAGGCGGTCATATAAAAGATCGGCTTACCGTTCTGAATGGCCGCTACGCGGCGTGCGCTGAAGCTGTTGCCGTCTCTCAGGACCTCAACGTCATACACGATCGGTTTCGCGCTATCGCCAGGGCGTAAGAAATAGCTGTGGAACGAATGCACCAGACGGTCTGCCGGGACGGTCTCCTTTGCTGCGTACAGCGCTTGTCCAACGACTTGCCCCCCGAAGACCTGGCGTAAGCCAAGATCTTCGCTCTGTCCGCGAAAGAGTCCTTCCTCAATTTTTTCCAGATTCAGTAATGTCAGCAGATTGTTCAGTGCCTGACTCATAGTTGTCCTCAATAAACGCCGTAGCGAAAGATAGGCAGAGTATAACGCAGAAATGAAAGTGGTCCGATGGGTAGAATAATCTGAATATCGGCACGTTTTCAGGCATAAATCGGTGATCTGTGCCACACTTGAATACGTTATGTGATTGAAACGACATCGGATGGGATCGATCCCGCTGGTGCATTGATAAGGAGACTTCAATGAAACTCGTGCCCATGCTAAGTGGTGTAGCTATTGCGGTTGCGCTGTCCGCCTGTGCCGGTAAGAGCGCCCAGGTGCCGGTACCAGCAGCAGACCCGAACGGGATTAACACCCTTTCGCAGCAATCCATTCAGCAGCCTAACGTTTCCGGTACCATCTGGATTAAACAGAAAGTTGCGTTGCCGCCGGATGCGGTATTAACCGTGACGCTGTCTGATGCTTCTCTGGCCGACGCGCCGTCGAAAGTCGTGGCTCAGCGCGCCGTTCGTACTGAAGGCAAGCAGGCGCCGTTTAGCTTCGTGTTGCCGTATAACCCGTCGGAAGTGCAGCCTAACGCCCGTATCCTGCTGAGCGCAGCGGTAACCATCAACGGTAAGCTGGTCTTTATCACCGATACGGTCCAGGAAGCGATTAACAATGGTGGGACCAAAGTTGATCTGAACCTGGTGCCGGTGCAGCAGACCGAAGTACCGGTCGCACCGCAGACCAATCAGCCGTCCCTGCCAACCCCACCGACGCAGATGTAATGTCTGCATTGCCCCTCTCCTCCGGGAGAGGGGTCAATATACCCAGCGAAACGTCTGCAAATCGATCTGACCCGACCCTGACACCTGCACACCCTCTGAAAGTAATGCCTGACGCTGGCGCTGGAGATCCGGCCCGGTGAGCGAAATGGCGCCATGACGATTTACTACTCGATGCCAGGGCAGCGTACTTCCTTCCGGAAGCCGTTTCAGAACGCCGCCAACCTGTCGCGCCGCGCGCGGGGAACCTGCCAGGCGTGCGACATCACCATAGGTGGTGACGTAGCCTTCCGGGATTGAGGCCACGATTTGCCATACGCGCTGTGGAAAGGAGTCGTGTTCGTCCATACCTTCACCTGTGGGGAGTTTCTGGAAGCTATGGTAAACGAAGATCTTCATGATTGCTGCGCCTGTTTGCGCAAGAAACCAGCATCCGGTTCCTGGTCGCTTGCAATTGGGCGTTAGCACAGGGATAATGCGCCAGCGCGTTGGTTATCAACGCTCTCAATGGGGGCCCTGTTGGTTCTCCCGCAACGCTACTCTGTTCACCAGGTCAGGTCCGGAAGGAAGCAGCCAGGGCAGACGACGTGTGTGCCGGGATGTAGCTGGCAGGGCCCCCACCCATTTGTAGCCTCATAAGATCATTCAGCTTCACCTCTCCCCTTAAACTGTTATCCCACAATAATATTGTGCCTATGTCCTGCAATATATATTTCATTGTACTGAAATATTATTGTCATCAACCTGTAATAATAGACTGTCATTTTATAATTGGACGGTTATTTTCTCCCATATCTCAAAAATATATATATCTGGATAACATTGTTAACTTCGTGTATTAAATAAAGTACTTATTCCGAAGGGAAGTGACAAACATGGCTACAGCGGTATTAAACGTTAAGATTGATGACGCGCTAAAAGAAAGGCTTCGCCACTATGCGGAAGACAATAACGAGAATTTAAGCGTGACGACAGAGAAACTGCTGCTGCTGGCGTTCGAAGCAGTAGAAGAGGCGGGAGTATCGGAAGAGGATATTGATAATCAGCATACGGAAGAAGAGAGTGTTTCTCCTTTTACTCCTAAAGAAATCAAAGCTCTACGCAAACTTCTGAAGAAGAGAAAATGAAACAACAACTGTCAACTGCCAGTGACTACAAAGAGGCCTGCGATCTGTTGCGTTCAGGCTACGTGAAGCACGTACGTCTTGGCTGGAATGTCGGAAGTGATGAGTTCTTTCGTATTGCGTCTGACTGGTGTGATACCGGCGCAAAAATAAAGAAAGACGGTGAAAACTTCGTTATTTCACTGAAAGGTTTTCCTATTCCTGCTCAGCATTAACTTCTGAACGGTGAAAACTGCTGACTGCCTCCGTGACAGTCAGCAGTTTTTATTTTTTATGATCTGCTTCAAATATTTTATTATTAGATCACGCTGCGCTTTAATGATGGCACGTTTTTATTCAGGGCGAGCCATAGCGGTTTGATCCTCAGCAACGCCTGTTCAAGCTCTGTCGATTCGAGCGAGAAGGGCATCCGTAAATAGCGGTCAAACGCGCCAGATAAACCAAACCGCGTACCGGTCCCCAGATTGATCCCCAGAATCTCAGCCCGCGCGGCAAGCTGTGTCGCCAGCATGCCCGGGAGTTCTATCCAGTAAGAGAGCCCGCCTTCCGCTTCATGGAATTTCCAGTCCGGAAAATGTTCGCGCAACAGTTCACCGCATCGATCGCGTCGTTCCGCCAGCATCTTCCGGCGTGCGGGCAGAAACGTCTCGCTATTGTTAATGAGCCACTCCATCGCCAGCTGTTCCAGTAGCGGCGAGCCTAAATCCAGGGTATCCCGCGTCTGGGCAAGCGTGGCGATAGTGCGCGAGGAGGCGCGGATCCAGCCCAGACGCAGCCCTCCCCAGAAGCTTTTTCCGGCAGAGCCTAAGGTGATGACGGTAGCCTGCGGGTTAAAGGCGGCCAGCGGTGGCGGGGGAGGCGCGTCAAACCAGAGATCCACCATCGTTTCATCCACCACCAGCGCCGTTCGGGTTTGGGCCGCGATATCCGTGATGGCCCGACGGGTGGCGACATCCATACAGCGCCCGGTGGGGTTATGAAAATCAGGCATCAGATAGGCCAGGCGCGGCGCCGTCTGGGCAAGCGTTGCCGCGAAGCCGTCCGTATCCCAGCCGGTTTCCGGCAGCGACACCCCCACGGGCCGACACTGCGCTCCCTGAATGGCGGCAATCGCCAGCGGATAGGTGGGATGATCGACCACGACGCGGTCCCCCGGCCCGGTCATCATCCGCAGTACCAGCGCAAGGCCGCTGACGGCGCCATTGACTACCATCACTTCGTCTGCGCGGGTGGGAAGACCCCGCGCGGTATAGCGCGCCGCGATGGCCTCCCGCAGCGTCGGCAGCCCAAGCTGATCGTAGCCCGTCAGCGAGAGATGCTGCGTAATGGCCGTGAGCGCATGGGCATAAGCCTGATGGATCTCCGGCCCGGCATTGAGTGCGGCAGTAGAGAGATCCAGTGCGGCACTTGCCGCTGAAAGGGTAGGAACGGCGCGCGTATCCGGGAGGAGCACGCGTGACCCGCTGCCGTGGCGGCTTTCAAGGTAACCCTCTTCTCGCAGGTGGGCGAGGGCGCTGCTGATGGTGGTCCGGCTCACGTCCAGCGCGGAGGCCAGCTCACGCTCGCCCGGTAGACGCGTATTCAAAGCCAGACGCCCATCAAGGATTAACAGACGCAGCGCGTCGGCCAGCTGTCGCCAGAGCGGGGTGCGGGATGAGGCTTGCTGCCAGTGGCCTAAAAGGCGTACCAGAGACTGGCTTCCGAAGCGACGTGTTGACATATGCAGTCCACTATTTGAAAACTGGACATTAATCATAGTGCCATTTTAGGTCAGGATGAAAGCCTGGTTCACTGGAGAAGATAAAAATGGTACGTCGTCTGCTACAACTCTATGTCGGTTTAGGACTGTATGGCCTTTCCACCGCAATGTTTATTCGTTCCGATTTGGGTGTCGATCCCTGGGATGTTTTTCACCTTGGGGTGGGGATGCAGCTGGGGATGACTATCGGGACGGTAATCATTTTAGTCGGTGCAGCGGTGCTGCTGCTGTGGATCCCGCTGCGCCAGATGCCGGGCCTTGGCACGATCAGTAACGTGATTTGTATCGGTCTGGCGGCGGACGCCAGCATGGCGCTTATCCCGGAACTGGATTCGTTACCCGTTCGAATCGCTTTCCTGGTGTCGGGCATCGTGATGAACGCGATTGCGACCAGCATGTACATCGGCGCCGGCTTCGGGCCTGGCCCGCGCGACGGCCTGATGACAGGCATTCATGCCCGTCTGGGGTGGTCCATTCGCAGCGTGCGCACCTCAATTGAAGTCTCCGTCCTGCTGATTGGGTGCGTGCTTGGCGGGACGTTTGGGGTGGGAACCGTACTGTATGCCCTGACCATTGGCCCGCTTATTCAGCTCTGTCTGCCCTGGTTCCGCCAGAAGCCGCGCATTGAGGAAATAGCCCAGCCGGAACGGGTTGTTTAATTTTGCGAAGCGCTCACATGTTTTAACGGCGTCGCTGTGCCAGAATAGGGGCACGATAAACGCGATGCCAGAATGCATGAAAGCTATCACTCTCTATGATGTCGCCCTCCTTGCGGGGGTTTCTTATCAGACCGTTTCCCGCGTCATTAACAACGCGGAACATGTGTCTGCCCGCACGCGAGAAAAGGTGCAGCAGGCGATGGCGGAGCTGCACTACGTTCCAAACCTTCGGGCGCAGCAGCTGGCGGGTAAACGCACCCGTACGCTGGGTCTCATCACAACCGACCTGGCCCTGCACGCGCCGTCACAAATTGTGTCGGCGGTAAAAACGCGCGCGGCGGAACAGGGGGCGAGCGTCCTCATCTCCATGGTGGAGCAACCCCAGCAGTGTCAGGCCGCGCTTCAGGCGCTGCTGGCACAGCGGGTAGAGGCGCTGCTGGTGAATGTGCCGCTGGACGATCCGCACGCCGAAGAGCTCAGGGCGCTGGCGTCGCCAGTTCCGGTGCTGTTTCTCGATGTATCACCCTCAGCGCAGGTACACAGCCTCGTGTTTAACGCAGAGCAGGGGGCGCATCTGGGCGTTGAGCATCTGCTGTCGCTGGGACATCAGCGCATTGCCCTGCTGAGCGGGCCGGAAAGCTCGGTCTCCGCACGGGCGCGCCTGGCGGGATGGAAAGCCGCTCTGGCATTCGCGGGGCTTGAAGCCGCTGCGGTGGCCTGCGGTGACTGGAGCGCGGCCAGCGGATATGAGAAGGGACATCTGCTGTTGTCTGCGTCGACATTGCCGGACGCGATTCTGGTGGCGAACGATCAAATGGCGCTCGGGGTGATGCGCGCCTGCGCGGAAAAAGGGGTAGCGGTTCCGGGCCAGATATCGGTGGTTGGGTTCGACGATACGGCTGACAGCGCCTGGTTTTCTCCGCCGCTGACGACCATTCGCCAGGCGTTTCGCGAGGCGGGCGAACGCAGCGTGGAGTGGCTGCTGGCCCCCTCCGGGGACGAGGCGTGCTGGCAGCTTCAGCTGCCGGTGACGCTGGTTACCCGTCATTCCAGCGCGCGCCGCGCGCCGCAGCAGGCCGAACGCGAGGATCTGGCGCAGCAGCTCAGAAGCCTGGCACTCCTGGCCGAGCAGCTTGCCCGCAAATAAAACTTTGTGATCGGACTCGCTACCCTGCGATTGAGCGCTTTACCGTCGCAGGGTGCCAGGGCATGTTAACCAAAATTGTGAGCGCTTCGCAAAGAGGTTGATATGTCTAACACCCCCTCGCTGACCCTCAGCGCCCTCCTGGCCCGTCGGGACTGGGAAAACCCCGTAGTGACCCAGTGGAACCGTCTTGCCGCACACGCGCCGTTGCACAGCTGGCGCAATGAGCCTTCGGCCAGAGATGACGCTGGATCCGCCAGCAGGCACGTTCTCAACGGGCTATGGCGGTTTAGCTACTTTACCGCGCCGGAGCAGGTTCCTCCGGCATGGGTAACCGAAGATTGCGCGGATGCCGTTGCGATGCCCGTGCCGTCTAACTGGCAGATGCAGGGGTTCGACACGCCCGTCTATACCAATGTCACCTATCCCATCCCCGTTAACCCACCTTTTGTGCCGCAGGAAAACCCGACCGGCTGTTACTCGCTCACATTTGAGGTGAATGACGCCTGGCTTCAGAGCGGGCAGACCCGCATCATCTTTGACGGCGTGAACTCGGCGTTCCATCTCTGGTGCAACGGGCAGTGGATAGGCTATTCCCAGGACAGCCGGTTGCCCGCCGAATTTGACCTCTCGGCGGCATTACGCCCCGGGCAGAACCGCCTGGCGGTCATGGTATTGCGCTGGTGCGACGGCAGCTATCTGGAAGATCAGGACATGTGGCGCATGAGCGGCATCTTCCGCGATGTGACCTTGCTGCATAAGCCCGAGACGCAGATTGCCGATTATCACGTCGTGACGGATCTGAATGCGGAGCTGGACCGTGCGGTGCTGAAGGTTGATGTCACGCTGGCAGGCGATGGTTTTGCGGACGGCGAGGTGGTCTTTACCCTGTGGCGCAAGGGGGAAAAATGCGCCAGCGTCTCCCGGCAGCCGGGGTCTGCCATTGTTGACGAGCGCGGCAGCTGGGCCGAGCGGCTTACGGCAGCGATCCCCGTCGACCAGCCCGAACTCTGGAGCGCTGAAACGCCAGAACTGTATCGCCTGACGATGGCGCTTCTTAACCCGCAGGGCGAGATTCTGGAGATTGAGGCGTGCGACGTGGGCTTCCGCCGCGTTGAAATCAGCAACGGCCTGCTGAAGCTCAACGGTAAACCGCTGCTGATCCGCGGGGTTAACCGGCACGAGCATCACCCGGAAAACGGCCAGGTGATGGACGAAGCGACCATGCGTCGCGATATCGAAATCATGAAGCAGCACAGCTTCAACGCCGTGCGCTGTTCGCACTACCCGAACCATCCGCTGTGGTACCGGCTTTGCGATCGCTACGGGCTGTACGTCGTTGACGAAGCTAATATCGAAACGCACGGCATGGTGCCGATGAGCCGCCTTGCTGACGATCCGCGCTGGCTGCCCGCCATGAGCGAGCGCGTGACCCGCATGGTGCAGCGCGATCGTAATCACCCCTCAATTATCATCTGGTCCCTGGGCAATGAGTCGGGCCACGGCGCGAATCACGATGCGCTGTACCGCTGGCTGAAAACCACCGATCCGACGCGGCCTGTGCAGTATGAAGGCGGCGGCGCGAACACGGCGGCGACCGATATTGTTTGTCCGATGTACGCCCGGGTCGATCGGGATCAGCCGTTCCCGGCAGTGCCTAAATGGTCAATCAAGAAATGGATCGGCATGCCGGACGAAACGCGTCCGCTGATCCTCTGTGAATACGCTCATGCGATGGGAAATAGCTTCGGCGGGTTTGCAAAATACTGGAAGGCGTTTCGCAGCCATCCTCGCCTGCAGGGTGGGTTTGTCTGGGACTGGGTCGATCAGGCCCTGACGAAACGGGACGACGATGGCAATACGTTCTGGGCGTACGGCGGAGACTTTGGCGATAAGCCGAACGATCGGCAGTTCTGTCTTAACGGGCTGGTGTTCCCGGATCGCACGCCGCACCCGGCGCTGTACGAAGCTCAGCGCGCCCAGCAGTTCTTTACCTTTACGCGGGTCAGCACCTCTCCGCTGGTGATTGAGGTGCAAAGCGGCTACCTGTTCCGCCACACCGATAACGAAGTGCTGAACTGGACGGTTGCCCGGGACGGGGAGGTGCTCGCTGCGGGCGAAGTGACGCTGGCGATGGCGCCTGAAGGCACTCAGCTTCTGGAGATCGCCCTGCCGGAGCTGAACGCCGGGCCGGGTGAGATCTGGCTGAACGTTGAAGTGCGCCAGCCGCGGGCAACGCCGTGGTCACCGGCAGACCATCGCTGCGCGTGGGAGCAGTGGCCGCTTCCGGCTCCGCTCTTTATTGCTCCGCCAGCCCCGGCGGGCGAGCCTCCGGTGTTAACGCAAAACGATCGCATGCTGGAGATTGCCCATCTTCAACAGCGCTGGCAGTTCGATCGCGCATCCGGAAACCTGACCCAATGGTGGCGAAATGGCGTTGAAACGCTGCTTTCACCTCTGACGGATAACGTCAGCCGCGCGCCGCTGGACAACGACATTGGCGTGAGTGAAGCGACGCAGATCGATCCGAATGCCTGGGTTGAACGCTGGAAAGCGGCGGGCATGTACGATCTCACCTCGCGCGTGCTGCACTGTGAGGCTGAGCAGCACGCAGGCGAGGTGGTGGTCACAACCCGGCATGTCCTTGAGTATCGCGGCAAGGCGCTGTTCCTGAGTCGTAAAGTCTGGCGGGTGGACGATCGGGGGGTTCTGCATGGCGATATTCAGGTCGATATCGCGTCTGATATCCCTGAACCTGCGCGGATTGGCCTGAGCGTTCATCTCGCCGAAACGCCGGAAAACGTTCACTGGCTGGGGCTGGGGCCGCATGAGAACTACCCGGACAGAAAGCTGGCGGCGCAGCAGGGGCGCTGGACATTACCTCTCGGGGCCATGCACACGCCGTACATCTTCCCGACGGAAAATGGTTTGCGCTGCGATACCCGCAAACTGGTGCTGGGAACGCATCAGCTGAACGGCCATTTCCATTTCTCGGTAAGCCGCTATAGCCAGCAGCAGCTGCGGGAGACAACCCATCATCACCTGCTGCGGGAAGAGCCGGGATGCTGGCTCAACCTCGATGCATTCCATATGGGCGTGGGCGGCGACGACTCCTGGAGCCCCAGCGTCTCGCCGGAATTCATCCTGCAAAAACGTCAGCTTCGCTATACCTTCAGCTGGCAGCAGAACCCTTAACTGCCCAGGAGATGCGGCCACACGGCGTGGCCGCACGCTTACCCCAGAATGCCGTTCAGGCCATGCAGGCTCATGTAAATCCCCACCACGGTAATCAGCGCTGCGGAGATCCACGGCGCTTTACGGGAAAATTCGCTAAACCCGGGCCAGCGTTTTGTCGCATGTTTGAGGCTTAAGGCGGCAATCGCGCCGGACGCGACCAGCGTTAACGCCAGACCGATGCTGAAGCTGAATACCAGCGTCGCGCCGAGGGCGAAATGCTTTAGCTGCAGGCAGATCAGCAGAACGGTGATGGACGCCGGGCAGGGGATAAGCCCGCCGGTCAGGCCAAACACCACGATCTGCCCGGTGGTGACATTTTGACCGCTGAAGCGGCGGTTAATATCCTGCGCGTGCGCGCGCTGGTGGGCGTCCTGCCACTCTTCTTCAATCAGCGTGTGTTCGTGGTGATGATGATCATGATGGTGGTCATGGTCATGGTCATGGTCATGGTCGTGATGATGATCGTGCGGCTGGCTCTCTTTCCAGGTTCGCCACGCCATCCACAGGGCGATCGCAACGATCAACACCCCGGAGATCAGCTGGAACCAGGGCTCGGACGTATGCGCATCCCAGCCCCGACCAAACCACAGTCCCGCCATCGCAACGAGCCAGACCACTGCCGTATGGGAAAGCGTGGCCGCCAGGCCGAGCAGTACCGCCTGTTTCAGCGTGCCGCGGATGGCCACGATAAAGGCGGCCATCATTGTTTTTGAGTGGCCCGGCTCCAGGCCATGTAGCGCACCGAGCAGGATAGCGCTGGGAACAAACAGCCAGGCATTGCCCTGCTGAAGGAGTGAAGCAAAATCGGTCATGGGAAATTCCGGAGTGGAAAGCGTGCGAAGATACTACTCCCCCCCAGTAGTTTAATACTACCCCCCAGTAGAAAAATACTCAGGGGGAGTAGAGCGTGATATGCTTTGAAAGCCAAAAAATAAGGGATACAGAGATGTCACATACCGTTCGCGACAAGAAAATGTTATTGACTCGCCTGAAGAAAATTCAGGGGCAGAGTAATGCTCTGGAAAAAATGCTCAACAGCGATCACGAATGCGCCGAGGTGTTACAGCAGCTGGCGGCGATCCGCGGGGCGGTCAATGGCATGATGATGCAGGTGATCGAAGGGCATTTAACCGATCATGTGGTGAAAGAGCCTGAAGAAGCGCAGCGTGAAGCCGATCTTGGCGTGGTGTTGCAGGTGATCAAATCCTATCTCAAGTAGCGTGCGTGCCGAGGTTGTTTTCTGCCCAGAGAATAAATTCCGCTTTTGGCAGCGCTTTGCTGTAGTACCACCCCTGCCCGTACTGCACGCCGTGTTGGTGCAGCCAGGCGAGCTGCCCTGCGGTTTCGACTCCCTCCGCCACCATCGCCAGCTTCAACGACTTCGCTATTTCAATGATGTGTGGCGTCACGTTTTTATATTCCAGCGCATCCACGAACGACTTATCGATTTTTAGCGTGTCGACGTCCAGATCCTGCAGATAGCTCAGGCTGGAATAGCCCGTGCCAAAATCATCAATATAGACAGGGTGGCCCGAGCGACGGAATGCGGCGATAGCCGGTGCGCTAATTTTGGGATCGGCAAAGCCGCGCTCGGTGAGCTCAAGGGCGATCTGTCGGGGATGGATTTGCCACTTATTCAGGAGCTGACTCAGCAGAGGCGGCAGGATGCCGGAGGTTAAATCGGCAGGCGCGAGGTTGATGGAGATATGCTGATCCGGATGGCGTTGCAGCCAGTGGCCCATATCTTCAAACACCTTTTCGATGACGAGTTGCGTGAGCTGCGAGATGAGCCCCGTTTGCTCGGCAAGGGGGACAAAAATGTCAGGCGAGAGGCTGCTTCCGTCCGGCTGGGGCCAGCGCGTCAGCGCTTCTGCGCCCACGATTTTTCCGCTACACAGCGCCACGATGGGCTGATAGTGAACCACAAAATCGCGGCTGTTAATGGCGTCCAGCAGGCGATTGCGTGGCGACTGGATACGGCGCAGTATCCGCAGGACAAAGAGCGCGGCGAGCAGGCTTATCAACATGCCGAACGGTAACCAGAACAGAAGCTGCCGGTGCCAGGTTTCAGCCAGCGGTTTGAGCGTTGCCCACGCGACGACGGTAAACCCCAGCTCCGGTACAGACTTCATGACGTACATTGAACCGTTGTACTGCACGGTTTTCACACCCCGCTCCTGAATCATGTCGCGGATGTGAGAATCGAGCTTATTGCTGCTGGCGAATATGCGGTGCGTTGTGCTTCCTACCAGGGCTGCATCAATCGCTATCTCACCGAAAGGGATCACGTCCACCAGCGAGGCAGGATCGACCATCACAAGGTAGTGGCCTTTACCCAGCACCGCCATGTAGCGGTTAAACCCAAGATCGTTCTGGGTGGTCAGCCACGCGCTGTAGCCATCTTCGGTAATGCGCATCGGAGGGGGGAAAGGGGCCGCATGACTGGTTTGCTCCAGGGAGGAGCAGAGCGGTCGAAGATTGTCGATGTAAATCACTTCCTGGACATATCGCCACGAGAAAGCGACGCGTCGCATCTCCCTTAATTGCAAAGGACTACACGGCACGCCCTCAAAGGCCTGCAGATGATCGAGCGCTTCTTTTGCCTGATCCACAACCCGGTCGGTTCGTACCAGCACGCGTGAGGCATAGTTTTCCAGCGCATCGACAAATTTATCTTCCGCCTGGCGATGGGCCAGCCAGATGCTCAGGCAAATGGGGACCAGCACAGAAAAGATAAGTACGCCAGTCACCAGACTGACCAGATGTCGGGTTTTCATGCTGTCGTGTCCTTCCTCGTATACCCGTTCCTGGGCGCTGAGTTCCCTGCCTGAAGAGAAAGATTTTACCGCGAAATGATATAGTTATAGCACGAGGGTGCCACGGTTTACATTTTATCTAAGGTAAACCAGAAAATATCGGCAGAAGAGAGGGGTTGTTTTTTCAACCTGGCCTGGATATTATTTTGTTATGTTATAACAAAACATAAAGGATTTACGATGAAACCCGATATCCACCCAGCCTATCGCACCGTGGTATTCCACGACACCAGCGCCAATGAATATTTTAAAATTGGCTCAACCATAAAAACCGACCGCGAAATTGAACTCGACGGCGAAACGTATCCGTACATCACCCTTGATGTCTCGTCAAAATCGCACCCGTTTTATACCGGTAAGCAGAAAACGTTCTCCACGGACGGCAGCACAGCGCGATTCCGCAAGCGTTTTGGCGGTTTTCTCAATGCGAAGCGGGGCTAACCATGCAGGTACTTAACTCATTACGCAGTGCAAAGCAGCGTCACCCGGATTGCCAGATAGTCAAACGCAAGGGACGCTTATACGTGATTTGCAAATCCAATCCGCGCTTTAAGGCGGTTCAGGGACGTAAAAAAAGACGCTAGACGCGCGTTTCTCGCCAGCTTTCCAGGGATCTTTTCTGTTTGCCATCGGCAGTAAAATTGTCGGTGGCAAGCCAGCTTTCAAAGGCGCCCGCCAGCGCCGGCCACTCTTTGTCGAGTATCGAAAACCAGTCGGTATCCCGGTTGTGGCCTTTTATGACCAGCGCCTGGCGAAAGCGCCCCTCAAACTGAAAACCCAGACGCAGTGCCGCCTTGCGGGAAGGTTCGTTCAGGCTATTGCACTTCCATTCATAACGCCGATAGCCCAGGGTATCGAACACGTAACGCATCAGCAGATACTGCGCTTCTGTCGACATCGGCGTGCGGCTTAAAAGAGGAGAGAAGTGAACGTGCCCCACTTCCACGACCCCGTTTTTAGGATCGATCCGCATCAGGGACAGCGTCCCGACAGGGGACTGAGTCCGGTTATCCATAACGGTAAAGTGGATGGGATCGGATAATTCACTTACGCTCGCCACCCATTCGGCAAACTCCTCTGCGGTGGCATCGGGTTCACGCAGCAGCCACGTCCAGCTGCGGGTATCTTCGGCCAGGGAATACGCAGAGAACAGCGCGTGGGCATGCTCTACGCGCAGCGGCTCAAGTCGACAATAGTGACCCTGAAGGACCACCCGGGACGGGTGCTGACGGGGTTGCCAGTCGGTAAGCGCCTCGCCCACCGGCTGTCCGAACTGATTGAATGTCTTCATCTTAATTTCCGTGACGTTGAAAAGAGCTTCAGACTAGTGAATTGTTGGTTCCTTAAAAAGAACCACTGCGCTATGTTTTGATGGTGCCACGAGGA
Source organism: Enterobacter sp. KB-221C9 (assembly GCF_041320715.1). Lineage (NCBI taxonomy): Bacteria > Pseudomonadati > Pseudomonadota > Gammaproteobacteria > Enterobacterales > Enterobacteriaceae > Enterobacter > Enterobacter sp. KB-221C9. The sequence continues at coordinate 132,657 of NZ_JBGIWG010000003.1, forward strand.
GGCGAGATGAATATACCGGGTGATGAATTTTATACCTTGCTCCATGCAGCCCTGAAAACACGCGGCGAAGAGACGCTCCAGCGCGCGCTCTACCTTGCTTTGCGGGAGGCCATACTGTGCGGAAGGCTACGATCCGGCAGCCAGCTTTCCGGTTCGAGAACGCTAGCCCGGCAGCTCTCCCTTTCCCGGAATACCGTCAATGCGGCGCTGGACCAGCTCACCCTCGAAGGGTATTTGCAGCGTAATCGCCAGGGAGCGCGAGTGGCGCAGTTAGCTCATCGTTCTGTCTCCCGGACATTGCCGGGCCCAGCCGTCACGCTCGCAAAACGGGTCGGGCTGCTGCCCGCGCCAGTACCCCGGGACACACCGGTTCTGGCGTTTACCCCAGGCACGCCGGCCATCAACTATTTTCCTCTGCCGCTGTGGCGGCGATTGTACGACCGCGTGATGCGGGAGGAGGGAAATGCTCTGCTAGGGTATGGCGACCCGGCCGGCGAGCCGTCGCTGCGGGCGGCGATTGCCCGGCATCTCGCCCTGTCCCGCGGTATTGACTGCGACGCCAGCCAGATTGTTATCACGGAAGGCGCGCTTGAGGGCGTCAACCTCTGCACGATGCTGTTAAGCGAGCCTGGCGATGTCGCCTGGGTGGAAAACCCCGGCTATAGCGGGGCAAAGAGTGCGTTTGTTAAAACCGGCCTGGCAATGACGGGAATACCGGTTGATGACGAGGGAATGTGCTGGGAAGTTCTGGATGCGCCTGCACCCTCACTGATTTTTACCTCACCTTCGCATCAGTTCCCTTACGGGAGCGTGCTCAGCGCGCGGCGGCGGCTGGCGCTGCTTGAGCTGGCCCGGCAGCACAGCGCGTGGATCATTGAAGATGATTACGACAGCGAGTTCCGCTATGCCGGTGAGCCCGTACCGGCGATGCTGGGAATGGTCAACAATGCGCCCGTTGTGTATCTGGGGACGTTCAGTAAAACGCTGTTTCCGTCGCTCAGAATGGGGTTCATGGTGTTACCGCCAGCGCTGGCGAAAGCGGCTCGCCCGGCCATCGGCTCGCTGTTGCGCGGTGGGCATCGTGCGGAGCAGCGTACCCTGGCGCTCTTCATTGAAGAAGGTCATTACGCCCGCCATCTTGCCGCCATGCGCCGGCTCTATCGTAAGCGCTACCGCCAGCTGCGGGAGGTGCTGGACGCAGAGCTTCATACGCCGCACCGTATTCTGGCCGGTGAAGGCGGGATGCATCTGACGCTGGCGATAGACGGTATTGACGACCAGAGGCTGGTGGAGCAGGCGAGGGCGTTTCAACTGGCACCCGCTGCACTGAGCGGGTACTACCTGGAGGCGAAGCAGGGGCAAACCGGTCTGGTTTTAGGTTACGGCAATACCTCTGCTTCTCAGTTTACGCCGGGGATCCGGCGTATGCAGGCGTTAATTACGCAGCAGCAGGGCGGGAAAGGGTAAAGACGTCATAGAAAGAGAGCTGACCTTTGGTGGAGACCATTTTCTGCAGCTTCTCTTTTTGCCCGGCTTCAACCGCCGGAGAGTGCATGATGTTTTCGATCAGCTCCTCTGGCACGTAACGCGTGTTGTACCATTCGCCGTTGTAGCAGACCCGGAAATCGAGCACGTCGATATCTTCGTAACGGTAGCGCGGATTCACGTCGAAAAAGAAAAAGGCGTTGAAGACGACAAACAGTACAACCAGCAGCCAGACGGAGTCCGCCAGCGTTTCGGATGTCAGCATCACAATCAGCGTCGCCAGCCAGGCGGCATACATTGCGACAAACAGTCCAGGATGTTTGCGAATAAAACTAATGCTAAAGCGCGGGCGATTATCGCGCTTTTCGCGGAGATTAAGATCGTCGATGGTGGCGGTAAGCAGGCGCTGTATCTCGGTCATTTTTTGCCTTCATAAGAGTTGACAATACAGGGGGTCTGCCAATTTTAGGGGAGCCATCAGGCTGAAAGAAGTAACAGTCTGGCGCTAAAAGACCATAACAGTTGGCTCCCCGGAGCCTCACAGCGTTTTGATGATTTTTGCCGGGTTGCCGCCAACCACGACGTTAGCCGGGACGTCTTTCGTCACGACGGCGCCGGAGGCCACCACCACATTATCACCAATGGTGACGCCAGGGTTAATGACCGCCCGGCCACCAATCCAGACGTTATTGCCAATCCTGACGGGTTTTCCAAACTCCACGCCGCTATTCCGTTCTTCTGCGTCCAGGGGATGGGTAGCCGTATAAATATGAACGCCCGGCGCGAGCATGCAGTTATCGCCAATATGAACAGGGCAGACATCCAGCATTACGCAGTCGAAGTTAGCGTAAAAGTTTTTGCCCAGATAAATGTTATACCCGTAGTCGCAGCGGAAGCTTGGTTCTATATAAGCGCCTTCACTTTGTCCCAGAAGTTCCGCCAGAATGTTCTGGCGTTCTGTTTTTTCATCAGGCGCGGTGTGGTTATAGCGGTAAACCAGATGGCGGGCGCGCAGTCGGTCGGCCCGTAACGTCTCATCGCCGGGGCGGTAATGTTCACCGGCAATCATTTTCTGTTTTTCTAAGCTCATTGGAAACCTCGCTGGATGTGATTACCGCAGGGTAATCGGAACAGGCCAGAAGGGGAACGTTCCCGAAAAGCCGATGTGACTGGCGTCACAACATTGTTGCTGATAAACACGTTTACACGGAGACCTGGCCTGGGCGCAGGGAGTATAACGGGATAGGTAAAAACAGTTTAAAACGTGGCGTAGAACTCTACAGACACCCTTCAAAGATTAACGGACAAATTTCCACACAGAAGTAGGGATCTTGTCATACAGTTTATTCATTGTTAGCTCAGCAAGACGATGGTCAGCGGCTGAATAAAATACCGCCAGTTCATTATCCGAAAGCTCGTATTTATTCTTTTCAATGACGCGCTCAAGCGTGTCAATTGACTGACAGCGTCGTAAGCGCATCAAATAATCGATCTTTGTGAGTGGTTTATCAGACATAAATTCACCTTAGTAATTGTAATAATTTTAACAGGAAAGACTAACCGGGTTAGCTCTGCTCACGTTGACGAAACAGCGGAATAGCCGGTTTCCCGATTTACGCCATTTTTGCAAATCCTGGGCGTTAATGCCGTAACTGCTGAACAACATAAAGGTGTCGTCCAGGTATTCATCAATTTGCTCAATGAGCTTATTATCTTCATTGTACTTAATTTTATAATTAAGTGCGAAGGTTGCGATATGCTCTATCAGCTCATTCAACTGTAAATTGATGGCAGACGTTGGGTCGTTTACCCAGCCATGGTTGCTTTCATCAAGGTTGGCAAGGCAGTCATGGTACAAGGATTCGCAGAGAAATTTCAACTGCGCGATATCATGCCTTTTTGGCGAGTACTCGTCCATAGCGCATCCCCTTCTGAGTGATTTCTTACTCACCGAACATCATTGTCGGGATGGATACAACTGACTTAGCTACATGAGTGCTGTGTTCCTGATAACCTAACTATAAGCCACTCCTTGCTGGATTTCATCGCGCTATTACGAAAAATTACAAATAAAACCGCAGACTGCGAGCATGTACGCAAAGGGTCATCCTGGACTCAACTTTTTTATCCAAATTAACAAGGGTGTTTTATCGCTTCCTTACGTTTCATTGGCTTAGCAAAAATGATGAGAAAAGTTCAGATTCAGACTTCTCTTTGTAAGAAGTTCTTATTAGGAATATTCCTAATAACTTAAGCGGGGAAATGAAATTAAAAAAATCCTGAATTCACCGATTAAGTTATCAGTTAATTATGATATGTCTATTTAAGATGGCAGAAAATAAATAGAACCACAATAAGCGTAATTTATGATTTTTTCTGAAAATGAAAAAGGCCGCTAATGCGGCCTTTTTATCATGTGAAACCGGTATCAGTGAGGTTCTACCGAATGACTGTGTTCAACATCTTCATTCTTTCGGCTAAAGCGGCGGCGAACCACCACGAAGAACACCGGTACGAAGAAGATAGCCAGTACGGTCGCGGTAACCATACCGCCCATTACACCTGTACCTACTGCGTTCTGCGCGCCGGAGCCTGCACCGGAGCTGATAACCAGCGGCAGTACGCCGAGGATAAACGCCAGTGACGTCATCAGGATTGGGCGCAGACGCATACGAACCGCCTCAAGCGTCGCCTCAATAAGGCCTTTGCCTTCTTTCTCCATTAGATCTTTGGCGAATTCAACGATAAGTATCGCGTTCTTCGCCGACAAGCCAATGGTTGTCAGCAGGCCTACCTGGAAGTAAACGTCGTTGGTCAGTCCACGGAACGTTGCCGCAAGCAGCGCACCGATAACCCCGAGTGGAACCACCAGCATAACGGAGAACGGAATCGACCAGCTCTCGTACAGTGCCGCCAGACACAGGAAGACCACAATCAGTGAAATGGCGTACAGAGCAGGGGCCTGGTTACCGGACAGACGTTCCTGATAGGACATACCGGTCCAGTCATAGCCGATACCCGCAGGCAGTTTGCTTGCCAGCTCTTCCATCAGGTTCATGGCTTCACCGGTGCTTCGGCCCGGCGCTGCCTGACCCAGGATCTCCATAGACGGCAGACCGTTATAGCGTTCCAGACGCGGTGAACCGTATTCCCAGCGCGACGTTGAGAACGCCGAGAACGGAACCATCTGACCATTGCTGCCGCGCACGAACCAGTTGTTGATATCGTTCGGCAACATACGGTACTGCGCCTCTGACATCACGTACACTTTCTTCACGCGACCGCGGTCGATGAAGTCGTTAACGTAGCTACCGCCCCAGGCTGCGCCCAGCGTGGTGTTGATGTCACTGATGGATACGCCCAGCGCCTGAGCTTTCTCCTGGTCGATATCGATCTTGTACTGCGGCGTATCTTCCAGGCCGTTTGGACGCACGCCGACCAGCAGGTCAGGGTGCTTAGCGACTTCACCAAACAGCTGGTTACGCGCCTGCGTCAGTTTCTCGTGGCCCAGGCCGCCCTGGTCAATCAGCTGGAAGTCGAAGCCGGTCGCGGTACCCAGTTCAACAATCGCTGGCAGGTTAAAGGCGAAGACCATCGCATCTTTAATCTGCGAGAAGGTGCCCATTGCACGGCCGGTGATGGCTTCAACCTTGTTCTTTTCGCCCGGACGTTCAGACCAGTCTTTCAGAGAAACGAAGGCAATACCGGTGTTCTGACCACGACCCGCAAAGCCAAAGCCGTTAACCGCAAACACGGATTCAACGTTGTCTTTCTCTTTGGTGAGATAGTAGTCCGTCACTTCATCCAGTACTTTCTGGGTACGCTCTTGCGAGGCACCCGCCGGAAGCTGTGCCATCGTCAGGAACACGCCCTGGTCTTCATCTGGCAGGAACGAGCTTGGCAGACGAACGAACAGGAAAGCCATGCCCACCACGATGATGATATAGAGCAGCAGGTAACGACCGGTGCTGCGCAGGATGTTACCCACGCTGTCGGTGTAGTGGTGCGTGCTCTTATCAAACATGCGGTTAAACCAGCCGAAGAACCCTTTATGCTCGCCGTGACCGCCTTTCTGAATTGGCTTCAGCATGGTGGCACACAGGGCAGGGGTCAGGATCAACGCCACCAGCACCGACAGCGCCATCGCGGAAACGATGGTAATTGAGAACTGACGGTAAATCGCACCGGTAGAGCCCCCGAAGAAGGCCATCGGGATAAATACCGCAGACAGCACCATCGCGATACCGACCAGCGCGCCCTGAATCTGGCCCATTGATTTACGGGTCGCTTCCTTCGGCGGCAGTCCTTCTTCCGCCATGACGCGCTCGACGTTCTCCACGACCACGATGGCGTCATCCACCAGCAGGCCGATGGCGAGCACCATCCCGAACATCGTCAGGGTGTTTATCGAGTAGCCAAATATCGACAGGATCGCAAAGGTCCCGAGCAGAACAACCGGCACGGCAATCGTTGGGATAAGCGTCGCGCGGAAGTTTTGCAGGAACAGGTACATCACCAGGAAGACCAGGATGATCGCCTCAACCAGCGTCTTAACCACTTCGTGAATCGAGATTTTTACGAACGGCGTGGTGTCGTACGGGTAAACGATTTTCAGACCTGACGGGAAGAACGGTTCCATCTTCTTCAGCTCTGCGCGGATCGCCGTAGCGGTGTCCAGGGCGTTAGCGCCTGTCGCCAGTTTGATACCCAGACCGGAAGCCGGCTTGCCGTTGAACTTCGCGATGATGTCGTAGTTCTCACCGCCCAGCTCCACTTTCGCCACGTCGCGCAGGCGAACCTGCGAACCGTCCTGATTCACTTTCAGCAGAATTTTGCTGAACTCATCGGCAGAGGTCAGACGGGTCTGCGCGATGATCGAGGCGTTAAGCTGCTGGCCTTTCACCGGCGGTGTACCGCCTAACTGACCGGCCGCTACCTGGGCGTTCTGCGCTTTAATCGCGCTGATCACGTCAACCGGGGTCAGCTGGAAGTTGTTCAGCTTGTTCGGATCCATCCAGATACGCATCGCGTACTGGGAACCGAACAGCTGCACGTCACCCACACCGGAAGTACGACTGATGGCGTCCTTCATGTTGGCGCCCACGTAGTCGGAAATATCCTCCTGCGTCATGGTGCCGTTGGTGTTGATAACGCCGACAACCATCAGGAAGCTACTGGACGATTTCTCGACGCTCACACCCTGCTGTTGTACTTCCTGCGGCAGCAAAGGCATTGCCAGCTGCAGTTTGTTCTGCACCTGAACCTGCGCAATGTCAGCATCGGTACCTGACTGGAAGGTCAGGGTGATCTGCACTGTACCGGTGGAGTCACTGTTTGAGGACATGTACATCAGGTTATCGATACCGTTCATGTTCTGTTCGATAACCTGGGTGACGGTGTCCTGCACCGTTTTTGCATCAGCCCCCGGGTAGGTTGCGGAAATTGTCACCGCCGGTGGCGCAATCGTTGGATATTGCGCGACAGGCAGCTTCAGGATCGCAAGTCCCCCGGCCAGCATGATGATAATGGCGATCACCCACGCAAATATGGGGCGATCGATAAAGAAATTAGGCATGTCTTAACGGCTCCTGTTTAAGTTAAGACTTGGTTTGTTCTGACTGGCCAGCGGCCGAAGCTTGTTGTTTATCGTCAGATTTCACTTCCTGTGCTTTAACCTGCGCGCCAGGACGAACTTTTTGCAAACCAGTAACAATCACGCGATCGCCATCTTTCAGACCTTCCGTCACCAGCCATTTATCGCCAATCGCCTGGGTGGCGGTGATATTGCGCGTTTCGACTTTGTCATCAGCCCCAACAACCAGCGCGCTCGCATCGCCGCGTGGCGTACGGGTCACACCCTGCTGTGGAACCAGAAGTGCGGTTGGATTCGTTCCTTCTTCCAGACGTGCGCGAACGAACATACCTGGCAGCAGATTTTTGTCAGGGTTCGGGAAAATCGCACGTAAGGTGATGGAACCGGTGGTCTGGTCGACCGTCACGTCAGAGAATTCCAGCGTACCTTCCTGCGGGAACTTGATACCGTCGTTGGTAATCAGCTCCACTTTGGCTTTGCCGTTTTCCTGCTTCAGGGTGCCGTTAGCCAGCTCCTGTTTCAGGCGCAGGAAATCATTGCTGGACTGCGTCACGTCAACGTAGATCGGATCGAGCTGCTGCACGGTCGCCAGCGCAGTGGTCTGACCGTTCTGCACCAGCGCCCCTTCCGTGACGGAAGACTTACCAATACGACCGCTGATAGGGGAGGTCACTTTGGTATAGGCCAGGTTAATGCGCGCGGTTTCGACAGCCGCTTTGGCTGCCACCACGGCTGCGTTAGCCTGCTGTGCATCTGCCAGGGCGGTATCGTAATCCTGTTGGCTGATGTACTTAGTGCCGAGCAGTTTTTGGTAGCGGTTCAGCGTCAGCTGGGCGATTTTGGCGGCGGCTTGCGCTTTTGCCAGGTCGCCTTTCGCGCTTTCATAGGATGCCTGATAGGTTGCTGGATCAATCTGATACAGAGACTCACCGGCTTTCACATCACCACCTTCGGTGAAGTTACGCTTCAGGATAATGCCGCTAACCTGAGGACGCACTTCCGCAATGCGGTAAGCATTTGTACGGCCTGGTAATTCGGTGGTGATTTGTAGAGGTTCAGATTTGAGCGTCACGACGCCTACTTCTGGCGCCTGCTGAGCTCCTTGTTGAGCTGGTTTGTCGTCACATCCTGTAAGCGCTAAGCTGCCTGAGAGCATCAGAACGACCGCCAGAGGCGTTAACCCTCTGTTTTTGTTCATATGTAAACCTCGAGTGTCCGATTTCAAATTGATCAAGGGTCCTGAGTCTAAAACCCATTGCTGCGTTTATATTATCGTCATGCTATGGTACATACATTCACAAATGTATGTAAATCTGACTCCTGTAAATTCACCCACCTATGGCACGAAAAACTAAACAACAAGCGCTGGAAACCCGACAACACATACTGGATGTGGCAATACGTTTGTTCTCTCAGCAGGGTGTTTCATCCACCTCGCTGGCACAAATTGCTCAGGCTGCCGGTGTGACACGGGGAGCGATTTACTGGCATTTTAAAGACAAGTCAGATCTGTTCAGTGAAATCTGGGAGCTTTCAGAGTCCAGCATTAGCGATCTCGAGAGTGAGTATCGGGCAAAATTCCCTGACGATCCACTCTCAGTATTGAGAGAAATATTAGTATATATCCTTGAAGCGACGGTAGTTGAAGAACGTCGCAGATTAATGATGGAAATAATTTATCATAAATGCGAGTTCGTGGGCGAAATGGCGATCGTTCAGCAGGCGCAGCGCAGCCTCAGCCTCGAGAGCTATGACCGTATTGAACAGAACCTGAACCTGTGTATGCAGTCAAAGCTGTTACCGGCCAACCTCTTAACTCGCCGGGCGGCTATCCTGATGCGCGGCTACATTTCAGGTCTGATGGAAAACTGGCTTTTTGCGCCGCAATCCTTTGACCTCAAGGAGGAAGCCCGCAGCTACGTGGCGATTTTACTGGAAATGCTACAGCTCTGCCCCACGCTGCGCGGCGACGCGCCTTCGCTAACGGCCTGATCCCTTCCAGGATTTATCTCAGAGGATAACGTTCGCGCTATTCTGCATCTGACGAGCGTGATATTCTTCACGCCGGACTATTTTCGGTCATCTTCTGACATCATTCACAACTATGCTGCCCATCAATCGCTCGCAACATCCTGTTTTTGCATTGCTCTTTGCGATGCTGTTTTTCTTCGCCACGGCGCCGCTGACCTGGGCCCGCGCCGATAACAGCAACGATATTCCCTCGCGCGGCGATGTTCAGTCGCAGCTCGACACGCTGAACAAACAAAAAGAGCTCTCTCCTCAGGATAAGCTCATCCAGCAGGATCTGACGGAAACGCTGGAAACGCTGGATAAAATTGAACGCGTCAAAGCAGAAACCGCCCAGCTTCGTCAGAAGGTGGCGCAGGCCCCTGAAAATATGCGCAAAGCGACGGAATCGCTGAACGCCCTGAGCGACGTCGATAACGATACCGAAACGCGCAAGACGCTCTCAACGCTCTCTTTACGCCAGCTGGAGTCGCGCGTCGCGCAACTGCTCGACGACCTGCAAACCGCGCAGTCCGACCTCGCCACCTATAACAGCCAGCTTGTCTCCTTGCAGACCCAGCCGGAACGCGTGCAAAACGCGATGTACTCCGCGTCTCAGCAGCTGCAGCAGATCCGCAACCGCCTGAACGGCACGACGGTGGGAGAGGGCACGCTGCGCCCAACGCAGCAAACCCTGCTGCTGGTTCAGCAGACCTTGCTCAACGCGCAGATTGAACAGCAGCGTAAAAGCCTGGAAGGGAATACGGTGCTGCAGGATACGCTTCAGAAACAGCGTGATTACGTCACCGCGAATATTAATCGCCTGGAACACCAGCTTCAGCTGTTGCAGGAGGCGGTAAACAGCAAGCGCCTGACCCTGACGGAAAAAACCGCTCAGGAGGCCGTCTCCCCTGACGAAACCGCCCGTATTCAGGCGAATCCGCTGGTGAAACAGGAGCTCGAGGCCAACCACCAGCTTAGCCAGCGCCTGATACTGGCGACGGAAAACGGTAACTCGCTGGTTCAGCAAAATATCAAAGTGAAGAACTGGCTGGATCGCGCGCTGCAGGCCGAGCGCAACATCAAAGAGCAGATCGCGGTTCTGAAAGGCAGCCTCCTGCTGTCGCGTATTCTTTACCAGCAGCAGCAGACGCTCCCGTCCGCCGATGAGCTGGAGGACATGACCAACCGCATCGCGGATTTACGTCTGGAACAGTTTGACGTCAACCAGCAGCGCGATGCCCTTTTCCAGAGCGATACCTTTGTCGCCAAAATTGAAGAGGGGCATTCCAGCGACGTGAACCCGGAAGTGCACGACGCGCTGCTCCAGGTCGTCGATATGCGTCGCGAGCTGCTGGACCAGCTCAACAAACAGCTGGGTAACCAGCTGATGATGGCCATTAACCTGCAAATCAACCAGCAGCAGCTGGTGAGCGTCTCGAAAAGCCTGCAGGAGATCCTGACCCAGCAGATTTTCTGGGTGAACAGCAACAAGCCGATGGACTGGGACTGGATTAAATCCTTCCCGGAGACGCTGAAAACGCAGATCAAGAGCATGAAGATCACCGTGAACTGGGAGAAAGCCTGGCCTGCGGTGACAATTGCCTTGCTGGCGGGATTACCGCTGCTGCTGATTGCCGGCCTGATCCGCTGGCGTCTGGGCTGGCTGAAAAAATACCAGGCGAAGCTGGCGTCCGAAGTGGGGCAGCTGCGCAACGATAGCCAGCTCCATACGCCAAAAGCGATTCTGATCGATCTCATCCGCGCCCTGCCGGTGTGCCTGATTATTCTGGCCGTGGGCCTGATTCTGCTTACCATGCAGCTCAACGTCAGCGATCTGCTGTGGGCGTTCAGTAAAAAACTGGCGCTGTTCTGGCTGGTGTTTGGCGTGTGCTGGAAGGTGCTGGAAAAAGACGGCGTGGCGGTGCGTCATTTCAACATGCCTGCGCAGCTGACCAGCCACTGGCGTCGTCAGATTGTGCGCATCAGCCTGGCGCTTCTGCCGCTGCACTTCTGGTCGGTTGTCTCTGAGCTTTCCCCGCTGCATCTGATGGATGACGTGCTGGGCCAGCTGGTCATCCTGCTGAACCTGCTGCTGATTGCGATCCTGATGTGGCCGATGTGCCGCGACAGCTGGCGTGATAAAGAGTCCCACAATATTCGCCTGGCCACCGTGACGGTGCTGGCGATCATTCCGCTGGCGCTGATGGTGCTGACGGCAACGGGCTACTTCTATACCACCCTGCGCCTGTCCGGACGCTGGATTGAAACGGTCTATCTGGTGATCGTCTGGAACCTGCTCTATCAGACCGTGCTGCGCGGCCTGAGCGTGGCGGCCCGCCGCATCGCCTATCGTCGTGCCATTGCGCGTCGTCAGCATCAGGTGAAAGAGGGGGCCGAAGGCGCGGAGCCGCAGGAAGAGCCGACCATCGCGCTGGAGCAGGTTAACCAGCAGACGCTGCGTATTACCATGCTGGTAATGATCGCCCTGTTTGCGGTGATGTTCTGGGCGATCTGGTCCGATCTTATTACCGTTTTCGCCTATCTCGACAGTATTACCCTCTGGCAATACAACGGTACCGAAGCGGGCGCTGCGGTCATGAAAAGCGTGACCATGGGCAGCCTGCTGTTTGCGCTGGTGTCGTCGGTGGTGGCCTGGGCGTTGATTCGCAACCTGCCGGGCCTGCTCGAAGTGCTGCTCCTGTCACGTCTGAATCTTCGCCAGGGGGCGTCCTACGCCATTACCACGATCCTCAACTACGTGATCATTATTGTTGGGGCGATGACGGTCTTTGGCTCGCTTGGCGTCTCGTGGGATAAACTGCAGTGGCTGGCGGCCGCCCTCTCGGTCGGTCTTGGTTTTGGCCTGCAGGAGATCTTCGGTAACTTTGTGTCCGGCCTGATCATCCTGTTCGAACGGCCGGTACGAATCGGCGATACGGTTACCATCGGCACCTTCTCCGGTACGGTCAGCAAGATCCGTATTCGTGCCACCACCATCACCGACTTCGATCGCAAAGAGGTGATCATCCCGAACAAAGCGTTCGTGACCGAGCGTCTGATCAACTGGTCGCTTTCCGATACGGTGACGCGCGTGGTAATCCGCCTGGGCGTCGCCTATGGATCGGATCTGGAGAAGGTGAAAGAGGTGCTGCTCAAGGCGGCGTCAGAACATCCGAAAGTGATGCACGATCCGGCTCCGGCGGTCTTCTTCACCACCTTTGGGCCGAGTACGCTGGATCACGAGCTGCGTTTATACGTGCGCGAGCTGCGCGACCGCAGCTACACGGTGGATGAGCTTAACCGCTCTATCGATCGCCTGTGTCGTGAAAACGATATTAATATCGCCTTCAACCAGCTTGAGGTTCACCTGCGTAACGAGAAAGGTGATGAGCATACGGAAGTGAAGCGCGACATTAAGGGTGACGATCCGACTCCTGCATAATCTATTTTCCCTCTGCCCTCAGGGGCGAGGGAACGATTTTCTCCCTCTCCCTCAGGGAGAGGGCCGGGGTGAGGGTAATTTCCCCTCAAAATCCCGCCGCACAATCTCCAGTGCCTTAAGCACCGTTTCGGCGGGGATATCATGATTCTCCAGCAGCATAATCAAATCGACGGCCAGCTTGACCTCATCGGGTGCATTTTCCAGTGACATGGGTGTGGCTCCTGTTAACGGGTCAAACGTTCAATGACGCGCTCAATCTCATCCCGCGCCTGACGGCAGCGAACGATGCGTCCTTCCAGCGCGCTAATCTCGCGCATCAATAGCTGCTGCTCTTCCAGCGTTTCGCTGTTGTTCAGCCGCACTTCGCGTTCGCGCTTCATCTCAAACAGCCGGCGCTCAAACTCCTGGTTCTCCAGCCGCTTGCGCTGCCATTTACCGAGTCCCGGCGAGGCGCTGTCCCAGGCGCGCAGCGGCCAGGCGGTGATTTCGCGATGCAGAGCGGTGATCTGCTCAGTGAGATGCTCCGCAAGCCACGCCACCTGTTCCTGCTGTTCACTCTCAACCGCATGGCGAAGCTCGTCGAGGTTTGTCTGCGCTTCCGCCAGGTAATCCTGAATGACGGTGCTGCGGGTACGAAAAAGCTGTCGGTCAAAGCGCGGCTTCAGCGTGGCGTGCCCCATTAGCGGTGTAGCCTGCTCCCGCAGGGCAATCAGCTGATTTTGCAGCCTCTCAAGAAGCAGTGCTGTTTTCAAGGCGCTCTCCAGTGGTAAAGTAGCCGTTCAGTTTGATAACGATTCGCATTATGAAGCGTACTATTTTAATCATCATTGGCTGGCTCGCGGTAGTGCTTGGCACGCTGGGTGTGTTTTTACCCTTACTGCCGACCACGCCGTTTATCCTGCTGGCGGCCTGGTGCTTCGCCCGCTCGTCGCCGCGTTTTCACCACTGGCTGCTCTACCGCTCATGGTTTGGCGGCTATCTGCGGCACTGGCAAAAACACCGGGCCATGCCGCCCGGCGCGAAGCCGCGCGCGATCGCGGTGATCCTCATCACCTTCGCTATTTCATTATGGCTGGTGAAAATGATGTGGGTACGCATTCTGCTGCTGGCGATCCTGACCTGCCTGCTTTTCTTTATGTGGCGGATCCCCGTGGTTGATGAAAAGCAACAAAAGCACTGAAGCCTCATCATGGCTGTTGCAATTATCACGCGCAGCCAGTAAATTCGACCGTTTTCGAGCACAGGTGCGCCTGGTCAAAGGTTAAACAATTGTTGCCTTGGCCGACTCGTTGCGCGCTGTGAGTAACACTGTTTCATTTAGGCAAAACCGATGACCGCAACTGCACAGCAGCTTGAATATCTGAAAAACAGCATCAAAAGCATCCAGGACTATCCAAAGCCTGGCATTCTTTTCCGTGATGTCACCAGCTTGCTGGAAGACCCGAAAGCGTACGCGCTCAGCATTGAACTGCTGGTCGAGCGTTATAAAAACGCCGGGATCACCAAAGTAGTAGGTACCGAAGCCCGTGGCTTCCTGTTTGGCGCACCGGTTGCGCTGGCAATGGGCGTGGGTTTTGTGCCGGTGCGTAAGCCGCGCAAACTGCCGCGTGAAACCATTGCTGAGAGCTACGAGCTGGAGTACGGCACCGATCAGCTGGAGATCCACGTTGATGCGATCAAGCCTGGCGACAAAGTGCTGGTGGTCGACGACCTGCTGGCAACCGGCGGTACCATTGAAGCGACCGTGAAGCTGATCCGTCGTCTGGGTGGTGAAGTGACCGACGCGGCATTCATCATCAACCTGTTCGATCTCGGCGGTGAACAGCGCCTGGAAAAACAGGGCATCACCAGCTACAGCCTGGTGCCTTTCCCGGGTCATTAATCCCGGTTTTCACAACCTCGCTCAATGGGTGAGGTTGTGATAGCATTCCCCTCCATAAATTCACCTTCCAGCGTTGCAGAGCCTGCCCATGAGTTATCAGGTGTTAGCCCGTAAATGGCGACCACAAACCTTTGCTGACGTTGTCGGTCAGGAACATGTGCTGACGGCCCTGGCGAACGGCTTGTCGCTAGGTCGCATCCATCACGCCTATCTTTTCTCCGGCACCCGCGGCGTCGGTAAGACCTCTATTGCCCGTTTGCTGGCAAAAGGTCTTAACTGCGAAACCGGGATCACCGCCACGCCGTGCGGCGTGTGTGATAACTGCCGGGAGATCGAGCAGGGGCGTTTTGTCGATCTGATCGAGATCGACGCCGCCTCGCGCACCAAAGTGGAAGATACCCGCGATCTGCTCGATAACGTGCAGTACGCCCCGGCGCGCGGCCGCTTCAAGGTCTACCTGATCGATGAAGTGCACATGCTGTCGCGCCACAGCTTTAACGCCCTGCTGAAAACGCTGGAAGAGCCGCCCGCGCACGTGAAGTTTCTGCTGGCGACCACCGATCCGCAAAAGCTGCCGGTCACGATCCTGTCGCGCTGCCTGCAGTTCCATCTGAAGGCGCTGGACGTTGAGCAGATCCGCGCGCAGCTTGAGCACATTCTTGATGAAGAGAAGATCGTTCACGAGCCGCGCGCCCTGCAGCTGCTGGCCCGCGCGGCGGACGGCAGCCTACGTGATGCGCTAAGCCTGACCGACCAGGCGATTGCCAGCGGTGACGGCAAGCTCTCCACCGAGGCGGTCAGCACCATGCTCGGCACGCTGGATGACGATCAGGCGCTGTCGCTTATCGAAGCGATGATTGCCGCCAACGGCGAACGCGTGATGTCGCAGGTGAATGCCGCCGCTGCCCGGGGTATTGAATGGGAAGGGCTGCTGGTTGAGATGCTCAGCCTGCTGCACCGCGTGGCGATGCTGCAGCTTTCTCCGTCTGCCATCGGTGCGGATATGGCCGCTATTGAACAGCGGATGCGTGAACTTGCCCGCACCGTGCCGCCTGCCGACGTGCAGCTGTATTACCAGACGCTGCTGATTGGCCGCAAAGAGTTACCGTTCGCGCCGGACCCCCGGATGGGCGTTGAAATGACGCTGCTGCGCGCGCTGGCGTTCCACCCGCGCATGCCGTTGCCGGAGCCTGAAGTGCCGCGGCAGTCTTTCGCGCCGGTCGCCCCTACGGCGGTGATGTCGCCGCAGCAGGTGCCACCGCAGCCGACACCGCCGCCGCAGCAAAACGTGCCGCTGTCGGATGCCACCAGTTCGGTGCTTGCCGCACGCAGCCAGCTGCAGCGTGCGCAGGGAGTAACCAAACCAAAAAAGAGTGAACCGGCAGCGCCAGGAAGAGCGCGGCCGGTGAACAACGCCGCGCTTGAACGACTGGCCTCGGTAACGGAGCGCGTACAGTCGCGTCCTGCGCCGTCCGCGCTTGAGCAGAAAGCCCCGGTGAAAGAAGAGGCTTACCGCTGGAAGGCAACCACCATCACCGAACAGGTGAAGGAAGAGGTCGCCACGCCGAAAGCGCTGAAAAAGGCGCTGGAGCATGAGAAAACGCCGGAGCTTTCCGCGAAGCTTGCCGAAGAGTCCATTGCGCGCGACGCCTGGGCCGCCGAGGTCAGCAAACTCCAGCTGCCGAAGCTGGTCGAACAGGTCGCGCTGAACGCCTGGAAAGAGCAGGACGGCAATCAGGTGCGTTTACACCTGCGTCCGGGTCAGCGGCACCTCAATTCCCCTGGCGCGCAAAAGGCGCTGGCCGAGGCGCTCGCCGCATTACAGGGCGCGCCGGTTGAATTGACTATCATTGAAGATGATAATCCGGCAGTGAAAACGCCGCTCGAGTGGCGCCAGGCCATTTATGAAGAAAAGCTCGCGCAGGCGCGCGAGGCGATTATTGCGGATAACAACATTCAGACCCTGCGCCGGTTCTTCGACGCCGATCTGGATGAAGAGAGTATTCGCCCCATTTGATCGTGAGTCTGACTTACGGTTGTAATCCTTAAACGTGAAAAAGAGAGAAGCCTATGTTTGGTGGAAAAGGCGGTCTGGGTGGCCTGATGAAGCAGGCTCAGCAGATGCAGGAAAAAATGCAGAAGATGCAGGAAGAGATCGCTCAGCTGGAAGTCACGGGTGAGTCCGGTGCCGGTCTGGTCAAAGTGACCATCAACGGTGCGCACAACTGCCGTCGCGTGGAAATCGACCCGAGCCTGCTCGAAGACGACAAAGAGATGCTGGAAGATCTGGTTGCAGCCGCGTTTAACGATGCCGCTCGCCGTATCGACGAAACTCAGAAAGAGAAAATGGCCTCTGTTTCCAGCGGTATGCAGCTGCCGCCTGGCTTCAAGATGCCATTCTGATGCAAACCAGTCCGCTGCTCACGCAGTTAATGGAAGCACTGCGCTGCCTGCCGGGCGTTGGCCCGAAGTCGGCGCAGCGCATGGCGTTTACGCTATTGCAGCGCGACCGCAGCGGCGGGATGCGCCTGGCGCAGGCTTTAACCCGCGCCATGTCAGAAATAGGTCACTGTGCGGATTGCCGCACCTTTACCGAGCAGGACGTGTGTAACATCTGTACGAACCCGCGTCGTCAGGAAAACGGTCAGATTTGCGTGGTGGAGAGTCCGGCGGACATCTACGCCATTGAGCAAACCGGGCAGTTTTCCGGCCGCTACTTCGTGCTGATGGGGCATCTCTCCCCGCTGGACGGTATTGGCCCGGATGATATCGGTCTTGACCGCCTTGAACAGCGTCTTGAGTCCGAAACCATCAAAGAGGTGATCCTCGCCACCAACCCGACGGTGGAAGGGGAGGCAACCGCCAACTACATCGCCGAACTGTGCTCGCAGTACGGCGTTGACGCCAGCCGCATCGCCCACGGCGTGCCGGTGGGCGGCGAGCTGGAAATGGTGGACGGCACCACGCTGTCACACTCTCTGGCCGGGCGTCACAAGATTATTTTCTGACCAAACGGAGGCTGCGCGCGCGGCCTCCGCTTGAAAATTCCCCCCCTTATCCCCATCTCTCACTCAACGTTTTACAACCCCATTAAATGGCATTGTTGAGGTCGACTTAGATGAAAGGACAAGAAACCCGTGGTTTCCAGTCAGAAGTAAAACAGCTTCTGCACCTGATGATCCATTCCCTGTATTCCAACAAAGAAATTTTCCTGCGTGAGCTGATTTCCAACGCCTCGGACGCGGCGGACAAGCTGCGCTTCCGCGCGCTGTCTAACCCGGACCTGTACGAAGGCGACGGCGAGCTGCGCGTGCGCGTCTCGTTCAATAAAGAGAACCGCACCCTGACCATCGCCGATAACGGCATTGGGATGAACCGCGACGAGGTGATCGACCACCTCGGCACCATCGCCAAATCCGGCACCAAAGCGTTCCTTGAGTCCATGGGCTCTGACCAGGCGAAAGACAGCCAGCTGATCGGCCAGTTCGGCGTGGGCTTCTACTCGGCGTTTATCGTGGCCGACAAAGTCACCGTCCGTACCCGTGCGGCAGGCGACAGCGCCGAAAACGGCGTGCTGTGGGAATCTAAAGGTGAAGGCGAATACACCGTTGGTGACATCACCAAGGCGGATCGCGGTACCGAAATCACCCTGCACCTGCGCGAAGGGGAAGACGATTTCCTGAACGACTGGCGCGTGCGCTCCATCATCAGTAAATATTCCGATCACATCGCCCTGCCGGTTGAGATTGAAAAACAGGAAGAGAAAGACGGCGAAACCGTGGTTTCCTGGGAGAAGATCAACAAGGCGCAGGCGCTGTGGACGCGCAACAAGTCTGAAATTAAAGACGACGAATACAACGAGTTCTACAAGCATATCGCCCACGACTTTACCGACCCGCTGACCTGGAGCCACAACCGCGTGGAAGGGAAGCAGGAGTACACCAGCCTGCTGTACATCCCGGCGCAGGCGCCGTGGGACATGTGGAACCGCGATCACAAGCACGGCCTGAAGCTGTACGTGCAGCGCGTCTTCATCATGGACGACGCCGAGCAGTTCATGCCGAACTACCTGCGCTTTGTACGCGGTCTGATAGATTCCAACGATCTGCCGCTCAACGTCTCGCGTGAAATTCTGCAGGACAGCACCGTCACCCGTAACCTGCGCAACGCCCTGACCAAACGTGCGCTGCAGATGCTGGAAAAACTGGCGAAAGACGATGCGGAAAAATATCAGACCTTCTGGAAACAGTTCGGCCTGGTGCTGAAAGAAGGCCCGGCGGAAGACACCGCGAACGTTGAAACGATCGCCAAACTGCTGCGCTTCGCCTCTACGCATACCGACTCCTCCGCGCAGACCGTGTCGCTGGAAGAGTACGTCTCCCGCATGAAAGAAGGGCAGGAGAAGATCTACTACATCACCGCCGACAGCTACGCGGCGGCGAAGAGCAGCCCGCACCTGGAGCTGCTGCGTAAGAAAGGCATCGAAGTGCTGCTGCTTTCTGACCGCATCGACGAGTGGATGATGAACTACCTGACCGAGTTCGACGGTAAATCCTTCCAGTCCGTTGCCAAAGCCGACGAGTCCATCGACAAGCTGGCGGATGAAGTGGACGAAAGCGCGAAAGAAGCCGAGAAGGCGCTGGAGCCGTTCGTTGAGCGCGTGAAAACCCTGCTGGGCGATCGCGTGAAAGAGGTGCGCTTCACGCACCGTCTGACCGATACTCCGGCTATTGTCACCACCGATGCCGATGAAATGGGCACCCAGATGGCGAAGCTGTTCGCGGCGGCGGGCCAGGCGATGCCGGAAGTGAAATATATCTTTGAGCTTAATCCGGATCACCCGCTGGTGAAACGTGCGGCAGACACCCAGGACGACGCCCGCTTTGCCGAGTGGGTTGAACTGCTGCTGGATCAGTCCCTGCTGGCCGAGCGCGGCACGCTGGAAGATCCTAACCTGTTCATTAAACGTGTGAATGCGCTGCTGCTGGCGTAACTAAACACCTGCCCCTCACCCTGCCCTCTCCCCAAAGGGGAGAGGGTGTTCAAATTCCCTCTCCCCTTTGGGGAGAGGGTTAGGGTGAGGGGGAATCAACCGCACTAACCCAAATAATCTCCCCCCGTTAACCGTTTCAGCCTTCCCGCCTTCCTTGAGCGATGCCCGTTCTGGTGGTATTGTTTAGCGCTTTTGAAAAATTGAAACGACTTTTGAGGGGATTTTCGCAATGCGTATTATTCTGCTTGGCGCTCCGGGCGCGGGTAAAGGAACTCAGGCTCAGTTCATCATGGAGAAATACGGTATTCCGCAAATCTCCACCGGTGACATGCTGCGCGCCGCTGTTAAATCTGGCTCCGAGCTGGGTAAACAAGCGAAAGACATCATGGACGCAGGCAAGCTGGTGACCGACGAGCTGGTAATTGCTCTGGTCAAAGAGCGCATTGCTCAGGAAGACTGCCGTAACGGTTTCCTGCTGGACGGCTTCCCACGCACCATTCCTCAGGCTGACGCCATGAAAGAAGCGGGCATCAACGTGGACTACGTTCTGGAGTTCGACGTACCGGACGAGCTGATCGTTGACCGTATCGTTGGCCGTCGCGTACACGCTGCTTCTGGCCGCGTTTACCACATCAAATTCAACCCACCTAAGGTTGAAGGCAAAGACGACGTGACCGGCGAAGAGCTGACCACCCGTAAAGACGATCAGGAAGAGACCGTGCGTAAACGCCTGGTGGAATACCATCAGATGACCGCGCCGCTGATCGGCTACTACACCAAAGAAGCGCAGGCGGGTAACACCAAATACGCGAAAGTTGACGGCACCAAAGCCGTGGCTGACGTACGTGCAGAGCTGGAAAAAATCCTCGGCTAATCGCGCGCCTCTCACCCGGGCTCCCGGGTGAGAAATATTCTCATCTTACCTATTACAGCAATGGGTTTCGTTTAAACGCATTTCCGCTACAATTGACAACCTATCAAATGGTTAAGAGGCGTGAATGAGTCAGGCGAAAACCGGCATCCTGCTTGCCAATCTGGGTACTCCAGAAGCACCTACATCAGACGCGGTAAAACGCTACCTGCGACAATTTTTAAGCGACACGCGCGTCGTGGATTTCCCGAGACTGCTGTGGTGGCCGCTGCTGCGTGGCGTCATTCTGCCGATTCGTTCTCCGCGCGTCGCCAAACTCTATCAGTCCGTCTGGATGGAAGAGGGCTCGCCGCTGATGGTTTACAGCCGTCGTCAGGAAAAAGCGCTGGCTGCCCGCCTGCCGGATATGCCCGTTGCGCTCGGCATGAGCTACGGAAAACCGTCCCTGAAAAGCGCGGTGGAATCCCTGCTGGCGCAGGGCGTGGACCATATCGTCGTGCTGGCGCTCTACCCGCAATACTCCTGCTCGACGGTGGCCGCCGTCTGGGACGAGCTGGCCCGTATTCTGGCGACCCGCCGCCGCATTCCGGGCGTGACCTTTATTCGCGACTACGCGGATAACGATCTCTACATCCAGGCGCTTGCCAACAGCGCGCGCGCGTCGTTTGAAAAGCACGGCGAGCCGGATCTGCTGCTGCTTTCCTATCACGGGATCCCGCAGCGTTTCGCCAATGAAGGGGATGATTATCCGCAGCGCTGCCGCGATACCACGCGCGAGCTGGTCTCCGCCCTTGGCCTGCCGCCGGAGAAGGTGATGATGACCTTCCAGTCGCGCTTCGGCCGCGAGCCGTGGCTGACGCCGTACACCGATGAAACCCTCAAAATGCTCGGTGAGAAGGGCGTGAAGCACATTCAGGTGATGTCGCCGGGCTTCTCGGCCGACTGTCTGGAAACGCTGGAGGAGATCGCGGTGCAAAACCGGGAATTTTTCCTTGAGGCTGGCGGCGAAAAGTACGAGTACATTCCGGCGCTTAACGACTCGCCTGAACATATCGACATGATGGTCTCGCTGGTAACGAACAGCCGCTGATCGCACTCCGGGCCGGGTTTGTGCTAACATTCCCGGCCCATATTCTTCGTACAGTTCAGACCATGAAATTTCCCGGTAAACGCAAATCCAAACACTACTTCCCCGTTAACGCTCGCGATCCGCTCCTGCAGCAAATCCAGCCAGAAAACGAAACCAGCGCGGCATGGGTCGTGGGTATCGATCAGACGCTGGTAGATATTGAAGCCAAAGTGGATGATGCGTTTGTTGCGCGTTACGGTCTGAGCGCCGGGCATTCGCTTGTGATTGAGGATGACGTTGCCGAAGCGCTGTATCAGGAGCTGGTGCGCGAAAACCTGATTACCCATCAGTTCGCCGGTGGCACCATCGGCAATACCATGCACAACTACTCCGTGCTGGCAGACGACCGTTCGGTGCTGCTCGGCGTGATGTGCAGCAATATCGAAATCGGTGGCTACGCCTACCGCTATCTCTGCAACACCTCCAGCCGTACCGATCTGAACTACCTGCAGGGCGTTGACGGGCCGATTGGCCGCTGCTTTACGCTGATCGGTGAGTCCGGCGAGCGTACTTTTGCCATCAGTCCGGGTCATATGAACAAGCTGCGCGCCGAGAGTATTCCTGAAGAGGTGATCGCGGGCGCCTCTGCGCTGGTGCTAACCTCCTACCTGGTGCGCTGTAAGCCGGGCGAGCCCATGCCGGAAGCGACCATGAAGGCGATTGAGTACGCGAAGAAATACAACGTGCCGGTCGTTCTGACGCTGGGCACGAAATTCGTTATCGCCGATAACCCGGAGTGGTGGCAGGCCTTCCTGAAAGAGCACGTCTCGATTCTGGCGATGAACGAAGAAGAGGCCGAAGCGCTGACCGGCGAAAGCGATCCGCTGCTGGCGTCTGACAAAGCGCTGGACTGGGTGGATCTGGTGCTCTGCACCGCTGGCCCGGTTGGGCTGTATATGGCCGGCTTCACGGAAGAAGAGAGCAAACGCAAAACCCAGCACCCGCTGCTGCCCGGTGCGATTGCCGAGTTCAACCAGTACGAGTTCAGCCGCGGCATGCGTTACAAAGATTGCGTGAATCCGCTGCGTATCTATTCTCATATCGCGCCATATATGGGCGGACCGGAGAAGATCATGAACACCAACGGTGCGGGCGACGGCGCGCTGGCCGCGCTGCTGCACGACATCACCGCTAACGCCTACCACAAAACCAACGTGCCGAACTCCAGCAAGCACAAGTTCAGCTGGCTGACCTATTCGTCGCTGGCGCAGGTGTGTAAATACGCGAACCGCGTGAGCTATCAGGTGCTGAACCAGCACTCACCGCGCTTAACGCGTGGCCTGCCGGAACGGGAAGACAGCCTCGAAGAGGCGTACTGGGACAGGTAAAAGCAAAACGGCAACCCAGGTTGCCGTTTTTAGTGTTTATTCCCTCTCCCTGTGGGAGAGGGTTAGGGTGAGGGCATCAGGCCGCACTAAATTAACCCGTCACCGCCTCTTCAACCGGCGGTTTCTCCAGCAGCGTCAGCATCGTATTCGCAATCTCGCGCTCGCCCATTACCACCTTATTCGCACCGCGCTCGGTAATGTACTCCACCTCGTCGTCATAATGCGCCCGGGCGATAATCTCAATCGTTGGGCACTTCTCGCGCGCCGAAGCCACAATCTCACCCGCTTCATAGCCGTTAGGGATGGTCAGCAGCAGCCAGCGCGCGCAGTCCAGGTGCGCCAGATTCATGATCTCTTCGTTAGCCGCATTGCCCAGCACCGCACGAATACCGCGCTCGCGCAGCTCGTCGACGCGGGTGCGTGAGGTCTCAATCACCACCAGCGGAATGCCCTGCGCCATCAGCTTCTCACCGAGCAGGCTGCCCACGCGGCCAAAGCCGACCAGCAGGGCGTGATTGCAAATATCCACCGGGATCTGCTTCTCTTCTTCGATGGCCTCTTCGAGCGTCTGTTCTTCCAGCGTTTCGGTTTTATCGAGGTATTTTTCCAACAGGGCAAACAGCACCGGGTTCAGCATAATCGACAGAATCGCCCCCGCCAGCACCAGGTTTTGCCCCGCCTGCGGCAGCAGGTTCAGGGCCATGCCCAGACCGGCCAGAATAAAGGCGAACTCACCAATTTGTGCCAGGCTGGCGGCGATGGTTAGCGCCGTGCGCGGAGAGTGGCCAAACATCCGCACCAGGAAGAAGGCGGCGAGCGACTTACCAAAGATGATGATCGCCAGCGTGCCCAGCACGGCCAGCGGCTGGTGAATCAGAACCATCGGGTCAAACAGCATCCCGACGGAGACGAAGAACAGCACGGCGAAGGCGTCGCGCAGCGGCAGGGTGTCGTGCGCCGCGCGGTGGCTCAACTCGGATTCGTTCAGCACCATCCCGGCGAAGAACGCGCCCAGGGCAAAGGAGACATCAAACAGCTCTACGGCACCAAACGCGATACCCAGCGCCAGCGCCAGCACGGAGAGGGTGAACAGCTCGCGTGAGCCGGTCGCCGCGCTGCGGGACATGATCCACGGTACCAGACGGCGGCCTACCAGCATCATGATGGCGATAAACGCCACAACCTTACCGATGGTAATACCCATATCCAGCGCCAGCGAGGCAAAGCCGACGTTGTCTTTTTCCATCATCCCGGCGACGGCAGGCAGCAGGACCAGCGTCAGCACCATCACCAGATCTTCAACAATCAGCCAGCCTATCGCGATTTGCCCGCGCTGGCTGTCTATCAGCTGTCTCTCTTCAAGCGCGCGCAGCAGCACCACGGTACTGGCGGTTGAGAGACACAGCCCAAAAACGATACCGGTCATTAACGACCAGCCCAGCACCGCTGAAAGCGCCATCCCCAGCAGCGTCGCCACCCCTATCTGGGCGATCGCTCCCGGTATGGCAATCGACTTTACCGCCATCAAATCCTTCAGGGAGAAGTGCAGGCCGACGCCGAACATCAGCAGAATCACGCCCAATTCCGCCAGCTCAGGGGCCAGTTTGGTATCCGCCACGAAGCCTGGCGTAAACGGTCCCGCCAGTACACCCGCTAACAGATAGCCGACAAGAGGAGAAATACGCAGTTTATTGGCAATCATGCCGAGGATAAAAGCGAGCACAAGTCCACCAACAATGGTGGTGATAAGCGGTGTGGCGTGGTGCATTCCGTCTCCTTTCGTTGTGGGTGTTCCTTTTTGGCGAAAAACCAAAAAACCGAGTAATAGTTTATGACAATTTTTACCCTTATGTTTATGAATAATTGTTGAAGTTTGAATAAAACAGCAATATGCACGTAAAAAAGCGCATTTTGATAAATTCAGCGAGGGGATGAAGAAGAAACCCTTATGGCATCAGGGTATCAGGTAGCCAAAGTAAAACTTTGGCTACCCGTAATTTAGGCTTTATGACGGTTATCAGGCAGGAATATGGTTAACATCCCAAGAAGCGGCAGGAAAGCGCAGATTTTATAAACCAGGAAGATGCTGGTGTGATCCGCAACCATCCCTAACACCGCTGCGCCAAGCCCTCCCATGCCGAAGGCGAAACCGAAAAAGAGTCCGGACACCATACCGATACGGCCAGGCAGCAGCTCCTGGGCATAAACCAGAATGGCGGAAAACGCGGAAGCGAGGATAAAACCAATAATCACGGTTAAAATCCCCGTCCATTCAAGGCTCGCGTACGGCAAAATAAGGGTAAACGGCGCCACGCCGAGGATAGAGCCCCAAATGACATATTTACGCCCAATCTTATCCCCCACAGGCCCGCCAATGACCGTACCTGCCGCTACGGCGAACAGGAAGGCAAACAGGTGGATCTGCGCGTTCTGTACCGATAATCCGAATTTTTGCATCAGATAAAAGGTGTAATAGCTGCTGATGCTCGCCATATAGAAGTATTTCGAGAAAATCAGCACCAGCAGCACAGAGACGGCCAGGATAACCTTATTGCGCGGCAGGGGATTGATAACCTTCGCTTTAGGTTTCCCTTTATTCACGCGATGCTGAGCGGCATACCAGCGGCTGATCTGCGCCAGCACGATAATCGCCAGCAGCGCGGCCAGCACAAACCATGCCACGTTGCCTTTACCATAAGGGGCAATAACCACCGCGGCCAGCAGCGGGCCGAGAGAGCTACCAAAGTTACCGCCCACCTGGAAGAGAGACTGCGCAAGCCCGTGACGCCCCCCTGAAGCCATACGCGCCACGCGCGAGGACTCCGGATGGAAGACGGACGATCCTGTGCCCACCAG
Organism: Enterobacter sp. KB-221C9; assembly: GCF_041320715.1. NCBI lineage: Bacteria > Pseudomonadati > Pseudomonadota > Gammaproteobacteria > Enterobacterales > Enterobacteriaceae > Enterobacter > Enterobacter sp. KB-221C9. The sequence goes on from NZ_JBGIWG010000003.1 coordinate 158,246, forward strand.
CGCGGCGGCAACCAACACCGCTTCAAAACTCCCCGCCATGGCCAGCAGCACCAGCCCGCTTAAGGTAAAGCACATGCCAATCGGCAGCGACCACGGCATCGGGTATTTATCCGTCCAGTAGCCCACCACCGGCTGCAGCAGTGAGGAAGCCAGCTGGAAGGTCAGGGTGATCATCCCGATCTGCACGAAGGTGAGTGAGAACTCGGACTGCAGCAGCGGATAAATGGCCAGAATCAACGACTGGATCATATCGTTGAGCAGGTGTGAGAGGCTGATTGCGCCTAAGACTTTAAAGGAGGTGCGCGACGCCGGCGCGCCCGGAACGGGCTGGGTTGATTCACTGATTGCCATAGAGAGAAGTACCACGTCTTTAGTTATTAGAGATGCAGGGTGTAATTATTATCCGACTAACATACCCGCCCGGGACATTTGAAGAAAGTCGCAATTCTGAAAACTTATTTGTCTATTCTTGTTAGTCACTGTAATTTTTGCCTTTGTCTATTGGTCAGGGAGAGAGAAGATGAAGTTAATGAAGCGGGGCGTCGCGCTGGCGCTCATCGCCGCATGGGGCCTGGTAAGCCTGCCCGCGCAGGCGTATGAAAAAGACAAAACCTATAAAATCACCATTCTGCATACCAACGATCACCACGGTCATTTCTGGCGCAGTGAATACGGCGAATATGGCCTGTCGGCACAAAAAACGCTGGTGGACGGCATTCGTAAAGAGGTTGCGGCCCAGGGTGGCAGCGTGCTGCTGCTGTCGGGGGGCGATATCAATACCGGCGTGCCGGAATCCGATTTGCAGGACGCGGAACCTGATTTTCGCGGTATGAACCTGATTGGCTACGACGCGATGGCCGTGGGTAACCATGAGTTTGATAATCCGCTCACCGTGCTGCGTCAGCAGGAAAAATGGGCCAAATTCCCCTTCCTCTCCGCCAATATTTACCAGAAAAGCACCGGCGAACGCCTGTTTAAGCCGTGGGCGCTGTTTAAGCGTCAGGATCTGAAGATCGCGGTCATCGGCTTAACCACCGACGATACGGCGAAAATTGGTAACCCCGAGTTCTTTACCGATATCGAATTCCGCAAACCGGCAGACGAAGCGAAGCTGGTGATTCAGGAGCTGCAGCAAAACGAAAAGCCGGACGTGATTATCGCCACCACGCACATGGGGCACTACGACAACGGTGAGCACGGCTCCAATGCTCCCGGCGACGTGGAGATGGCGCGCAGCCTGCCTGCGGGCTCGCTGGCAATGATTGTGGGTGGTCACTCACAGGACCCGGTATGTATGGCTTCGGAGAACAAAAAGCAGGTGGACTACGTGCCGGGCACGCCGTGCGCGCCGGACCGTCAGAACCGTATCTGGATAGTGCAGGCGCACGAGTGGGGAAAATACGTGGGCCGGGCGGATTTCGAGTTCCGTAACGGCGAGATGAAGCTGGTTCACTATCAGCTCATCCCGGTTAACCTGAAGAAGAAAGTCACCTACCCGGACGGGAAAAGTGAGCGCGTACTCTACACGCCAGAGATTGCTGAGAACCAGCAGATGCTCTCCCTGCTGACGCCGTTCCAGAGCAAAGGCAAGGCGCAGCTGGACGTGAAAATCGGCACGCTGAACGGTCGTCTGGAGGGGGACCGCAGTAAAGTTCGCTTCGTGCAGACCAACATGGGCCACCTGGTGCTGGCGGCGCAAATGGCGCGCACCGGCGCTGACTTCGGCGTGATGAGCGGCGGCGGCATTCGTGACTCTATCGAAGGTGGAAACATCACCTATAAAGACGTCCTGAAGGTGCAGCCGTTCGGCAACGTGGTGGTCTATGCGGATATGAGCGGGAAAGAGGTGATTGACTACCTGACCGCCGTGGCGCAGATGAAGCCGGATTCCGGGGCCTATCCGCAGTTTGCTAACGTCAGCTTCGTCGCGAAAGACGGCAAGCTTAACGATCTGAAGATCAAAGGCGAACCGGTTGATCCGGCTAAAACGTACCGTCTGGCGACCTTAAGCTTCAACGCCACCGGCGGCGACGGCTATCCGCATATTGATAATAAACCGGGATATGTGAATACCGGCTTTATCGATGCGGAGGTGCTGAAGCAGTTCATCGAGCAGAATTCGCCGATTGACGTGAATGCGTACGAGCCGAAGGGTGAGGTGAGCTGGCAGTAGTGCGGGTGTGTTGCCCGGTGGCGCTGCGCTTACCGGGCCTACGGGTGCAAAATGTAGGCCGGGTAAGGCGTAGCCGCCACCCGGCTTTTTCTTTTACTCCCGGCGCGCAATATCCGCAAATTTCGCGTCCAGCATTTTCGCCAGATCGCCCGCCGCCAGCTCGATATCCAGCCCGCGTTTGCCGCCGGATATAAAGATGGTGTCAAACTCCTGTGAAGGCGCATCGATCAGCGTCGGCAGGCGTTTTTTCTGCCCGAGCGGGCTGATGCCGCCCACCAGGTAGCCCGTGGTGCGTTGCGCCACCATCGGATCGGCCATATCCACCTTCTTCGCGCCCAGCGCTTTGGCGACTTTCTTCAGATCCAGCTGTCCCGCCACCGGGGTAACCGCAACGGCGAGGTGTTTCATATCACCGTTCACCGCTACCAGCAGCGTTTTATAAACCTGGTCCGCGTTCAGACCCAGCTTGCGCACCACTTCATCACCAAAGTTAGTCTCATTCGGATCGTGATCGTAAGTGTGGATCCGGAAAGAAATGTTGTTTTTTTCGAGTAATTTAACGGCGGGAGTCATAGCTATCCTTCTTACGACAGACAAATCATGCCAACAGCATACGCCTGACGTTTGTCTAAAAAATAGCACCATCTTGCGCAATAGTATTGGCAGTGATGGTCACTTTGAGCGACAATCGGCTCAACCGAAGGTCTCCTTCGGCATAATAAAAACGATGAAATTCCTCTTTGACGGGCCAATAGAAATATTGGCCATTTTTTTATTTCAGCAGTGACGGCAAATTCCCTTCTCCGTACAAATGTAACGCCCCAACCGCCACCACGTAATGCCCGGCAGGTAACGCATGCAGCGTCTGCCGCCAGGCTTTGTTGCGCGCGTTCATCAGAACATCGTACAGCGATTCGCTGAACGTTGACGGTAACGCCAGCTTACCGTCTTCAGGCGGCGCATCCAGCCACCAGCCAATCATGGTCTGCAGCAGGCGGGCGTTGGTATGCCAGTGGGTCAACGTATCATCCAGCAGCATCAGGCCGTCGTCGGGAAGCTGACGCAGAAGCGCAATCTGGCTGTCCGTCCCTTCCAGCTCGATGATGGGCAGGCTGCGCGCCCTTGCCGCGTTCAGCAGCTGGTAATCAATGCCGTAGTCACCGCGCAGCCCCAGACGCTGCGCCTGCGTGGCCTGCAGCACCATCGCAATTTGCCAGAGCGGCAGGGTGTCAATCATGGAGAGCGACACGCCGGTTTCATCCGCGACGCGCGTCAGTTCCGCAAGCTGGGCATCATCCAGACGTTCCGCCAGGGGGAGATCGCTCTCGAGCCCGGCAAACGGTGACTCCTGACCAGAGATGTCCGCCTCAACGACCAGCGCGTCGGCGCGTTTCAGCAGTTTTATCAGGCCGGGCGGCAGGGGAGACATATCCTGCGTACCCATATGGATGCTGCCGACCAGGTGCAGGTGTTGCCCGCCGGGAAGAGAGATATCCAGACCAGGCCAGGCGTAACGGCGAGGAAAGAGGGCGCGAAACGATGCTTTTATACGATTAAACAGACCCATACGCGCTCCATGAATGGAAAGGTTCATGCTAGCGCGTACGGGTACAAGGTTCAATCCTTCGGTTTAAAGCGCAGCAGCCGGTTGGCGTTGCTCACCACGGTAATGGAGGAGAGCGCCATCGCCGCACCCGCGACCACCGGGTTAAGCAGCGTGCCGGTCAGCGGCCACAAAATACCGGCCGCGATCGGGATACCGAGCGAGTTATAGATAAATGCCCCCAGCAGGTTCTGCTTCATGTTGCGCAGCGTGGCTTTTGAAATGGCCAGCGCGTCGGCAACCCCCATCAGGCTATGGCGCATCAGCGTAATAGCAGCGGTTTCAATGGCGACATCGCTCCCGCCGCCCATGGCAATCCCCACGTCCGCCTGGGCCAGCGCCGGGGCATCGTTGATGCCGTCGCCGACCATCGCCACCTGACGACCCTGACTTTGCAGTTTCTTGATGGCGTCTGCTTTACCGTCCGGCAGTACGCCTGCAATCACCTCATCAATTCCGGCCTCTTTCGCGATGGCGTTGGCGGTGGTTGGGTTATCCCCGGTCAGCATCACCAAACGGTAGCCGGCGCGGTGCAGGCGCTGCAGGGCATCCACGCTGTCCTGGCGAAGCGGATCGCGCACGGCCAGCAGCGCGGCGGCTTTGCCATCCACCGCCAGCAGAACCGGCGTGGCGCCCTGAGACGCCTGAGCGTTCAGCTCGCTTTCCAGCGCGGAGGTATCAATACCGTTTTCATTGAGCAAGGCCTGGTTGCCCAGCAGCAGCGCGTGGCCTTCTGCTTCACCGCTGACGCCGAGCCCGCGCAGGGTGCGGAAATTGCTGACCGGCGGCAGGGCAGAAGCATTCGCTTTATCGAGAATGGCGCGCGCCAGCGGATGGCTGGAGCCTTGCTCCAGCGCGGCGGCGAGACGCAGCGCGTCCTCTTGCGCAATGCCTGCGGTAGTGACGGCCACCACCTGCGGTTTGCCTTCGGTCAGCGTGCCGGTTTTATCAAACACCAGCGTGTCGAGGGTGCTGGCCCGCTGCAGCGCGTCCGCATCCCGCACCAGTACGCCAAATTCGGCCGCGCGGCCTACGCCGGAGATAATCGACATTGGAGTCGCCAGGCCAAGGGCGCAAGGACAGGCGATGATCAGCACCGTGGTGGCGATCACCAGGGTGTAAACAATCTGCGGCGCGGGGCCGAAGAAATACCAGATAGCCGCGCTCAGCAGGGCAATGCCGACCACCACCGGCACAAAAATGGCCGAGATTCTGTCAGCAAGCTGGCCAATTTCCGGCTTGCTGCTCTGGGCCTGGCGCACCATGCGGATAATACGCGACAGCGTCGTGTGGCTGCCGACGGCGCTGGCGGTAAACAGCACGCTGCCGTCCTGCACCACCGTGCCGGCATGAACGGCGTCGCCGTCTGATTTCTGCTGAGGGATAGGCTCGCCGGTCAGCATCGCTTCATCCAGCCAGGCTTCGCCCTGGGTTATCTTACCGTCAACGGGAACGCGATCGCCCGTCGTCAGGCGCAGCGTCATGCCGGGCTGAACTTCCGCCAGCGGGACGCTTTTCTCCCCCTCGTCCGTGACCACGCGGGCCGTCGGCGGGGTTAAATCAAGCAATCTTTCCAGCGCTTTCGAGGAGCGCTGACGGGCGCGGGCTTCCAGCATATGGCCCAGGTTAATCAGGCCGATAATCATCGCGCTCGCTTCATAGTAGAGATGGCGCGCCTCCATTGGGAACCACTGGGGCCAGACGTTCACGCTCATCGAATAGAGCCACGCCGCGCCGGTACCGAGCGCCACCAGCGTATCCATCGTCGCGGTGCGGTTTTTCAGGCTCTTCCAGGCGCTGGTATAAAAATGTCCGCCTGCAAACACCATTACCGCAAGGGTAATCAGGCCAATCACCAGCCACAGCGTGCGGTTGTCGTCGGTGACCATCATGTTGTCGCCGATCATCCCCCACACCATGACCGGCACCCCGACCAGCAGAGCGACAATCGCCTGCCAGCGGAAGCGCTTCATGGTGGCGATAGCCGTTTCCTGCTGGCGCTCGCGGCGCTCGGCATCATCTTCGATGGCCTCCGCCCCGTAGCCCGCTTTCTCAACGGCCTGCACTAAATCTGCGGCGGAGGCACTGCCCATCACCAGCGCAGTACGCTCCGCAAGATTGACCCGTGCCTGCGCGACGCCCGGTACGGCCTGCAAGGCGTTTTGTACCCGGGAGACGCAGCTGGCGCAGCTCATGCCGTTGATCAGCAGCTGTTGGCTGTCGTCAATATCATCAGCTGCCGGAAGCTCAGGAGTGGCCGCTGTCAGCGCTTCCGACGGGGATGATGACTCTGCCAGCGGTTTAGCCTTTGGGTGGCTTAACTCCGCCCCGTAACCGGCCTGCTTGATGGTATCGATCAGCGCATCCGCGCTGGCGCTGCCGGTCACGGCGGCACGATCGATAGTCACGTCAGCGCTTTCAACGTCAGGGCGCTGTTCCAGGCTTTCTTTAACGCGTTTGACGCAGTGGCCGCAGGAGAGGCCGTCCAGCGTCAGGTCGATAGTGTGAGACATAACAAAACTCCCGTATAATGAACTGGTCAGTAGTTGACCGGAGTAACGCTTTTCGCTAACTGTTATGAAGGTTAAACCTTCCATCAAGGGGAAGGTCAAGGGGGAAATGTGAATATCAGCGACGTGGCAAAAAAAACCGGCTTAACCAGCAAGGCAATCCGCTTTTATGAAGAGAAGGGGCTGGTGACGCCACCGCTGCGCAGCGAAAACGGCTACCGCAGCTATACGAAACTGCATATTGATGAGCTGACGCTACTGCGCCAGGCAAGACAGGTCGGTTTTAATCTGGAAGAGTGCGGCGAGCTGGTTAACCTGTTCAACGATCCGAAGCGTCACAGCGCCGACGTGAAAAAACGCACGCTGGAAAAAGTGGCCGAGATCGAACGCCACATCATCGAGCTGCAGGCGATGCGCGAACAGCTGCTGCAGCTCGCGGAATCCTGTCCGGGGGATGACAGCGCCGACTGCCCGATTATCGACAATCTTGCCGGCTGCTGTCATCGCAAGGCTTCTGCTTAGCAGGCTTTCACCCGCAGGGTAATGCCTTCCACCGCAATGACCTCAACCCGCGTACCGGCGCTGAGGTCGTCGTCGGCGACCACCGGCCACGAGCTGTCGCCCACGCGCATATGCCCGCGCCCGTTCACCAGCCCGGTGTCGAGCGTAAAACGCTTGCCGACAATCTGCTGTCCGCGCTGGTTAAGGTGCGCGTCCAGCGGCTTCTGCTCGTTAACCCGCCGGTTTAGCCAGCGCCACCACAGCCACGCGGCCACCAGCGTGAGCACGGCAAACAGCGCGCCCTGCCACGCCCAGTCCAGCGGAAGGATCCAGACCAGAAGGCCAGTAATGACAGCGGCAACACCGCTCCAGAGCAGGTAGCCGTTGCCGCCCAGCATCTCCGCCGCCAGCAATAAGCCACCGAGGCTTAGCCAGAAGGCGTGAGGATGTGCAACGATCAGCTCAATCATTTTTTACGCTCGTTTCCGCTGTCTTTAATCAGCTCGGCAATACCGGCGATAGAGCCCATCAGGCTGCTGGCCTCCAGCGGCATCATCACCACTTTACTGTTGTTCGCGGAGCCGATCTCTTTCAGCGCATCGGTATATTTTTGCGCGACGAAGTAGTTCACGGCCTGGATATCACCGGCGGCAATCGCCTCAGACACCATCTGGGTCGCACGGGCTTCCGCTTCTGCCGAACGTTCACGCGCTTCCGCCTGTAAAAATGCGGACTGACGTTCGCCCTCGGCTTTCAGGATCTGCGACTGTTTTTCACCTTCCGCTTTGAGGATCTCCGCCTGACGCACCCCTTCGGCTTCCAGAATGTAGGCACGCTTGGTTCGCTCGGCCTTCATCTGGGCGTTCATGGAGGCGATCAGCTCCGCCGGTGGGCGCACGTCGCGGATCTCGATACGGGTGACCTTGATCCCCCACGGGTTCGTTGCCTCATCGACAATGTGCAGCAGGCGGGTATTGATGCTGTCGCGCTGGGAAAGCATCTCGTCCAGCTCCATCGAGCCGAGCACGGTACGGATGTTGGTCATCGTCAGGTTGACGATCGCCAGCTCCAGGTTGCTGACCTCATAGGCTGCTTTCGGCGCATCAATCACCTGAATAAAGCAGACGGCGTCGATGGTGACGTTGGCGTTATCTTTGGAGATGATCTCCTGAGAAGGAATGTCCAGCACCTGTTCCATCATGTTGATCTTGCGACCAATTCTGTCCATAAACGGAACAATCAGGCTTAAGCCCGGCTGGAGCGTGTTGGTGTAGCGACCGAAACGCTCAACGGTCCACTGATAACCCTGAGGGACAATTTTGACGCCTGCGCCCACAATAACCAGCGCAACAAAAATAAGGACAGGAACAACGATAAGCATAAAAACCTCCTGTTTTGCATGCTGTGACGAGAGATGTGTGTGTTTATTGCTCGTAAGTATAGGTAAAGTCAGAGATGAAGCCATCACCCGCTTCGGCAATGGCTTTGGATAATCCCTGGTAGTACTTCTCCAGCCCCAGCGCTTCGATACGCTGGATCTGTTCGCGGACAGGAGCGCAGAACAGAACGGCATTCCCCGCTTCTACGCGTTTGTTATTCGGTGGAAGGTCGCCCGCGATGGCTTTAAACCAGGTTCTGATACCTTGCTTTAAATTATGCGGCGCTTTTGTCAGGTTATCCATGCCCGTCAGGACCTGCAGGGTAGGGAACTCGTCGGCCAGCACGGCGGTTTTCATGCGTGCAAAAAACTGGCTGAACAATTCAAACGATCCCAGATCGGTCACGCGCGGTTTGGTCGTTTTACCGTTTTTATTGCCGATTTTCCCTGCGGCTGACGCTGCGGCCGGAACCGCATTCACCTTCTCCAGCTCCAGCCCGAATAACAAATTACAGTGCGCGCGGCGCTCTTTCAGCGGGTAGGACATCAGCACGTCAATGAACCGGGTAGCTTTCACATCCGCAAGACTGTGGTTGATAAGCCACTGGGTACGGGAAAATTCAGCCGGAGAGACGAACCAGTCGGGTACCTCATCGAAACGTTTTGATTTTCCCTTGCCGTCAAATTCAAGGAAGTGTGTCCCGTTGTCAAAGGCGAAATAGCAATTTTTGAAACTGCCGATCGTGGTGTTCACGATGAGCGCCTTCTTAACAAAATCCACCACCTCTGCACCAATGACAAAACGCGTGAGTTCCGACGATTTGATGACTTCCATTAATGTTTCGACATCAGGAACACCAGGCTTCAGGGAAGGAAACTCATAAAAGATATGTGCCATGTCGCATACTTCCTGTAGTGATGGTGGTGACAAATAACAAACAAAAAGTTTAACACTTGCTTTAGCGTGAGGCTATTCGCTCTGTGCGGACGAAAGGATTATGCTACACACGGTTGTTACACGAAGCGGTTAACGGAAGCGCAATGAACGATAACAAAAAACGATTACATCTCAGGGATATCGGATTTCGTGTCGGGGAAAACACGATCCTGCAGCACGTCGGGTTTAGCCTGTCGCCGGGCGAGTTTAAACTCATCACGGGCCCCTCAGGCTGCGGTAAAAGTACGCTGCTGAAGATTGTGGCCTCACTCCTTAGCCCGACGGAGGGAACCATTCTGTTTGAAGGACAGGATATCGCAACGCTGTCCCCGGAAAGCTATCGCCAGCAGGTCTCCTACTGCGTGCAAACCCCCGCGCTTTTTGGCGATACGGTCTATGACAACCTGATTTTCCCGTGGCAAATCCGCAATAAAACGCCGGAGCCGGAAAAATTTATCAGCGATCTTGCCCGCTTTGGCCTGCCGCAGGAGACGCTGAGCAAATCCATCACTGCGCTGTCGGGCGGAGAAAAGCAGCGCGTCTCGCTGATCCGTAATCTGCAGTTTTTACCGAAGGTGCTTTTGCTGGACGAAATTACCAGCGCGCTTGATGACGCCAACAAACGCAACGTCAACGAGATCATTCATCGCTACGCCCGGGAGCAGAACATTGCCGTGCTGTGGGTGACGCATGACGCTAACGAAATTACCCATGCGGATGACGTGATTACGCTTCAGCCGCACGGCGGGAAAATGCAGGAGGCTAACCGTGGGTGAGCATAATATTACCAATGAATCCCTGGCGTTTTCGATGGTGCTGGTATTGATTGCGATAGTGGTCAGCTACCGGGAAAAGCTGGGGCTGGAAAAAGATATTGTGTGGAGTATCTGCCGCGCGGTGATTCAGCTCATCATCGTCGGCTATGTGCTGAAGTATATATTCAATGTTAACCACGCGGTGCTGACGCTGCTGATGGTGCTCTTTATCTGTTTCAACGCGGCGTGGAATGCGAAAAAGCGCAGTAAATACATTGATAAGGCGTTTATCTCGTCGTTTATCGCCATTACCACCGGGACGGCGCTCACCCTGGCGGTGCTGGTGCTCTCCGGCTCGATTGCGTTTACGCCGATGCAGGTTATCCCCATCTCCGGGATGATTGCGGGGAACGCCATGGTGGCCGTTGGGCTGTGTTATAACAATCTCGGCCAGCGTTTCAGCAGTGAACAGCAGCAGCTACAGGAGAAATTAAGCCTGGGTGCGACGCCTAAAGTAGCTTCGGCGCGGCTGATTCGTGAGAGCATTCGCTCATCGCTGATCCCAACGGTAGATTCAGCCAAAACGGTGGGGCTGGTGAGCCTGCCGGGCATGATGTCGGGGTTGATTTTTGCCGGTATCGATCCGGTAAAAGCGATTAAGTATCAGATCATGGTGACGTTTATGCTGCTTTCCACGGCAAGCCTGTCAACCATCATTGCCTGCTACCTGACCTATCGGAAGTTCTACAATTCACGGCATCAGCTTGTGGTGACGCAGTTGAAAAACGTGCGCTGATTGTGCCGGGCGGCACTGCGTTTGCCCGGCCTACGATTCGTGCTTTTGTAGGCCCGGTAAGGCGAAGCCGCCACCGGGCAAAGTGCATCAATATAACAACGCGTACAGCTGGCGACGATACTTCGACGCCAGCGCGTCTCCGGTGCCCAGCGCGGCCAGGATCTCCTGGAACATCTTACGCGCCTGACCGTCTGCGGCGGCGAGGTCTTTTTGCAGATGGCTGAACAGCAGCTCCAGCGCCTCTTCGTTACGCCCCACCTGGTGCAGCTGCAGCGCCAGCTGGCTTGCCAGCGCGGCGTCGGCCGGGTTGTCGGCGACCTGCTGCTGCAGTTGCTGAATTTCCGGGGTGTCCGCCGCCTGTTTCAGCAGCTCAATCTGCGCGACCAGCCCCTGATAGCGGGTGTCCTGATCCTGCAGTGGAACCGTTTTGAGTACGGCTTCCGCGTCTTCTGAACGGTGCAGGGCGATCTGCGTTTCCGCCAGCAGCAGGCCAATCTGGCTGTTCTGATTCGACAGCTGCCACGCGTCTTTGAGCAGCGGCAGCGCCTCGTCGTATTTGCCTTCCTGCATCAGCGCCATGCCTTCCTGCGCTTTCAGCTCTTCTTCGCGCGGCAGCACTTTATCCAGCAGGGCGCGGATAGCCTCTTCCGGCTGCGGTCCCTGGAAGCCATCAACAGGCTGGCCGTTCTGGAACAGATAGACGGTAGGAATGGCGCGCAGACCAAACTGTGACGCCACCATCGGCTCGGCGTCACAGTCCAGCTTAGCGAGAATGAACTGACCGTTGTACTGGGCGGCAAGGCTTTCCAGCACCGGCGTCAGCTGCAGGCAGTGTTGGCTGCGTTCAGACCAGAAGTAGAAAAGCACCGGTTTGGTCATCGACTGTTCAAGGGTCTGTTGCAGGTTAGCTTCTGTGATATTGACGATATTCTGTACGGACATGCGGCTTTCTCTTTTGTCGGTTTGTTCTTTACATGGGGATGCGCGTCGTCGCTTCAACTCAGCCGTGTAAAATTTTGTCCATCATCCGGCCCGGCAGCAGGCGTTTTAACCAGCCTACCGCATGGGTGACCAGCGTCACCGGATAGCGCATTTTGGGGTGTTCGCTCTCAAAAGCATGGCGCACTTTGGCCACAACCGCTTCTGGCCCCAGGGTAAAACGTGCGGCAATGCCGGGGTTCTCGACCGGTTTATCCGCCTGCGTCTGGTTCACGTTTTCGGTAAAGCGGGTGCGGATCGGGCCGGGTTCAATCAGGCTGACCTTAATGCCGCTGTGGCGTAGCTCCATGCGCAGGGCGTCGGACCAGGCCTCCAGCGCATATTTGCTGGCGGCGTAGGCGCCGCGGCCCGGGGTGGAAATCAGCCCCATCACCGACGATGTCATCACGATGCGCCCTTCACCGTGCGGCAGCATCGCGGGGAGCAGGCGCATGGTGAGCTGATGCACGCCGAAGAAATTGGTCGAAAACTGTTTCTCCAGCGTTTCGCGGGAGAGGGTATCCAGCGGGCCATACACGCCGTAGCCGGCATTGTTAAAGAGCCCGTACAGACGATTGTCGGTCAGTGCGATCACTTCATCGGCGGCGCGTTCAACGCTCTCCGGCGAGTCCATATCCAGCAGCACGCCGGTAAAGCCCAGCCCGTTCATGCGTTCGACATCGTCGGGTTTGCGACAGGCCGCCAGGACCCGAAACCCCTGGCGCTTCAGTTCGAGCGCGCTTTCCAGGCCGATTCCACTGGAACATCCTGTAATTAAGACCGATTTTTGCATAACTTTACCTGTCAGGATCTCCGCTTAATCAGGAGTCATGTTTAACTAAAGGAGCCAGCCGCGTTGCCATCCAGTCGGCAATAAACGGCTGAGCATCGCGATTGGGGTGGATCCCGTCGTCTTGCATCCACTGGGGTTTGAGATAGACCTCTTCCATGAAAAATGGCAGCAGCGGAATATCAAACTCTTTGGCAAGCTTAGGGTAGATCGCGCTAAAGGCCTCATTATACCGACGACCGTAGTTGGCGGGCAGGCGAATTTGCATCAGCAGCGGCTGGGCGTTTGCCGCCTTGATGTCCTGCAAAATGGTGCGCAGCGTTTGCTCGGTTTGCTGAGGCTGGAAACCGCGCAGGCCATCATTACCGCCAAGCTCCACCAGCACCCAGCGCGGCTGATGCTGTTTGAGCAGCGCAGGCAGGCGCGACAGGCCCTGCTGCGAAGTATCACCGCTGATGCTGGCGTTGATTACAGCGGTCTTGCTCTGCCATTTGTCATTGAGCAGGGCGGGCCAGGCCGCGCTGGCCGCCATGCGGTAGCCTGCGCTCAGGCTGTCGCCGAGAACCAGTAACGTGTCCGCTGCCGCCGCGCGGAAGGTCATCAGAATCAAAAACAGGAAGGGCAAATGCCAGCGGAAAACAGTGTTGAAGTTCATCATCTTAAGAAGTCCGTCGGTCAGGGGGAACACGAGCTTTCCATCCTTACTGGAGTTGAACTCGTTGTCAAACGCGCTGAAACCATCGCGCTGATTGGCGAATCCGGTTCCGGTAAGTCCACGCTGCTGGCGATTTTGGCCGGTCTGGACGACGGCAGCAGCGGCGAGGTCCACCTTGTCGGGCACCCGCTGCACCAGCTTGATGAAGAGGCGCGGGCCGCGCTGCGCGCGCGTCACGTTGGTTTTGTTTTCCAGTCCTTTATGCTGATCCCCACCCTGAACGCGCTGGAAAACGTCGAACTCCCGGCGCTGTTGCGCGGTGAAAACAGCCGTGAAAGCCGCACGCATGCGAAGGCGCTGCTGGAACAGCTCGGTCTGGGGAAACGTCTCGACCATCTTCCCGCGCAGCTTTCCGGCGGCGAGCAGCAGCGCGTGGCGCTGGCGCGGGCGTTCAACGGCCGTCCCGAAGTCCTGTTTGCCGATGAGCCCACCGGTAACCTTGACCGTAAAACCGGAGACCGGATTGCCGACCTGCTGTTTTCGCTCAACCGCGAGCACGGCACCACGCTGATCCTCGTGACCCACGATCCTCAGCTCGCCGCCCGCTGCGACCGTCGCCTGCGGCTGGTCAACGGTATTCTTCAGGAGGAGGCATGATTACCCGCTGGTTCTGGCGCGAGTGGCGTTCCCCCTCGCTGCTGATCGTCTGGCTGGCGCTAAGCCTGGCGGTGGCCTGCGTGCTGGCGCTCGGCAGCGTCAGCGACCGCATGGAAAAAGGGCTCAGCCAGCAGAGCCGGGAGTTTATGGCGGGGGACAGGACGCTGCAAAGCTCCCGCCCGGTGCCGTCGGGCTGGATAGAAGAAGCGCGCAAAGAAGGGCTGAAGGTGGGGGAGCAGATAACCTTCCAGACCATGACCTTTGCGGGCGACACGCCGCAGCTGGCCAGCGTGAAGGCCGTGGATGACATCTACCCGATGTACGGTGATTTACAAACCAGTCCGCCGGGGTTAAAGCCGACGCCTGGCACGGTGCTGCTGGCATCTCGTCTGATGGCGCTTCTGAACCTGAAACCCGGAGACAGTATCGACGTCGGCGACGCCACCCTCAAAATTGCCGGGGAAGTGGTGCAGGAGCCCGACGGCGGTTTTAACCCCTTTCAGCTTGCACCCCGCCTGCTGATGAACACTGCGGATGTCGCGGCAACCCATGCGGTACAGCCGGGCAGCCGCGTCACCTGGCGCTATAAGTTTGGCGGCACGCCTGCCCAGCTTGGCGCGTATGAAAAATGGCTTCTGCCGCAGTTAAAACCGGAACACCGCTGGTACGGGCTGGAGCAGGACGAAGGGGCGCTGGGTAAATCGCTGGAGCGTTCTCAGCAGTTCCTGCTGCTGTCGGCGCTTTTAACCCTGCTGCTGGCGGTGGCGGCGGTAGCCGTGGCGATGGGGCACTACTGCCGCAGCCGCTACGACCTGGTGGCGATCCTCAAAACCCTGGGGGCGGGCAGGGCGCAGCTGCGCAAGCTGATTGTCGGCCAGTGGCTAATGCTGCTGGTCCTCTCCGCGATTACTGGCGGAATAATCGGGCTGCTGTTTGAAAAACTGCTGATGGTGATGCTCAAACCGGTGCTTCCGGCCGCATTGCCGCCGGCCAGCCTCTGGCCGTGGCTATGGGCAATCGGCGCGATGACGGTGATTTCGCTGCTGGTAGGGCTACGCCCGTACCGCCTGCTGCTCGCGACGCAGCCGCTGCGCGTGCTCCGCAACGATGTGGTGGCGAACGTCTGGCCGCTGAAGTTCTACCTTCCGGTGATTATTGCGGTGGCGGTGGGACTGCTGGCATGGCTGATGGGGGGCAGCACGCTGCTGTGGGCGGTACTGGCCGGGGCGGTTGTGCTGGCGCTGCTGTGCGGCGTGCTGGGCTGGATACTGCTCAACGTCCTGAAGAGGCTGACGGTAAAATCCCTGCCCGTGCGCCTGGCGGTCAACCGCCTGCTGCATCAGCCGTGGTCAACGCTCAGCCAGCTGTCGGCCTTCTCGCTGTCGTTTATGCTGCTGGCGCTGCTTTTAGTGCTGCGCGGCGATTTGCTCGATCGCTGGCAGCAGCAGCTTCCCCCGGAAAGCCCGAACTATTTCCTGATCAATATCGCGCCTGAGCAGGTCACGCCGCTGAAGGGCTTCCTGTCGGAGCATCACATTATCCCTGAGTCGTTCTATCCCATCGTTCGCGCGCGTCTGACGCAGATCAACGGTCAGCCAACGGAGGGGAACAAGGACGAGTCTCTGAACCGCGAGCTGAACCTGACCTGGCAGGATAAACGCCCTGACCACAACCCGATAACCGCCGGCACCTGGCCGCCGAAAGCGGGAGAAGTCTCGATGGAAGAGGGGCTGGCGACGCGCCTGAACGTGAAGCTGGGAGACAGCGTCACCTTTACCGGCGATACCCAGGATTTTACCGCGAAAGTCACCAGCCTGCGCAAAGTGGACTGGGAAAGCCTGCGGCCAAACTTCTTCTTTATCTTCCCGCCGGGCGCGCTGGACGGGCAGCCGCAGAGCTGGCTGACCAGCTTCCGCTGGGAAAACGGCAACGGCATGCTGACCCAGCTTAACCGGGAGTTTCCAACGGTCAGCCTGCTGGATATCGGGGCGATCCTGAAGCAGGTAGGGCAGGTGCTGGAGCAGGTGAGCCGCGCGCTGGAGGTCATGGTGGTGCTGGTGACGATCTGCGGCGTGCTGTTGCTGCTGGCCCAGGTGCAGGTGGGCATGCGCCAGCGCCATCAGGAGCTGGTGGTCTACCGCACGCTGGGGGCCGGAAAGCGGCTGCTGCGGATGACGCTCTGGAGCGAGTTTGCGCTGCTGGGGCTGGTGGCGGGTCTGGTAGCGGCCATCGGCGCGGAGACGGCTCTGGCGGTGCTGCAGACAAAGGTCTTCGACTTCCCGTGGGAGCCTGACTGGCGTCTCTGGTTGATCCTGCCTCTTTGTGGCGCGGTGCTGCTTTCTCTCTGCGGAGGCTGGCTCGGCACGCGGCTGTTAAAGGGCAAAGCCCTGTTCCGTCAGTTTGTGAGTTGATTTAGTACAGTGATAGTTGCGCGCCGGTTTTTAATGCCGGTGCGCAGTGTTTAAATAGCACAAACTGATAATACCCACTCATTTAGTAGCACAAAACATTAAAAAACCGACCACACAGCCCGATTATTTCCAGTTAATATTCACCCGCTAAATATTTAGCAGCGTGTCTATTAAGGAAAAATAATGACTATAAAAAAATCAGCGCTGGCGGCAACGATCGGCGCGGCAGTGGCATTGACTACCTTCGCTTCTCAGGCGGAAATCACCGTTCTTAAGCAGGATCCTCAGGCGGGTAACCCGCTAAGCCGCCTGAACTTCACCGTTGGCGGCAGTATTCGTCCTCAGTTCCAGAACATGACCGGCGACGACGGTAAAAACAGCTACAAGCGTAACGGCTTTGACGGCGGCACCCGTTTCCGTTTCGCGGCTGATTACTACCTGTTTGATGACATCAGCTGGATCAGCTACTACGAGCTGGGTGTGAATATTCCCGCGCAGTTTAACTGGGATCACCACTACGCCGACGGCGCGCACGACACCACGCGTCGTATGCTCTACACCGGTCTGAAGAGCGACACCTGGGGTACGCTGACCTTCGGTCAACAGAACAGCGTTTACTATGATGTGGTGGGCGCGAAAACCGATATCTGGGACTACGACATGATCGGCCAGGCTCCGGGTAACGGGATCAACGGCGACTACGACGGTTCTTATCGTTCACGCCAGATGCTGAAATATAAGAAAACCGTGGGCGATGCCGACATCTACGCATCTTACCTGTTTGAAGACAGCGAATATCTGCCGGGCAACGGCCTGCGCTACAAGCGTAAAGGCGGCGGTTCACTGGGTCTGGATTATCACCTGACCACCGATCTGACCTGGGGCGCAGCGTGGAACTACACCCGCGCGGACATGCGTAACCCGGACAACGGCGACAGCAAAACCTACGACCAGAACATTCTCGGTACCGCGCTGAGCTGGACGCCGGATAACTGGACCTTCTCCGCAGGCGGCGGCTGGTACCAGAACTTCCTGACCACCAAAAAAGTGTCGGTTAACGACTACTTCGCCGGTGATGCATGGGGTATTGAATACTTTGCGGGCTACAAGTTCCCAATCGGTCAGTATGCGGTTAAATCCATCCAGCCGTACTTCATGGGCGACCGCATTGAGTACGTGAACGGCCGTAACTACCAGCGCATCGACAACGGCGTGGGTATCAGCTTCCAGCTGGATTACGGTTTCCGCGTGGATTACGAACACGTGTTCACTTCCAGCACCGACAACCTGGGCGACATGAACCTGGTGCGTCTGCGTTACGACTTCTAAGTCGTCTGTTCCCCGGTGGTGCTGCGCTTACCGGGGCTACAAAAGTACATGTAGGCCGGGTAAGGCGTAGCCGCCACCCGGCTTTATTTTTCAGCGATCAAGCCATTCGGCAATTTCTTCGTACGTCCCGCGATAGACAATCTTCTCCGCCTTTTTCTCCAGCTGATAGCCGTACATCGGGTCGTAATAGTCCTTCAGCAGCGGCGCAAGCCAGCTGAAGTGCGCGTCCGTGCTGCCAGAGCGTTGCTGTTCCAGCTGCGCGGCATCTAACAGCGCGGTGAATTCTGCATACCGCTGCAGCCCCAGACGGCGGCGAATGGCGAACAGGCCGTGATGCAGATACTCGCTGTACTCCTTCCAGCCCGCTTCCTCGCCGTAGGCAGCAGAAAAGTCCGCCCACATATGGTCGAAATACTCTTCGCGCAGGCGCTCAAGGCGGACGTCAAACGGGTCTTCGACGACAACGATAGGGGCTTCAACCATGCGGTCGCGCAGGCACTCCGGCAGGTGGTTGGAGCCAATCATCCGGCCCTCATCTTCCAGCACCCAGCGCGCGGCGTCTTTTTTCAATAGCTCAACCGCAAGGTGGTTTTCAAAGCTGGCCTGGGAAAGCTGCGGCGTGAGCGTGCGGCCAAACGACGAACCGCGGTGGTGCGCCAGCCCTTCCAGATCGATGCCCTGTGCGTGCTGCTTCACCAGCAGGGTTTTACCGTTTCCGGTGCAGCCGCCAATAAGCACCATCGGCTTTTGCGACTGCTCGATGGTCACCTGAATCGCCGTCTGACGCAGGGCCTTATAGCCGCCGCGGATCAGCGGGTAGTCGATACCCGCCTCTTTCAGCCAGGCCTGCGAGATATGCGAGCGCTGGCCGCCGCGCGCGCAGCAGAGAAAGCCCTCAGGATGGGCCAGGCTGGCCTCGCGCCAGGCGTTGATGCGTGCCTCACGCGTCTCGCCGCTCACCAGGCTATGGCCGAGCGCCAGCGCGGCGTCCGGACCCTGGCGTTTATAGCAGGTGCCCACGGCGGCGCGCTCGTCGTCGTTCATCAACGGCAGGTTAAGGGCGGCGGGCATCGCGCCCTGGGCAAATTCGATCGGCGCGCGAACGTCGATTAAAGGGGTATCAGACGCGAGGATCGCGCGATAGTCCGTTCCATCGTTCATGGTTATTCCAGAAGAAAACTAGGCAGCAATGGGCGGGGATTGTACGCCGGGGAAGGGGAAGGTCAACTCCCCGGCGCAGATGTCTTACTTGAGCTTTGATTGTGCCCAGACAATACCGCTCGCATATTCCGGCGGCAGGAGTGGGACTATGGCTTCCAGGGTGGCGCTCAGGCGGCCCGTGTCGCTGTCGTTCAGGTTCAGGTGACCGACCTTACGACCCGCGCGAACCTCTTTGTCATACCAGTGCAGATGCACCAGCGGCAGCTTCAGCCAGTCGTAGTTCAGATCGGTGCCGATCAGGTTGATCATCACTGACGGGCTGTCCACCACCGGCTGCGGCAGCGGCAGGTCGGTGATCGCGCGCAGGTGCAGCTCGAACTGGCTGATGGACGCGCCGTTTTGGGTCCAGTGGCCGCTGTTGTGCACGCGCGGCGCAAGTTCGTTGATCAGCAGACCGGACGGGGTGATAAAGCACTCCATCGCCATGACGCCCACATACCCAAGTTCGTGCATGATGGCAGAGAGCATGTCTTCCGCCTGCGCCTGCTGGTCAGCATTGGCGTGCGGGAAGGCGACGCTGGTGCGCAGAATGCCGTCCTGATGCAGGTTATGCGTCAGCGGATAAAAAACGGTATGCCCGTCGTGCCCGCGCGCGCCAACCAGCGACACTTCGCCGCTAAAGTTGATGCCCTGCTCAACGATGCACTCGCCGTAGCAGTCGTCCGGCAGCTCGGCGGTGTCGTTCGCGCGCAGACGCCACTGGCCGCGGCCGTCGTAGCCGCCCACGCGGCGCTTCACGATTGCCAGCTCGCCCAGCATCGCGAAGACATCATTCCACTCGCTTTTATCGGACAGGAGCTGCCACGGCGCGGTCGGCAGACCGAGCTTGTCGAAGAGCTGCTTTTGCGTCAGACGGTCGGCAATAATCGGGAAGACGTCGCGGTTAACGAAGGCGTTATGACGCGCCAGCTCGCGGGTCAGTGCGGTTTCCGGCCAGCGTTCGATCTCGGCGGTGATCACGCTCTGGTGAAACGGTACGGCTTCAGGTTCAGCATCCAGCCCGACGGGCCAGACGGCAATACCCAGCGGCTCACCGGCCTGACGCAGCATGCGGCCTAGCTGGCCGTTACCGAGGACGCAAACCTGCTTCATGCCGCACCCCGCGGGTCCGGATTATCCAGCACTTCGTCGGTCTGGGCTTTACGCCAGTCCGCCAGACGCTGATGCAATGCTTTATCGTGCGTCGCAAGAATTTGCGCCGCCAGCAGGGCTGCGTTCGCTGCGCCCGCTTTGCCAATCGCCAGCGTGCCGACAGGAATACCGCGCGGCATCTGGACGATGGAGTAGAGGCTATCCACACCGCTTAACGCGGCGCTTTGTACCGGGACGCCCAGAACCGGCACCAGGGTTTTGGCGGCAATCATGCCCGGCAGATGTGCTGCGCCGCCCGCGCCGGCAATGATCACCTCATAACCGTTCTCTTCGGCGCTTTCGGCGAAGCTGAACAGTTTGTCCGGTGTACGGTGCGCGGAGACCACTTCAACGTGGTGCGGAACATTCAGGATTTCAAAGATTTCGGCGGCGAACTGCATGGTAGCCCAGTCGCTTTTGGACCCCATCACGATGGCGACACGCGCCGGATTATTGCGGGAAGACATGCGTCTTAAAACTCCTGTGGTGCGAAACACACTGCTTTCGAGGGCACAGAGAATAGCATGTTATACGGGCAAGGAAAACGGTTGCGCGGTTAAAAGGTGAGCCGTTGTTGCCATCAATTCATAACAAAACAGACCGCGTTCTGGCGGTCTGTTTTCGTCAATCGGCAATGATTATTTAGTCAGTTCTGCGGTCATGTAAACGCGGTTGTCGACCTTCGCGCTCGTAATTTTATAAGAGGCACCCTGTTCGGCGGCCTGCGCGGCAATTTTCGCTTCTGCGCGGTCAAGGGTAGAGGCGGTTGCGCTCACGCTCTGCGCGAAAGAACCGAAAGAAACCAGGGAGAGAGCAGCAACTGCAACGAAAGTTTTGATGGATTTCATGGTCGTATTCCTAAAGTATTTTGTCTGGGATAGGGCGTTTTGCCCTGATGTGATAAATAATAGGCCGACCACGGGCTGATTAAAATCGAAACAATTTGCCGATATCGTTCAAAAAAATAGAATTAATTGTGATAAGGGATTAAAACGGAAACGCGATCAGCTCCACGCCCTCAGGCGTGACTTTGACCATGGAGCCTTCGGCGTGCCAGGCACCTAATACCACGCGACGGGCCGGTTCTCCGTTGGCGATAAGGGAATGCACGTCAGGGCGATGGGTATGACCGTGGATCAACCACTGGACGCCATGCTTCTCCATCACGCTCACCACGGCCTGCGGGTTCACGTCCATGATGGTCATGGATTTGCTGCTGTTGGCGGCTTTACTGCCCGCGCGCATTCTGGCGGCGATGCGGTTGCGGATAAACAGCGGCAGCGCAAGGAACGCCTTTTGGATCCACGGGGTGTGGACTTTGGCGCGAAACGCCAGGTAGCCGGTATCGTCGGTGCAGAGCGTGTCGCCGTGCATGATCAGGACCTTGCGGCCATAGAGGTCGAGCACCTGCTCTTCCGGCAGCAGCGTCATGCCGCTTTCGCGGGCGTAGCGCTTGCCGATCAGGAAATCACGGTTGCCGTGAATGAAGTAGCAGGGGACGCCGGAATCTACCAGCGCGCGAATGGCGGCTGCCATTTCACGGTGCAGCGGGTTAGGGTCGTCGTCGCCAATCCAGGCTTCAAAGAGGTCGCCGAGGATGTACAGCGCATCGGCGCTTTTCGCTTCACCGCGTAAAAAACGCAGAAAACCGGCGGTTATCGCCGGTTCTTCTGTTTGCAGATGCAGATCCGCAATAAAGAGTGTCGCCACGAATTACTCGCTGACGGTCACGCTTGTAATCACAACGTCTTCTTTAGGAACGTCCTGGTGCATACCGCTGCGGCCAGTAGAGACGGCTTTGATCTTGTCAACCACGTCCATACCTTCAACCACTTCTGCGAATACGCAGTAGCCCCAACCCTGCAGGCTTTCGCCGGAGAAGTTCAGGAAGTCGTTGTCAGCCACGTTAATGAAGAACTGCGCGGTAGCGGAGTGAGGTGCCTGAGTACGCGCCATCGCCAGCGTGCCGCGGGTGTTTTTCAGGCCGTTGTTCGCTTCGTTTTTGATTGCTTCTTTGGTGGCTTTCTGGTTCATGCCAGGTTCGAAACCGCCGCCCTGGATCATAAAACCGTTGATCACGCGGTGGAAAATGGTGTTGTTGTAGAAACCTTCGCGGCAGTAGTCCAGGAAGTTTTTAACTGTTTCAGGCGCTTTGTCATCAAAGGTTTTGATTACGATATCGCCATGATTAGTGTGGAAAGTAACCATTTTTGCATCCTGTTCCGTTATTGTGGTACGTCGACCCGCGTTCGGGTCATCTATAGGGGCTTGTTATAGCATAACCACAGGATGCGATCACCTTGCATTGTGTGCTGCTTCGGGTTTGAATTACGGGTAGAATACCCGGTTTTCAACCACACACGTGTTTACATGGAATCTTCGATGTTAAAAATCTTTAATACAATGACGCGCCAAAAAGAGGAATTTAAACCTATCCATGCCGGGGAAGTCGGCATGTACGTGTGTGGTATTACGGTTTACGATCTCTGTCACATTGGCCATGGCCGTACCTTTGTCGCCTTCGACGTGGTGTCACGCTACCTGCGTTTTCTGGGGTACAAACTGAAATACGTGCGTAACATCACCGACATCGACGATAAAATCATCAAGCGTGCTAATGAGAACGGCGAGAGCTTTGTGGCGCTGGTCGACCGTATGATCGTCGAAATGCACAAAGATTTTGACGCCCTGAATATTCAGCGCCCGGACAGCGAGCCGCGCGCGACCCACCATATCCACGAAATTATCGACATCACCGAAAAGCTGATCGCACGCGGTCACGCCTACGTTGCGGACAACGGTGACGTGATGTTCTCGGTGCCGACGGACCCAACCTACGGTTCGCTTTCCCGTCAGGATCTGGATCAGCTCCAGGCCGGCGCGCGCGTTGACGTGGTTGACGTGAAGCGTAACCCGATGGACTTCGTGCTGTGGAAAATGTCCAAAGAGGGTGAACCAAGCTGGCCGTCCCCGTGGGGCGAAGGCCGCCCGGGCTGGCACATTGAATGTTCCGCGATGAACTGCAAACAGCTGGGCAAGCACTTCGACATTCACGGCGGCGGTTCGGACCTGATGTTCCCGCACCACGAAAACGAAATCGCGCAGTCCACCTGCGCCCACGGCGGCGAGTACGTGAACTACTGGATGCACTCCGGGATGGTAATGGTTGACCGCGAGAAGATGTCTAAATCGCTGGGTAACTTCTTCACCGTGCGCGACGTGCTGAAGTATTACGACGCGGAAACCGTGCGCTACTTCCTGATGTCCGGCCACTATCGCAGCCAGCTGAACTACAGCGAAGAGAACCTGAAGCAGGCGCGCTCGGCGCTGGAGCGTCTGTACACCGCGCTGCGCGGGACCGACAGGTCTGTTCCTGCGGCAGGTGGCGAAGCGTTCGAAGCTCGCTTTGTTGAGGTGATGAACGACGATTTCAACACCCCGGAAGCCTACTCCGTGCTGTTCGACATGGCGCGCGAAGTGAACCGCCTGAAGTCAGAAGATATGGCCGCGGCGAATGCGCTGGCGTCCCATCTGCGCAAGCTCTCCTCCGTGCTCGGCCTGCTGGAGCAGGAGCCGGACGCGTTCCTGCAGAGCGGTGCGCAGGCGGACGACGGCGAAGTGGCGGAAATTGAAGCGTTGATCAAAGCGCGTCTGGAAGCGCGTCAGGCGAAAGACTGGGCGGCGGCCGATGCGGCGCGTAACCGTCTGACCGAGATGGGCATCATTCTGGAAGATGGCCCGCAGGGCACCACCTGGCGTCGTAAGTAAGTCTGTAACGCCCGGTGGCGCTTACGCTTACCGGGCCTACAAAATCACGACCGTAGGCCGGGTAAGGCGTAGCCGCCACCCGGCTTTTCTTTTACCTCCGCCTCCACCACAGCAACCCCATCAGCACTACCCCCGGCAGCCACACCCACAGCAGTTCTGAAACGATCACCTGGTGCCCGTACGGCGTGGTATAGCGCGACAGCGCAAACGGCGCGACCTTAATGACCTGCCACGGTGCAAAGAAGCGCTCATCAGACCATGGCCACAGCCAGCCGACGCCTTTCCCGCCTGTTGTAATCGAATCCAGCAGGCTGTGCGACAGCAGTGACACCGTTAAAAACAGCCAGCACCGCGTCAGGCTGGCCCGGAACCATCGTCGGCCAATCAGTACACAGAGTATCGGCACCACAAAGGCGAACAGCAGGGAGTGGGTAAAGCCGCGATGGCCGAAAATATTGCCGTACGCGACGCCGAACTTGAACGCCAGCACGTCGGCATCCGGCAGCATGGCGAGGACAATCCCGGCAAACAGCAGGCGGGGAGGAATCACTTTGGTTCCCAGGCCTAAGCCCAGACAAAGCGGAACAGCAGCGTGCGTAATAACGGTAGGCATTGACATTATCCATGACAAATCATGGAAATATAGCAGTAATCTCGCGCTAACAGACCTGTTCTAAATTCTGATTTTACGCCGACTCGCGCGCGATAAGCTGCCCGGAAAGCGTAATGCGCTGGGTTTGCAGCGTCGGCTCCTTCAGCGTGCGAATGATCAGCCCGGCAGCCTGACGCCCCGTCTCTTCGCTGGCGGACGACACGTAGGTAAATGACGGCGAGGTGAGATTTACGTGGAGCATATCTTCGAAACCGACCAGCGCGACCTGCTGCGTCAGAAACACATCTTTACCCACCGTCCGTCCGACCTGATGAATGCCGGAGATGGAACCGATCATGGCATCCGGCGAGTGGCAGAGCAGGGCGGTGATAGTGTTGTTCTTTTCCAGCAGCTGGCGGGTGGCGAAACCCGCGGCCAGGGTGTCATCGCTGCAGGCCGGAGAGTATTCATCGCGCCAGACCAGTCCGTTCTGCGTCATCGCGCTGCGAAAACCGAGCAGGCGCTGCTCGCGGATAAGGCAGCCTTCACGTCCGCCAATGTAGGCGATATTGCGATGGCCGCGCTCGATAAGATAACGCACCGCGAGGTTTGCCGCCTGACGGTTGTCGCGCATCACCAGATTGCATTTTTCATCCAGCAGCGACTGAGAGACCACAACCAGCGGGAGCGGGCAGTGGCGAATGTGTTCCGGCAGGGTAGCGGTGCGGGTATCCGAGGCCAGATAGATCACCCCGGCGACGCCCTGCTGCTTAAACGACAGCAGGCAGCGCTCAAGATGGTCATAGTCGTTCTGAGGCTGACCGAGAAAAACCATATACCCCTGTTTTTCAAGATCCTGGACGATGCTCGCCATCACCTTGATGGAGAAACTGTCGCTAAAGTCACGGAGGATCAGGCCAATCAGATTGGACGTATTGGCGCGGAGGTTGGCAGCGGCGACGTTATGAACATAGCCCAGCGTATTGATGGCAGCGTTGACCTTCTCGATCGTTGCCTCTGAGATTTTCCCTTTCTGGCGCAAAACCAGCGATACGGTTGAGACCGAAACGCCCGCGTGCTTTGCGACATCAATAATGCTGACTTTCTTCAAAACCGCTCCCTGAAATTTGCCGATTATCAGCCAGATAAAACACGTCTCCCAGCGTACAGGAGACGTGTCGATCAGGCATCTTATTATTTGCCGATCATGGTGGACATGGTCTGGGCGATAAACTGTGCTCTGGCACCGAAAATCACCTGAATACCGTTGTCGCCGACGAAGACCACGCCCCGCGCGCCGAGCCCGTTCAGGCCGTCTTTATCCACCGCCTCGCTTTTTGCCACTTCCAGACGCAGACGGGTGATACAGGCGCCGACGGAGTCGATGTTATGCGCCCCGCCCAGCAGGGAGATGATCTCGGTCGCGAGTTCTGAATCAGACTTATCATCCGCGTTGGCGGTCACTTCAGTGCGGCCCGGCGTTTTCACGTCGAAACGACGGATCACAAAGCGGAACGTGAAGTAATAAATCAGGCCCATTGGAATGCCGATGATAATGGCATTCAGGAAGTTGGTCTTGTAACCGTTAAAGGACGGCAGGATCCCGAATGACAGATAGTCGATAAAGCCCGCAGAGAATGACTTGGCGATATGCGCATGCAGCAGATACATGGTCATGTAGGCCAGACCCGCCATGATGGCGTTAAAGACGTACAGGATCGGCGCCACGAAGATAAAGGTAAACTCGACCGGTTCGGTGATCCCCGTCAGGAAGCAGGTCAGCGCCGCAGAGAACAGAATACCGGCCGCGATTTTCTTATTCTTCGTATGGGCTTCGTGATACATCGCCAGGCACGCAGCGGGCAGCGCGAACAGCATCAGCGGGAATTCCCCCTGCATGAACTTACCGGCGTTCTGGTAGGTGTCGCTGCTGAAGGATTTCACCCCTTCTTCCAGCATCTTGAACCAGATGGTCTGGTCGCCGTGGATCACCTGGCCTGCCTGGGTGGTGTAATCCCCGAACGAATACCAGAAGGACGGATACCAGATGTGGTGCAGGCCGAGCGGGATCAGCGCGCGTTCCACCAGACCAAAGATAAAGGTCGACGCCGCCTGATTATCGCCGTTCACCACCACGGAGAGCGCGTCGATACCGGCCTGAATATGCTGCCAGACGTACGGCAGCAGCAGCCCCATCAGGAACGAGAGGAACGCCGTTGCAATGGCCACGAAGCGCTTACCGGAGAAGAAGCCCAGGAACTCCGGCAGCTGCATGGTGTGGAAGCGGTTATAGCACCAGGCCGCGAGAATACCGCAGATCAGCCCGCCGAAGACGCCCATCTGCAGCGTCGGGATGCCGACCACCATGGCGTATTTCCCGCCCTGGGAGGCCATTTCCGGCGTGATGCTCAGCACGGTGCTGATGGTGATATTCGTGACAAACACCGAAACGGCCGCCGACAGCGCCGCAATACCGGATTCTGACGCCAGACCCACGGCGGAGCCAATGGCAAACAGCATCGGCAGGTTATCAAAAATAACCCCGCCCGCGTTCATCATCAGCGGCAGATGAAACTTATCGCCGAAGGCCAGCAGCAGGCCCGCAGCGGGAAGCAGTGAAATTGGCAGCATTAAGGCGCGACCAATCATCGATAACTTAGACAGCGATTTAACAAACCCTGATATCAGACCCATGCTGATTTCCCCCGAGTAGCGCTTTTTTTGGCGCTGTTATTGTAAGTAGAACGTTTTAGTAGAACGTTCTACTTATCGTGGGCAAAGAGTGAAAAACGCGCAACTGAATTTTCACGTTTCAACAGATGAAATAGTGATTATTTGAAGTGGATCGATAAATAACCGTGATGGGTATGAGGGGATTGTGAGAGAAATTGCCGGGTGGCGGCTTCGCCTTACCCGGCCTACAAACGGAGACAGTACGTAGGCCCGGTAAGCGCAGCGCCACCGGGCATCAAACGGCTCAGGCCGTAACGGTTACGCTCTGTCCTTCAAAGCTCACGGTCTGCCCCGCGACAATCTTGCAGCGCTTGCGCGTTTCTACCACGCCGTCCACTTTAACCAGCCCGTCGGCGATAACGATTTTGGCCTGCGCGCCGCTTTCGCTCCAGCCTTCCAGCTTCAGCAGATCGCACAGCTCAACGTGCGGGTGTTTACCTAATGAAAAAGTCGCCATCTTACGCGTCCTCTACGTCGTGATATTCTTCGCATGCCTGCAAAGTATTCTGAATCAGTGTTGCAACGGTCATCGGGCCTACGCCGCCCGGTACTGGGGTAATGTAAGAGGCGCGAGCCGCGGCATCTTCGTACACCACGTCGCCGACCACTTTGCCGTTTTCCAGACGGTTGATCCCGACGTCCACGACGATCGCCCCCTCTTTAATCCACTCGCCCGGAATAAACCCCGGCTTGCCGACCGCGACGATCAGCAGATCGGCGTTCTCGACGTGGTGACGCAGGTTTTTGGTGAAGCGGTGGGTGACGGTGGTGGTGCAGCCGGCCAGCAGCAGCTCCATGCTCATCGGGCGGCCCACGATGTTGGATGCGCCGATAACCACGGCGTTGAGTCCGTAGGTGTCAATGTTATAACGCTCCAGCAGCGTCACAATCCCGCGCGGCGTGCACGGGCGCAGACGCGGCGCACGCTGGCACAGGCGGCCAACGTTGTACGGATGGAAACCGTCCACGTCTTTATCCGGTGCGATACGCTCCAGCACCTTCACGTTGTCGATACCCGCCGGCAGCGGCAGCTGAACCAGAATACCGTCGATCTCTTTATCGGCATTCAGGGTGTCAATAAGTTCCAGCAGTTCTGCTTCGCTGGTGGTTTCCGGCAAATCGTAAGAGCGGGAGACGAAGCCCACCTCTTCACACGCTTTGCGCTTGCTGCCGACATAAATCTGCGATGCCGGGTTGCTGCCAACCAGCACAACGGCCAGCCCGGGTGCGCGAAATCCTGCCGCTTTACGCGCCTTCACTTTTTCCGCGACCTCAGAGCGCACCTGCTGCGCAATCGTTTTACCGTCAATAATCTTTGCTGCCATCAGAGAGAAGATTCCGTCTGTAACGTTTGAAAGGGGGGATGGCGTGTATTTTGTCAGAAGCGAGCGTCGCTGTCAGTCACCCTTTACGCGTTTTTATCAGTGAGACGCAAAAACCCTTCTTAGGGGATGGTCAATTTCTTAGGTGGGATTAGGATGTGACCTGGCGAAATGGCAGTGTTTTGACATATTTAAAAACTGCGTCCTGAGCTACTTTGTCTCCTCCGAAATAAGCTTTCAATTACTCAATTGAACGTATTTCTTATTCCCGATTATTCGCGGGAAGGGTTATTTACATTTTAAAGGAATAGACATGAAACTCAGCAACATTGCTTCTACTGTTATTGCAACTTTGGCCCTGGTTGCGGGTGCCGCAAATGCAGCAGATCCTGCTACGCCGGTTTCCGTAAATGGCGGTACCGTACATTTTAAAGGTGAGCTGGTTAATGCTGCTTGTTCAGTAAATACTGATTCTTCCGAGCAGACCGTTAATCTGGGTCAGTATCGCACCGCGAAATTTACCAAAGTGGGCGACACCACCTCTAATATTCCATTCAACATTGAACTGAATGATTGCGATCCGCTGGTTGCCAAAACTGCAGCCGTTGCGTTCACCGGTCAGATCGACCCAACCGACAAAACCCTGCTGGCCGTCACCTCCGGCAGCAACGACAACACCGCGAAAGGCGTGGGTATTGAGATCCTCGACAGCAAATCCAGCGTTCTGACCCCAGACGGCGCGACCTTCTCTGCTGCGCAGACGCTGATCGAAGGGACCAACACCCTGCAGTTCACCGCGCGTTATAAATCAACGGCTGCCACTACCGAGCCGGGCCAGGCTAACGCTGACGCCACCTTCGTAATGAAATACGAGTAATTCCTCCGCACAGGGATGTTCAGGCCTCAGGGACGAGGCCCGTCATACGCAAATGCCAGGAACGAAGGATGACAAGGACTGGAACACTACTGCTGTTAACCCTTGCGATGGCTTGCCCGGCATCGGCGCATACCGTGGTGATCGAGGGTGGCAAGGTTCATCTCCGGGGTGAACTGGTGAACGGCGGCTGCGCCGTGGCCCCCGACAGCCAGAATATGCGCATCGACATGGGGCAGTACCGAACCAATTCATTTTCCGGTGTGGGCAGTTTTTCCACGGTGAATGTGCCTTTCACCGTGCGGCTGCTGGACTGCAGCGTTGATGTTTCGCGCACCGTGGGGATCCAGTTTCAGGGCGTCACACCCGCAGAAGATCCGCAGGTCTTTCTGGCGACATCGCGGCCGGGTGAAACGCCTGTCAGCAGCGGCGTTGGTCTGGCGCTCTTTGACGAACAGCAGCGTCAGATTATTCCAAATGCCACGGCCGTCAGCTGGCTGCCGATCGATACCCACGAGCTCGCGTTCCATTTTAGCGCCCGCTATCGGGCTATTTCCGAACACCTCGAGCCAGGCAAAATTCAGTCGGATGTCTGGTTTACGTTGATTTATCCATAACACCTGCGAACACATTATTAAAGGTACGGTTGTGATGAATACCCTAATTAAACCAGGACTTTTTTTATCGTTTATTTTGATGATGGTTTCTGCATGCGCAAATGCGTCCGGCGGTATTGCGCTGGGTGCCACGCGCGTTATTTATCCGGCAGAGGCGAAGCAAACGTCGCTGGCGATCACCAACAGCAACAAACAGGAACGCTATTTAATTAACGCGTGGATCGAAAATGCGAGCGGGCAAAAAGAAAAAACCTTTGCCGTCACTCCGCCCCTGTTTGTTAGCGAGCCGAACAGTGAAAACACGCTGCGTATTATTTACGCCGGGCCGGCGCTCCCTGCCGATCGCGAATCGCTCTTTTACATGAACGTGAAGGCGATCCCGTCAGTGAACAAAGCGAAAACGGAAAACAATAACGTGCTGCAGCTGGCGATCCTCTCACGCATCAAGCTCTTTGTGCGCCCAAACAACCTGGCGATGCAGCCGGAAGAGGCGCTTTCCCAGCTGCGGTTTGAGCGCGCGGGCACCCATCTCAAAGTCAGCAACGCTTCTCCGTATTACATCACCCTCGTCAATCTGAAGCTGGGCGGGCAGCAGCTGGATAACCTGATGGTTGCGCCGAAAAGCTCGGCTCAGCAGGTGCTGCCAGCCGGTGCCGGCGGCACGCTTTCCTGGCAGAGCGTGAATGACTACGGTGCCATCACTCCGGCGCGTAGCGTCAACCTGTGAGCAGAGTCAGGGCGATGAAAAACCACCAGAGACGTTACTGCCCGGTTGCACTGGCGCTGATGGCTGCGCTCTGGCCGCTGGCTGGCTGGAGCGAAAGTTATTTCAACCCGGCCTTCTTGTCCGACGACGCCGCCAGCGTGGCGGATTTGTCGCGCTTTGAACAAGGACACCAGCAGGCACCCGGCGTTTATCGCGTGGATATCTGGCGTAACGATGAGTTTATCGGTACCCAGGACGTGCGTTTTGAGCAGGCCGAACACACGCCGCCGGTGGCGGGCGGTTTGTCGGCCTGCATTACGCGCGCGATGCTCGATCGCTTTGGCGTCAACGTCGCGGCGTTTCCCGAGCTGGCTAAGGTGCAGGGCGAGACCTGCGTTCCGCTGACCACGGCCATACCCGGCAGCGAAACGGTATTCAACTTTGCCTCACAGCGTCTGGACGTCAGCCTGCCGCAGGTGGCCTTGCAAAACAGCGCCCGGGGCTACATTCCGCCCGAACAGTGGGATGAAGGCATCCCCGCCGCGCTGGTGAACTACAGCTTCTCCGGTAACCGGGGAAGCGAAGACGACAGCTATTACCTCAACCTGCAAAGCGGGTTGAACTATGGTGCCTGGCGTTTGCGTAACAACGGCGCGTGGCGCTACACGCAGAATAACGGGCAGCGTCACAGCGAGTGGCAGAATATTGGCACCTGGGCGCAGCGCACCGTCATCCCGCTTAAAAGCGAACTGGTTCTGGGCGACAGCAATACCGGAAATGACGTCTTCGACAGCGTCGGTTTCCGCGGCGGGCGGCTCTTCTCGTCCGACAGCATGTACCCGGACAGCCTTCAGGGCTACGCGCCGACCGTGCGCGGGATCGCCCGTACGCCCGCCAAAGTGGTGGTGCGTCAGAATGGCTACGTTATCTATCAAAGCTACGTGCAGCCGGGCGCATTTGCCATTACCGATCTTAACCCGACCTCCTCAAGCGGCGACCTGGAAGTCACGGTCGAAGAGAAAGACGGCACCCCGCAGCGCTATACCGTGCCGTACTCCACCGTGCCGCTCCTGCAGCGTGAAGGGCGCTGGAAGTACGACCTCGTCGCGGGGGATTACCGCAGCGGTAACAGCGATCAGGATACGCCGTTCTTCACCCAGGGCACCCTGATTACCGGTCTTGCCAACGGCTACACGCTCTACGGCGGGACGCAGCTGGCGTCACGCTATACCGCGGTGGCCGTCGGGGCCGGGAAAAACCTGGGTGACTGGGGGGCGGTCTCGCTCGATATCACCCACGCCCGCAGCCAGCTCGCGGACGACAGCAAGCATGAAGGGCAGTCTCTGCGCTTCCTCTACGCAAAATCCCTTAACGGCTTCGGCACCAACTTCCAGCTGCTGGGCTACCGCTACTCCACGAAAGGGTTTTACACCCTCGACGATGTGGCCTGGCGCTCAATGGAAGGCTATCAGTATGCCGATAGCCAGAACGATAGCGATGTGCCGGACGTGCAGAGCTATCACAACCTGACGTGGAATAAAAAAGGCCGCTTCCAGCTCAACGTATCTCAGTCGCTGGGGGACTACGGCTCGGTCTACGTCTCCGGTAGCGAGCAGACCTACTGGGGAACAGACGAGACGAACCTCTGGTACCAGCTGGGCTACGCGGGAGGCGTGAAGGGGATCAACTACTCCGTCTCGTGGTCGTGGAACAAATCCGTTGGGATAGACGGTACCGATCGGATCGCGTCGTTTAACGTCTCCGTGCCGTTCAGCCTCTTTACCCGTCAGGGCTATCGCCGGGACAGCGCGATTGACCGCGCCTACGCGACGGCATCCGCCAGTCGAAACAGCGATGGCGAAACAAGCTGGCAAACCGGCGTCAGCGGAACGCTGCTGGAGGACCGCAACCTGAACTACAGCGTGACCCAGGGACACGCCAGCAACAACGGCTCAAGCGGAAGCGCGAGCGCCAACTGGCAGGCGACCTACGGCACGCTGGGCGTGGGCTACAACTACTCCCGCGACCAGCACGATCTCAACTGGCAGCTCTCCGGCGGGGTGGTCGGCCACGCCGACGGCGTGACCTTCAGCCAGCCGCTGGGCGACACCAACGTGCTGATCAAAGCGCCGGGGGCATCAGGCGTCAGTATTGAAAACCAGACCGGCGTGAAAACCGACTGGCGAGGCTACGCGGTGATGCCGTATGCCACCGTCTACCGCTACAACCGCGTGGCGCTGGATACCAATACCATGAGCAACAACACCGATATCGAAAACAACGTGAGCAGCGTGGTGCCGACCAAAGGCGCGCTGGTGCGCGCCAGCTTCGATACCCGCATTGGCGTGCGCGCCCTGCTGACGGTGATGCGCGGCAACCAGCCCGTGCCGTTCGGCGCGGTGGTCCGTGAAACCCAAAGCGGCGTGACTAGCATGGTGGGGGATGACGGGCAAATTTACCTGAGCGGGCTGCCGCTGGAAGGCGAACTGCTTATCCAGTGGGGCGACGGGGCGCAGTCCCAGTGTCGCGCGCACTATCGCTTGTCGCCTGAAAGCCAGAACCAGGCCATTACCATGGCAGGGGCAAGCTGTGATCGTTAACGAGGTTCCAAAGATGCGCATTTTACGCAACGTAATGAGCTTTGCGCTGCTGTGCAGCGCGATGCCCGCATGGGCAACGGTTTGCCAGAACTCCACTGGCGTGGCGAAGGATATCTCCTACGATCTCTCAAACGTTTTTAACAGCTCCAATAACAAACCGGGGCAAATTGTGACCCTTGCGCAAAAGTCCGGGCTGGTCGGCGTAAATGCCATCTGCCCCAAAGGAACGAGCGGGAAGTCCACGATGCGTAGTTACGTCACCAGTCTGCCGATAACGACGGTGATTGATAACTATAAGTATGTGCAGCTGAATGACTACCTTGATGGCGCAATGCAGATCCACGATGACTTCGCGGGTACGTTCTACCCGCCAGCCAACTATATTCAGATGGGGCAGCACCCTAACGTTCCGAATAACAAGGCGTTTCCGGTTACCGACTCGAAGCTTGTCTTCCGCCTGAGAGTCACGCGGCGGTTTATCAATATGGTGGTGATCCCGCAGCAAACCATGTTTCGGGTGTATGTGACGACCACAACATCTGACCCACTGAATACGCCGGTGTATACCATCAGCTATAGCGGTACCATTCAGGTGCCGCAAAGCTGCGCGATAAATGCCGGGCAGGTAGTGGAGTTCGATTTTGGCGATATCGGTGCATCGTTGTTCAGCCAGGCGGGTGCCGGTAATCGTCCCCAGAAAGTCTCACCGCAAAGTAAAACCATTGCCATTAAGTGTACGAACGTAGAGGCCAACGCTTATCTGACGATGCGCATCGAGGCGGAAAAAGTCTCTGGCAATGCGCTGATTTCCGATAACCCGGATCTTGGATTTGTGGTAGCGAACGATAGCGGCGCCCCTCTGACGCCTAACAACCTGAACAGCAAAATACCGTTCCGCCTGGACGACAGCGCGCAGGCGCAGGTAGCAATTCGGGTATGGCCGGTGAGCATTACCGGGAATAAACCCGCAGAAGGCCGCTTCACCTCTCGCGGCTATCTTCGCGTGGATTACGATTAAGGGGGAATGATGCGGAACTGGAAATGGCATTGCGCTGCGGTAGCCCTGGCGATGTTTCAGGCAAACGCGTGGTCAGCCACTGCACTGGGCGAGATCAATATTCAGATGTCCGGCAATATTGTCGATTTCACCTGCGTTGCCGAGGGCAGCGACAGCGACAAGACCGTCACGCTGGGCACCTGGCCCACGAAACAGCTCAGTACCACGGGGAGCCGCACGCAGCCCATGCCGTTTACGCTGAAGCTGACCGGCTGTCCGCCGGGGGCGGCGTCCATTACGTTTTCGGGTAAAGCCGACGGGAGCAATAGCGGCTTGCTGGCGCTGAATGACGCCAGTACAGCAAGCCATGTTGCCGTTGAGATCAGGGATGCGGATAAAACGCGTCTGGCTCTCCAGCAGGCCAGCCAGGCGGTCTCGGTTGATGCGCAGGGGAATGCGATTCTGTCGTTTTATGCCAATTATATTGCCACTGCCGATAACCCTCAGCCCGGACGGGCCGATGCGGACGCTACCTTCATGATTAATTATAATTAGCACTGACCGCACTCCCTGAAGCTCAGATAAGCTGCAGGGAGTGAATTCAGGTTATAGCAGCTCGTGCGCTTTGGCGTAATCAATTAATTCCACGATGCTTTGCACGCCCAGCTTGGAATAAATATTGGATTTATGCGCGCTAATGGTCTTGTTGCTTAATAGTAACTGTTCAGCAATTTCCTTGTTGGATAATCCATTCGCCAGATACCGTAATACCGTCACCTCGCGATTCGATAATGGCATATCCACTGCCATCCCTTTCCCTGAACCCAAATGGTTTATAAAGTTCAGCGTTTCCGATGGGAAAAAAGAATAGCCCATCAGGATCATCTCTACGGCGTTGTAGATCTCCCCTAAATCTTTTCGCTTACTGACGAAGCCATTTGCCCCGGCGCGAATGGCGCGACCTGCGTAAAATATCTCTGATTTAGACGAGAGGAACAGAACCTTAATGTCTTTGTTTAAGTTTCTGATTCTCTTAAGTAAAGCGAAAGCATCCGTGCCCGTGATTTCAATGTCAAGGATCACCAGATCGATAGGGTGATTGCGGATACAGTCAAGGACTTCATGGCTATCGCCAGACTTGAGCTTGACTGTGATATTCTTATTTTTCTGTAGCAGGACTTCTATCGACATTCTGACGATAGGATGTTCGTCCATAATGATAACGGATGCCGGTTTCATTTTTAATGCCTCAGATTGTTAAAAGCGTTATGCAGAGTTTCGTAAAACTCTCGAAATGCCGGAAGGATATAATGTGCAGATCCCTATGCCGTAGTATTTCCCTGGAAAGAGCGAAAGCATCCTTGTTTACGTAATGAAAAGAACTATGCCTCAGCGCGGTCATCTCATTTGGCTGGTGTTGGCAAAAAGATTTTTCTTATTCAGATTTGGTACGCATCTTATTATACAGGGTAAGTTTTTTCCGAAAACCCTGTAAATTAATATCCGCTAATGGGTTTGTATTATCTTCTGGATCTGAATCGCTATTTTTTTAAAATTAGCGGAAATATCCTGTTATCTCATTTACCGCATATTTTCATCTTTATGTAATAACAAAAAATAACAGATATCTCTGTATGTTGATCAGTTGTTAACAAAAAGAGGTGTCATTTCAGGTGGCGAACCCGCGACGGTGAGGTTAAAAATTGCCCTCGCAGGCCGCCAGACCTTCATCTGAAAGTGCTTGAGTTGACCCGGATAACTCGGCCTGCTCCACAGGAGAACATGCTACCCGCTTCGCTTTTTACTCCTGGGCGGGGTCGCTAAGCTGCTTGTTTTTACATCATTATCATCTTGTTAACGCCATCTGCATTCACTTAACGGATGGAGGAAAGTGCTGCCGTTCATTCAATTTATGGCATTTCACAAGGTTTACGCCCATAAATTAGGAATAGTTATAAATTCGATTTTTTTGTTAAAAATTAACATTTATGTAACGCAATTGGTAAGTAAATTCCTAAACCGCTTTAGGAAATAAGGGGTTAGGACGTGAGTGAAAATGTGCAGTCTGAGAGGTTATTAAGAAGATGCAGCAATTCCTGGCGATGGCTTAGCCCCAGCTTCAGCAGGATGCAGCTGAGACGATAGATAATGCGGCTATAGGGACGATTCTGCATAAGGGCAATCTGACGCAGTGACTTACCTCGTGAGAGCTCCTGCAGGATGGGCCATTCATTGCGCGAGAACCAGTCTTTGTCGGAACCCTGCGGGGGACGGGTATCCAGCAGGCTGTGCTGGAGCGCGGCGGCGTTCATCTGACGTTCGAGCACATGAAAGGGACCTGCCGCTTTGCAGAAGAGGCGGGTGTCGTAATTATCGGCCCGGACTAACAGCCAGGGCGTCAGGAACGGAGGAAACAGGCTATGCCGTCTCAACTGATCCAGTTTCTCAATAAGCCCCGTGGAGCGGCTTTCAACATCCACGACCAGGCGGGCTGAAGGCCACTGGGTCTGAGCGATAAGGGCGTCATCCAGCGTGGCGTAGTCGCAGCAGCTGCTCAGGGGAAACTGCCCGTTGAGAAAACCGGTGCGCAGGTAGTGATCCTCCGTCACCAGAAGGATGAACGGGGCGTCTGTTTTGCGGGGCTGGCTGATGGACTGGCTCAAAAATTCGAGCCGGTCGAAAAAGGGGGGAGCAAAAGGTGAGCGCGTAAATCCCAGTGCATCACTTCCTGTACGCCGCCGCCGGTAACGGCGCACTGTCATTCGCATGGTCTCCCTCCTGGAAATGGCTTTTTAATCCTCCGGCCATGTCCAGGACGGCCAGTAATACCCCTGGCCGAGATCTGCGCCTGCCTGCAGTGCCCAGGTACGATCGCGTTCAGTCTCAATACCTTCGATAAGCACTTTCCCGGCCAGTTGAAAGCAAAGGGAAACCAGTTGCCTCAGTGCAGGGGTGTTGCGTAAACGCCAGAAAGCTTCCTTATCTATTTTGATGCCGCTTAACGGGAGTCGGCAGGATAAAAACGACTGCACTAAGACGTCATCCACGTCATCCAGCCAGATTGCGTGTCCCTGTCTGCTAAGCTGCTGCAGATTCTGAACCACATGCTGCTTTTGCGCGATGGACAGCGCCATAAAGGACGCGAGGTCGACAATCTCAATATTGAGCGGCGCGCCTGGTAACCGGATAAGCCGCTGAAAAGACGCAGGCTCTGTCAGGACGGTTATCGGCAGATTAATAAAAAGGTTATGACCGTGCGGCGTATTTTTTAACGCGGCAAGCTGTGCTTCAAGCAGCGTTATCGACCAGTCTGCGGACCGATGGCAAAAAAAGTCCTCGCTGCGCCGCGTGTCGGACAGAATGCTAAGGACCTCCACGCCAACCTGGCGCATGGAGGAAAGGGCGACGATGGGCTCAAGCTTAATGCCGACGATGTCCTGAGAAATGTACTGTAACCGGGGCGTATCGATCAGGTTTTGCGCTGTCACTCCATTGTCCTGTTGTCTGTCAGCCTCCAGGCGGCCGGGATACCTGACTCTAGTGTGACGAGCTGACGTTGAGGAAAACAGCAGGCGTTACTTAAATGCAACTAAGCCTTTTCGCAGCGCTAAATTTTACGGTGAAACAGGGGGAAATGTTGAGAAAATAGCCGTATTTACAATCGGCTAGCGGTAATTGCCGTGGAAAACGGAAAAGGCATTGACTCACCTGCCATTGACCGTATAATTCTTCGCGTTTCACCGCCGCGAAGTTCACGCTTCTCAGTGCGCCCTTAGCTCAGTTGGATAGAGCAACGGCCTTCTAAGCCGTAGGTCGTAGGTTCGAATCCTACAGGGCGTACCATTCAGCCTACACCGCTTTCATTTCTTCCTGTTTCCGACAAAGGTCATTCTGCTTCCTGAGTCCCTTATCGACCGTTTATTAACCCTGATATCGCCTTTTAAATAACGGATTAATAAATAGAAGGCTAATTAAAATCTGAGTATTTTAAACATTAAGGTTTTCTTAATCTTTTATTTGGTGCTGTTTTAAAATTAGATTTTTATCATCCTAACCGCCACGCCAGGGATATTTTACACTTTTACGCGTAAACTGGATTGATACTAATTATCATTAGCGTTGTTGTATGCTTTAATCCTGTCCCACAAAGCTATGAGTCGTTAATCCCGTTGGTCTATTAAGGATATGTTCATGAATTCTCGCCTGCTGTCCTGCTTCTCGCTTGCCTTGTTGTCTTCATCCCTTTTCCTTTCCACACAATCGGTTGCCGCCGATAACAGCGACGGTATCGTTGTTTATAACGCGCAGCACGAAAACCTGGTGAAGTCGTGGGTTGACGGTTTTACCAAAGAAACCGGTATTAAAGTCACTCTGCGTAATGGCGATGACAGCGAGCTGGGTAATCAGCTGGTTCAGGAAGGCAGCGCGTCACCGGCCGACGTATTCCTGACGGAGAACTCGCCGTCAATGGTGCTGGTGGATAATGCAAACCTGTTTGCGCCGCTGGATGCAGACACCCTGAAGCAGGTACCGACAGAATATCGTCCGGCGCACGGCCGCTGGATCGGCATTGCCGCCCGCAGCACGGTATTTGTGTATAACCCGGAAAAGCTGAAAGAACAGCAGCTGCCTAAATCGCTGATGGATCTGGCAAAACCCGAGTGGAAAGGCCGCTGGGCGGCATCACCGTCAGGCGCGGATTTCCAGGCCATCGTGAGCGCGATGCTGGCTCTGAAAGGCGAGAAGGCCACCCTGGAATGGCTCAAGGCGATGAAAGCCAATTTCGTTGCCTATAAAGGCAACAGCACGGTGATGAAAGCGGTCAATGCCGGTCAGATTGATGGCGGCGTGATTTATCACTACTACCGCTTTGTCGATCAGTCCAAAACCGGTGAAAACAGCAAAAACACCCAGCTCTACTACTTCAAACACCAGGATCCGGGCGCGTTTGTGAGCCTCTCCGGCGGCGGCGTGCTGGCGTCCAGCAAGCATAAAGCACAGGCGCAGGCCTTCATCAAATACATTACCGGTAAAGAAGGTCAGGAAAGCCTGCGTACCAACAATGCCTTTGAGTATGCGGTGGGCGTGAACGCGGCCTCAAACCCGAAACTGGTCCCGCTGAAAGATCTTGATGCGCCGAAAGTTGAACCTTCAACGCTCAACAGTAAAAAAGTTATCGAGCTGATGACGCAAGCCGGTCTGCTGTGATCCTGAGAGTGAAGTGAACGTCTTATGTCTGGTCTGAGTCTCGACGTCGGAAAAAACAGAGTGCAGGAGCCTGCCCGCAGGCGTCCTGCACTGCCGATGGTTGCGTTAGCTGTATTGTTTTCATTGATGGCGCTTCTGCCTTTGGGTTTTATCATTGCCATTGGCATTGAGACGGGCTGGGAAACCATTAAGGCGCTGGTGTTCCGCCCGCGCGTGGCTGAGCTGCTCAGCAACACGCTGTGGCTGACGGCTTTAGCGGTTCCGCTGTGTATCGTGACGGGCGTGGCCATCGCCTGGCTCACCGAGCGCACGCAGCTTGCCGGGCGGGGGATCTGGTCTGCACTGGCGGTCGCCCCGCTGGCGATCCCCGCGTTTGTGCAAAGCTACGCCTGGGTGAGCGTTGTCCCGTCCATGCACGGGCTCTCCGCGGGCGTGTTCCTCTCCGTTCTTGCCTACTATCCCTTTATCTATATGCCGGTTGCGGCGGTGCTGCGTCGCCTTGACCCTACGCTTGAAGATGTCGCCGCTTCGCTGGGTACGCCGCCGTGGCGAGTCTTTTTCCGCGTGGTGCTGCCCCAGCTCAAGCTGGCTATCTGCGGTGGCGCGCTGCTGGTGGCGCTGCACCTGCTGGCGGAATATGGCCTGTACGTAATGATCCGCTTTGATACCTTCACCACGGCAATTTATGACCAGTTCCAGTCTACCTTCAGCGGCCCGGCGGCGAACATGCTGGCGGGTGTGCTGGCCTTGTGCTGTCTGGCTATCCTGATGCTGGAAGGCGTAACGCGCGGAAAAGCACGCTACGCGCGCATTGGCGCCGGGGCCGCGCGCGAGCAGAAGCGCTGGCCGCTGAAGCCTGCGGCAGCCGCGCTGGGCCAGCTGTTTTTCATCGTGCTGATCGTGCTGGCGCTGGGCGTGCCGCTAATTGTCCTGTGCCGCTGGATTTGGCTCGGCGGCGTGCAAAACTGGATGAACCCCGATCTCTGGCACTCCCTGCGCCAGACGCTGATGCTCGGCGTGGGCGGTGCGCTCCTGACGACGGCGTGCGTGATCCCCATCGCGTGGCTCGGTATCCGCTATCCGCACCGCATCTTCCGGATGCTGGAAGGGTGCATCTATATCACCAGCTCGCTGCCGGGCATTGTCACGGCGCTGGCGCTGGTCACCGTCACCATTCATTACGCCCGCCCCATTTACCAGACGGAAATTACCCTGTTCCTGGCCTACCTGCTGATGTTTATGCCCCGCGCGCTCATCAACCTGCGGGCGGGGATTGCGCAGGCGCCGGTCGAACTGGAGAACGTGGCGCGCAGCCTGGGCAGCACGCCCGCGAAGGCGCTCTGGAGCGTCACGATGCGGCTGGCCGCGCCGGGTGCGGCGGCGGGAGCTGCGCTGGTTTTCCTCGGCGTCAGCAATGAGTTGACTGCCACGCTGCTGCTCTCTCCGCTGGGCACGCGCACGCTCTCCACCGGATTCTGGGCGTTGACCAGCGAGATTGACTATGTGGCCGCCGCGCCTTACGCGATGCTGATGATCCTGATTTCACTCCCGCTGACCGCCATTCTCTATATGCAGTCGAAAAAAATTGCAGGGCTATGACATGCTTGAATTAACCGCCATTTCTAAATCATTTTCTGATGTGCAGGTGCTCGACAGCTTAAACCTGAGCGTTGCGCAGGGGAGCAGGACGGCGATTGTCGGGCCGTCCGGGTCGGGGAAAACCACGCTGCTGCGTATTCTTGCCGGGTTCGAAACGCCTGACACCGGGCGCATTGTCATGCAGGGGAGAACGCTGTTTGATGAAAACAGTTTTGTTCCCGCCCACCTGCGCCGGATCGGTTTTGTGCCTCAGGAGGGCGCGCTGTTCCCGCACCTCAACGTGGCAGACAACATCGCCTGGGGGCTGGACGGCACCCGCCACGAGAGGCGCCAGCGCGTTGATACGCTGATGGAGATGGTTTCTCTGGACAGGCAGCTCGCAACCCACTGGCCCCACGAGATTTCCGGCGGACAGCAGCAGCGCGTGGCGCTTGCCCGCGCGCTGGCCCAGCGTCCTTCACTGATGCTGCTGGATGAACCGTTCTCGGCGCTGGATACCGGCCTGCGCGCCATGACGCGTAAGGCAACGGCCGATCTGCTGGCCGAAGCGGGCGTGGCCTCGATTCTGGTCACCCACGATCAGAACGAAGCGTTGTCTTTTGCCACGCAGGTTGCCGTCATGCGCTCCGGACGCTTCACGCAGGTCGGCACGCCTTATGACGTCTACACCCGTCCCGTTGACGAAGAGACGGCGCTGTTTCTTGGCGATGCCGTGATCCTGCCTGCCCAGCTCGCTGGCGGGTATGCGGTGTGCGCACTGGGTGAAGTGCCGACGGACAACGCGCAGGCGACAGGACAGGGCAGGGTAATGATGCGCCCCGAACAATTACGCGTGACGGCATGTGCAGCGCATGAAAGCCCGATCTCAATTCTTGATGTGGACTTCACCGGCCAGCTGT
Source organism: Enterobacter sp. KB-221C9 (assembly GCF_041320715.1). Classification (NCBI taxonomy): domain Bacteria; kingdom Pseudomonadati; phylum Pseudomonadota; class Gammaproteobacteria; order Enterobacterales; family Enterobacteriaceae; genus Enterobacter; species Enterobacter sp. KB-221C9. Next base: position 199,986 of record NZ_JBGIWG010000003.1, read on the forward strand.
CGACGCTCACTCTGGGATTAGCCGGGCAACAGCAGCCCGTGATTCTGAAGACCGTCAGCCAGCCAGGATGGAACCCGGGCACGGCGGTACGCATTGATATTGCTGGTACCGCGCGTGTATTCGAATATTCTTAATATTCGTTAGTAATTTCATGCAACGGGTTGTTATAAAAGAATTTTCCCGAGCGTATGGCATTTCCTGAGATTCTCTACCATGCTCATAAAACCTCACCACACTGCGTGAGGTTTTTCGTAGTTGCTGATTAATCTCAAGGAAAAAGGTTATGAAAAAGACGACTGCTATTTTGTTGGGAACGGCGTTACTGTTTACGACCAATGCTTTTGCTGCTCAGTTGCTGACTAAAAGCGAGTTCAAGAAAGTTGCGTCTCAGTATAAAAAAATCGGTACGGTAAACACCTCGAATGAAGTATCGATTGATGATGCAAAAAAAGAACTGATTGAGAAAGCCGATAAGAAAGGCGCGGATGTCCTGGTGCTCACGTCAGGGAACACCAACAATAAAATTCACGGTACGGCCAATATCTACAAGAAAAAATAACGTCATTGCAGCCACTCCCGAAACGGAGTGGTTATTCCCCTCTCTTCTCGCCAAACCTCCTCATGAACGCGGTTACACTTGCTAATGCATGTATAATGCGTATAGTTCTCATTTGCATTTCAATAAACACATTCTAAGGCCCGACAACGGGTCATTTTTGCGCGCACGTTTAAATGAGTTAACGATGAACAACACCATGATGCACAACACGCTGCTGGCGTTTGCCGTTGGCGCGGTGACACATTCCGCCTTCGCGGCGGACGATCAAAAAGAGGACACCCTCGTTGTCCAGGCTGCACCAGCCAGCGATTTCAAACCCGGCGGCGACCAGCTGGTACCGGCCTTCCTTGACGGACAGGTGGCGAACGGCGGACGCATGGGGATGCTGGGCCAGCAGAACGCCATGGACGTGCCGTTCAACCTCATCAGCTACACCTCGAAGCTGGTGGAAGATCAGCAGGCGAAAACCATTGCCGATGTCGTCGCGAACGATGCGGGCGTACAGTTCGTTCAGGGGTACGGCAACAGCGCGGAGACCTACCGCATCCGTGGCCTGAAGTTTGACGGCGACGACATGACCTTTGGCGGGCTGTCCGGCGTGCTGCCGCGCCAGGTGGTGGATACCCAGATGGTTGACCGCATTGAGATCTTCAAAGGGGCAAACTCGCTGATGAACGGCGCGGCAAGCTCCGGCGTGGGCGGGATGATCAACCTTGAGCCAAAACACGCGGGCGAGCTCCCGCAGGCGAAAGTCGGCGTGGACTATACCTCGGATTCCCAGATTGGCACCACGCTGGATGCGGGCCGTCGCTACGGCGACAGCGACCAGTTTGGCGCGCGGGTGAACCTGGTCCATCGCGAAGGGGAAACCGGCATTGCGAACGATCGCCGCCGCACCACGCTGCTCTCAACCGGCCTGGATTACACGGGCGACCGCTTCCGCACCTCGCTGGATCTCGGCTATCAGAAGAAAACCTTCCACGGCAGCCCGACCAGCGTCAATATTTCCGCGGTGGACTTCGTGCCCGAGCCGCCGAAAAACGATCGTAACTTCTCGCAGAAGTGGGCCTACAGCAACATCGAAAACGAATTTGGGATGTGGCGCAGCGAGTACGACATCGCCGACGGCTGGACCGCCTATACCGGTCTGGGCGCGCAGCACGCGCATGAGGAAGGCATCTACAGCGCGCCGAAGCTGGTGGACAAGAGCGGCAAGGCCACGGTCAGCCGCCTCGACACCAACCGCATCAGCGATTCCGTCAGCGGGATGGCGGGCATTCGCGGTAACTTTGACACCGGTTTTGTCTCGCACAAGGTCAACGTCGGCTATTCGGCGATGACCAAAAACGAAAAAATCGCGTGGAAAATGTCGGCGGCGAAGGATAACCCGACCACCAACATCTATCACAATACCGGCGTCGATATGCCGGATAGCACTAACTTCAACGGCTCTGGCGGGAAGTACAGCGATCCGCTGACCAGTGGGCGCACCCGTACGCAGGGCTGGCTGCTGAGCGATACGCTGGGCGTGCTGGACGACAAACTGCTGTTCACCGCGGGCGCGCGCCATCAGAAGGTGGTCATTCGCGGGTATAACAAAGTCACCGGTGCGGAAAACGCGGCGGACGGCTTCGACGGCAGCCGCTGGATGCCCACCTACGGCGTGGTCTACAAGCCGTGGGAGACGATCTCCCTCTATGCTAACCACACCGAAGCGCTGCAGCCGGGTAAAACCGCGCCTAACACCGCCACCAACTACGGCCAGAGCACCGGTATCGTTCACTCTAAGCAGAACGAAGTGGGCGTGAAGGCGGACTTTGGCCGCGTGGGCGGATCGCTTGCGCTGTTCGAAATCAAAATGCCGTCGGCGATCCTCGACGACAGCGGCCACTACGGGCTTGACGCCGAGCAGCGTAACCGTGGCGTGGAGCTGAACGTCTTCGGCGAGCCAATGCTGGGGATGCGTCTGAACGCCAGCGCCACCTGGCTGCAGGCCGAGCTCACCAAAACCAAAAATGGCGTGAATCAGGGCAACGATGCGATCGGTATTCCGAACTTTTACGCCGTGCTGGGCGCGGAGTACGACATCAAGCCGATTAACGGCCTGACCGCCACCGCCCGCGTGAACCACTCCGGCGCGCAGTACGCTGACCTGGCAAACAGCAAAAAGCTGGACAGCTACACCACGCTGGATCTGGGGATGCGCTATCGCTTCGCGGTGAACCACAATGAAAACCAGATGACGGTTCGTGCGGGCATCGACAACGTGACCAATGAAAACTACTGGGCCAGCGTGGACGATTCCGGTACCTATATTACGCAGGGCGAACCGCGCACCTTTAAGGTCTCGGTTGGCTACGCGTTTTAAGCGTTCCACCTCGTTATCCGGGGCAGGGATGCCCCAATCCCTTGCTACCTCCAGCATGAAGTGTTAAAACGTGCCCCTTCTAAAAAAGAGACAGGGGTAGGACGTGAAAGACGCGTCATCCGCTTCAGGCCATGGTAGCGCTGAAGCCTCGTCGGATCAGAATCCGACGCTGCAACGTGGTTTGCAAAATCGACATATTCAGTTAATTGCCCTTGGCGGCGCGATCGGTACCGGGCTGTTTCTCGGCATCGGCCCCGCTATTCAGATGGCTGGCCCGGCGGTTCTGCTGGGTTACGGTATCGCCGGGATTATCGCCTTCCTGATCATGCGCCAGCTTGGCGAGATGGTCGTTGAAGAGCCGGTTTCAGGCTCCTTCGCGCACTTTGCTTATAAATACTGGGGCCCGTTTGCAGGCTTCCTGTCCGGCTGGAACTACTGGGTCATGTTCGTGCTGGTGGGGATGGCGGAGCTGACCGCCGCTGGCATTTATATGCAGTACTGGCTCCCGGACGTGCCAACGTGGATCTGGGCGGCGGCCTTCTTCATCATTATTAACGCCGTTAACCTCGTCAACGTGCGCCTGTATGGCGAAACCGAGTTCTGGTTTGCGCTGATCAAGGTGCTGGCGATTATCGGAATGATCGGCTTCGGCCTGTGGCTGCTGTTCTCCGGCCACGGCGGCGAGCGCGCCACCATCGACAACCTGTGGCAGCACGGCGGCTTCCTCGCCACCGGCTGGAAAGGGCTGATTCTCTCCCTGGCAGTGATCATGTTCTCCTTCGGCGGACTAGAGCTGATTGGTATTACCGCCGCGGAAGCGCGCGACCCGCATAAAAGCATTCCAAAAGCGGTCAACCAGGTGGTGTACCGTATTCTGCTGTTCTACATCGGCTCGCTGGTGGTGCTGCTGGCGCTCTATCCGTGGGTGGAGGTGAAGTCCGACAGCAGTCCGTTCGTGATGATTTTCCACGATATGAACAGCAACCTGGTGGCCTCGGCGCTGAACTTCGTCATTCTGGTGGCGTCTCTGTCGGTCTATAACAGCGGCGTTTACTCCAACAGCCGCATGCTGTTTGGCCTCTCCGTACAGGGCAACGCGCCGAAGTTCCTCACTCGCGTCAGCCGTCGCGGCGTGCCGGTGAACTCCTTGTTCCTTTCTGGTGCTATCACCTCGCTGGTGGTGCTGATCAACTACCTGCTGCCGAAAGAGGCCTTTGGCCTGCTGATGGCGCTGGTTGTCGCCACGCTGCTGCTGAACTGGATCATGATCTGCCTCGCGCACCTGCGCTTTCGCGCCGCGATGCGCCGCAAGGGACGCGAGACGCAGTTCAAAGCGCTGCTTTACCCGGCGGGGAACTACATCTGTATCGCGTTCCTGGGGCTGATTCTGGTGCTGATGTGCACCATGGATGAGATGCGCCTGTCGGCGATGCTGCTGCCGGTGTGGGTGGTGTTCCTGTTTATTGCCTTTAAGCTCTCGCGAAGGTAAAAGCAAAACGGCAACCTGGTTGCCGTTTTTAGTGTTTGCACCCTCTCCCTGTGGGAGAGGGCCGGGGTGAGGGCACCAGACCGCACCAAACCAGACCGCACCTGCCTTCACGCCCGGTGGCGCTTCGCTTACCGGGCCTACAAACGAATTACCTGGCGATAACGCCCGCCAGGGAGCGAATATCGTTCCCGGTCGGGGACTGGTGAATACGCAGCCCAAACTCATCCACCACCGCGAAAATATGGTCGAAGATGTCGGCCTGAATTTCCTCATATTCTGCCCAGACCACCGTGTTGGTGAAAGCATATATTTCAATCGGCAAACCATTCGCATCAGGCGCTAGCTGGCGCACCATCAGCGTCATATCTTTGCGAATGCGGGGGTGGTTGCGCAGATATTCATTCAGGTAGGCGCGGAAGGTGCCAATATTGGTCATCTTACGCAGGTTTAATACCGACTCCCCTTCACCGTTTTTCTGATTCCACAGGTTAATTTCCTCATGCCGCGCGGCCAGATAGGGCTTTAGCAGTTTCGCCTGAATGAGTTTCTGCTGTTCCTGCTCGTCGAGAAAATGAATGCTGGTGGTATCAATATTCAGGCTGCGCTTAATGCGTCGCCCGCCGGAGGCAGACATGCCGCTCCAGTTAATAAAGGCGTCAGAGACCAGGGCCCACGTCGGAATGGTCGTAATCGTATTATCGAAGTTGCGTACTTTAACGGTGGTCAGACCGATGTCCGTCACCGTGCCGTTGGCACCGTATTTCGGCATCTCCAGCCAGTCGCCGAGCTTGAGCATGTCGTTGGCGGAAAGCTGAATCCCCGCCACCAGTCCGAGTATCGGGTCTTTAAACACCAGCATCAGAACGGCGGCCATGGCGCCCAGACCGCTTATCAGAATCGCCGGGGACTGGCCGATCAGCAGGGAGATAATCAATATCCCCACCAGGATGGCGCTCACCAGCTTGATGCCCTGGAAGATCCCTTTCAGCGGCAGCTGTGATGCGGTGGCCATTTTCTGCGACAGATTAAAAATCACGTCCAGCAGCGAGAAGAATGAGAGCAGGGCATACACCATCACCCACAGCTTTGCGCAGGTGGTGAGAATTTCCGCCGCTTCGCTGCCCTTTTGCAGCCACAGTACCGCCTGGACGTTGACGATTATCCCCTGAAGGGTGAAGGCCAGACGGTGAAATAATTTATTCTGGGTAATAATCTGCAACCACAAATGGCTGCTGGCCTGAGCGCGTTTTTCGAACGCGCGAAGCACCACTTTGTGCAGAATAAAATGAACGATGATGGCGGTAAGAAAAATAATACCAAAGATAATCACTAAAGAGGTGGTGTGATTAATTTCAATGCCTAACTCTTCAACCTGAGCAATTAATTCCTGCATAACGTCTCCTTTATTGATGCAGCCCCATAATGGCGGCTGCGGATCTATTATGCAAATTCACGGGCTTATTTGGTGGCCTGGCAGACCTTCACCACCGGCAGGCACAGGCTATGGCGGATGCGCAGCGTCGCCAGGGCGAGCACCACCATCATCGCCGTTTCCACCATCAGGAAGACGTTAACCGCCTGGGTGTAATCCCCGTGGTGGTTCTGCAGCGCGTGCAGCAAAATCGCGCCAAAAATGGCCGGGCCAAGCCCCAGCGCGGCCTGCTGCAGCGTGCTGAGAATGGCGCTCGCGGCCCCCGCGTCGTCAGGCTGGATATCGCGCATCCCGATGCGGTAGAAGCTGTTCACGATCAGCGCCTGCCCGTAGCCGACCAGCCCGGTCGCGGGCGCCAGCGTCAGCGCGGTATTCTCCATTCCCCAGACGCGGAACGTGGCGATCAGCGCCAGCAGGCCGACAATCTGGATCGCCAGACCGGTCAGCAGAATGGTACTGGTGCTGTAGCGAGCAATCAGCCGCGGCGCGAACCACGCGGAGATAAAATAAGCCACCCCAAGGGCGATAAAACTGTTCCCGGACTGCCACGGTGCCATCCCCAGACCGGTTTGCATGGTCAGCGCCATACAGAACATAAACCCGGACCAGACGCTGAAAAAGAGCATCGCAATCAGTATGCCAAAGCGAACGCTGCGAAGCTGCAGCAGGCGAGGCGGGATCAGCGGGTGGGCATTCTCACGCTCCTTTTTGCGCGCATTCAGCGCCATCAGCCAGGCCAGCGGGATAATGGCGAGCAGCATCGCCTTCAGCGGCCACGACCAGTGCCACTGGGGGCCGAGCGCCGTCGGGAATAGCAGGCAGCAGAGAATAATCGCCAGCAGCACGGTACCCGGCCAGTCGATGCGTGACGGCGTCTCGCGACGGGTTTCGGGTACGAAATGGCGACTCAGCGCCAGCACCACCAGACAGATCGGCACGTTGATAAAGAAGGCGTTACGCCAGCCCAGCCCGGCGATGTCCGCCGATACCAGCCAGCCGCCGCCCATTTGCCCGACGATAAACGCAATCCCACCGATGCCGCCAAACAGGCTGATGGCTTTTGCGTGGGCGGGACCTTTGAGCGTGACGTGCAGCGTGGCGAGAATTTGCGGCACGATCAGTGCGGCTCCCGCACCCTGAACGATGCGCGCGGCCAGCAGCTGTTCAATGTTCCCCGCCATCCCGCACAGCAGCGAGGCGAGGCCAAAGCTCGCCACGCCCCACATAAACAGGCGTCGACGGCCAAAGTTATCCCCCAGCTTGCTGCCGAGCGCCAGGCAGACGGCGAAGGCTACGCCGTAGAGGGCGACAATCAGCTCCAGCTCGGTGGCGGTGGCGTGCAGCGAGTGGGTGATGGCGTCCAGCGCCACGTTGGTGATTGAGGTATCAATCATCGGCAGCATCTGGCCGGTTAGCAGCAATATCAGGCCAGCGCGGCCCGGTGAAACAACTGACGTATTCATGGGATCTCCATTGCGTCATTCATCAGATGGTCGTAGCATCAACCATCTGATAAACGGGTACCAGTTCTTGCTTATACTGGTACTGGTACTACCATGCAGGGGGATTTATGGCCTTGATGTCTGAACCCGTCGTCTCACTTCAGGATGACACCCGAAAACAGCTGGGGGCATTTTTACGCGCGCGACGTGAAAGCCTCGATCCGCAGCGTCTCGGCCTGCCGCGCAGCGGCCGTCGCCGCACGCCGGGTCTGCGCCGCGAAGAGGTGGCGATGCTCGCTGACGTGGGCGTGACCTGGTACACCTGGCTGGAGCAGGGCAGGGACGTCAACCCGTCCAGCGCGGTGATGGCGGCTGTGGCGAAAGCCTTGCAGTGTACGCCGACCGAAGCCCGTCACCTTTTCGTGCTTGCCGGGTTGCCGCCGGGCGAAGCCCCGCAGGCGGTCTGCTGCGAGGGCATCAGCGAAGGCACGCGTCGCCTGCTGGATACGCTGATGCCAAAACCTGCCAGCATCCAGAAGCCCAATTTCGACATCGTGGCGTGGAACGACAGCTTCGGCCACCTGATGGGCGTCGATTTCAATGAAATCCCGCCGGAAGACCGCAACTGTATTTACCTGTTCCTCACCCATCCGGCGTGGCGCGCGCGTCTCGGCAGACGTGACGATGTGCTGCCCATATTTGTCTCCTACTTCCGCGCGGCGATGGCCGAGCACCGGGGCGACCCGCTGTGGGAAGCCAAACTGGCGCGCTTCTTTGCGGTGTCCGACGAGTTCAAAACCCTGTGGCACCAGCGCAACGACGTGCGCGGCGTGGAGAACCAGCTCAAGCTGTTTACCCATCCCGATCTGGGGGATTTTACGCTGCAGCAGATGTACTGGTACTCCGCGCCGCGAAACGGGTCGCGGCTGCTGGTGTATCTGCCGGTGGATGAGGCAGGGGAGCGGGCGATGGCCTGGCTGGCGGCGCAGGGAAAATAAGTTTTTTGCGAGACGGTTTCAGGGAATCAACGCGGATCCGGTTCTGCCTGTTTAAAGCGGGTAAGGTGATACACGAAAGGCTAAATTAGCCTTTAATGTAAATTGCCTTATATGCTAATATCATCAGGGATGAAAAACCGTGTTCAGACTTATCGTTCATGAGGCGGTCAGGGAAGAGATTCTCTCACTGCCTGCTGGGGTACAGGCGAAGCTGATTCGACAGCTTGATAAATTACGCACTAACCCGACAGTACTGAGAGAACCTGACAGCAAACCCTTACCCTATGGTTTGTTTGAAATCAGAACCGTTGGGCTGATCCACACTCGTGGGATCTACGTGTATCAGCGGGAAAAGACAATTTTTCTGCTGAGGGTATTTATCAAGAAAACGCAAAAAACGCCCTCTGCTGAACTCCGTCTGGCATTGAAACGACAACAGGAGATGTTGGATGAGCAAAAAAATTATTGACTGGGATGAGCTCAGAGCGGAGCTGTTAAATAATTCAGAGGTACAGGCTTCATTTGATGCAGAAGAGCGCAAGGAGCGCCTGCGAGAGATGCTGGCGCAATGGCGCGACCATGCTGGTCTGACGCGCGCACAGGTGGCGGAGCGAATGGGCGTAAGCGCACCCACCGTATCAAGAATGGAAGCGAATATAACCCGGGCGAGCCTTGATACCTTAACGCGCTATGCGCTGGTGTGTGGGGTTAAACACCCGCAGATTACGCTTTATTGAAAACAGGCACGCCGGAAGCCAGCGTGCCAGCAGTGATTAGCACTCGGTCACAATCGTGCTCAGCGGCAGGCGAGACTTCGGCAGCGTGGCGTTGAAATCTTCCACGCTGTGGTGCCCAACCGGTACCACCACCAGGCTGGTGAAGCCTTTCTCTTTCAGGCCAAACTCTTCGTCGAGAATAGCGGCGTCGAAGCCTTCAATCGGCACCGCGTCCAGACCCAGTGCGCCCACGCCCAGCAGGAAGTTGCCGACGTTCAGGTAAACCTGTTTCGCCATCCACTGGTCGTCATCTTTCAGATCCACACGGTGCATGTCGGCGAAGAAGTGGCGGCCTTTATTGTTGGCGGCTTTGGCTTCCGGCGTGTTGAAACGGCCATCGGCCTCTTCCTGATCCACCACGCGCTCCAGCCAGGCATCGTCCAGCGCGGTTTTCGCGCAGAACACCACCACGTGAGAAGCATCGAGCATTTTGCGTTCGTTGAACACATAGGTGCCCGCGGCGGATTTTGCCACGCGCGCTTTACCTTCCTCGGTGCTGGCTACGATGAAGTGCCACGGCTGGGAGTTGGTGCTGGACGGGCTGTACTGCAGCAGGGTTTTGATTTTTTCCGCTTCTTCCGCGGTCAGTTTTTTGCTTGCGTCGAACGCCTTGGTAGAGTGGCGTTTCAGGGCGACAGAAATGATATCCATAACAACTCCTGGTGATGAAATTCGCCCGCTCGCGGGCGCGAAAGGAAAGCAGATTACCGCGCGAAGCGGTAAAAGATAAGTGCAATTCGAGCGCTTACTCTGTTCGTCTCAGACGAACAATCAGACCGGCCGGATCCACTTCTGGTCTTTTTTCGGCAGCTTATCCACCACCAGATTCCAGGAATCATTAATGAGGTCGGTAACCAGTTCCGGCGTCACGTCGTCAGTACCGTAAAGGGAAATCCAGTGCTTTTTACTCAGGTGGTAGCCCGGCTCTATCCCGCGATAGATCTGCTGATTTAACAGTGATTTCTCAGGATCTGACTTCAGGCTGACGTGCGGTCGCCCGTGCGCGACCGCGACGAGCATGAAAATCTTTCCGCCCACTTTAAACACGTCAAACTCCGGCCCAAACGGCCAGCAGTGCTCGGTGAAGGGCAACTCAAGCGCCACACGCATGGCGTGTTCCTGCAGGGATTTACTGTCCATCGCTATCCTCCTGAGCCAGCCCGCGCCACATGGCCTCAAAACCCAGCGCTTTAAAATCGACGGCGCGTGACGGGTCGCGGGTGGCAAACTCCATGGTGGTTTCCGCCAGCGATAAGAAAAGCGCATCGCCAAACGTTTTAAATTCATCCGACATAAACACCGGGCGCACCGAGCGGCGGCACAGCTCATGGAGTTCGGGGAACATCTCCTTCACCGCCTGTTCCGTTTCGGTACTTAGCTTTTCACTGACGCCAATCTGGCGGATAGCCGCATGAGAAACGGGGTTACGAATACCCCAGTCCACGTAGCTGTTCCAGATATTGCGGGTATGCTCTTTGGGAAGCGTGATGGTGCGATCGAGGTTTGCCAGCATGGCCTGTCAGAGATCCTGCTTCAGGTGCAGATAGAGGGCATTTAGCAGATCGTCTTTAGTCGGAAAGTAGCGAAACAGGGTACCTTCGGCGACGCCCGCGTTACGGGCGATTAACGCCGTTGAGGCGGCGATACCTGACTGTGCAAATGCCACGGTTGCGGCTTCCAGTAAGGCCTGTTTTTTATCTTCACTCTTCGGACGTGCCACTAAATTTTTCCCCCTGTCAATTGTAAAAACCCTGATTGAAACACGTGCTTTGACACGCTGCAACGCGGAATGTCAAAGATCGAAAACGTCTTGACGACTTTATCATCATATCTATAATGAGTGCTTACTCACTCATAATCAAGTTTACCCCGCGCAAACTATCGGATGGGGCGCGTTTTCGGGTCTGGATATGAAAAAACCTTTCTTCATCTGCGTGGTGTTAATCATGATCATAGCTTCAGCTGCGAGTTTACCGTTTGTTCTGAATGCCGGATTCGGCCAGCCACCGCAGGGTGAGCAGCTCACCGAAGTGGAGGCCTCTCCCCAGTATCGCGAGGGAAAATTCCACAATACGCTGCCGACGCCGGGCTATAACGGCGACAAAAATATGCTGGTCGCGACGTGGGATTTTCTGACCAAAAAAACCGAAAACGCGCGCCCGGCTCAGCCGCTGCCGCTGGTGAAAACCGATCTTGCAAGCCTGCCTCTGGAGCAGGACACCCTGGTGTGGCTCGGTCACTCCTCGTGGTATCTGCAGCTTGCGGGCAAGCGCATCCTGATTGACCCGGTGCTCGGCAACTATGCCGCGCCGTTCTCGTTCCTCAATAAGGCCTTTGCCGGCGAGTATCCGTGGCGCGCTGAAAGCATGCCGGAAATCGACCTGCTGATTATCTCGCACGATCACTACGATCATCTGGATTACGCCACCATCAGGGCGCTACTGCCGAAGGTGAAGCGCGTGGTGACGCCGCTGGGCGTGGGATCCCACCTGCGCTACTGGGGAATGAAGCCCGAGATTATTGACGAGCGCGACTGGAACCAGTCGGTACGCATCAGCGATGAACTGACGGTGCATGTTCTGCCAGCGCGCCACTTCTCCGGGCGCGGCATCAAACGGGATCGGACCCTGTGGGGCAGCTTTATGTTCGTCACGCCAGAGCAGAAGGTTTATTACAGCGGGGATTCCGGCTACGGCCCGCACTTTAAGGCCATCGGCGAACAGTTTGGCGAGGTGGATTTAGCCATCATGGAAAACGGCCAGTACGACCAGGACTGGAAGTACATCCACATGCTGCCGGATGAAACGGCGCAGGCCTCGGCGGATCTCAACGCCAAAGCGGTGGTGCCGGGGCACAACGGACGCTTCGTGCTGGCGAAACACGCCTGGAACGATCCGCTGATCCAGCTGGCGCTCGCCAGCAAGGACAAAAATTATCGGCTGCTGACGCCAGAACTGGGTGAGCCCGTCCGGGTGAGTGACACCGCGCAAACCTTTCGCGCGTGGTGGGAATAATGTTTAAGCGAGAAGCAGAGGGGGACAGCTGTATGACCATTTCCGCTCAAGTCATCGACACTATCGTCGAATGGATCGACGACAATCTGCACCAGCCATTACGTATAGAGGATATTGCCCGCCACGCGGGTTACTCGAAGTGGCACCTGCAGCGGTTGTTTATGCAGTATAAAGGGGAGAGCCTGGGGCGCTATATCCGTGAACGCAAGCTGCTGCTGGCGGCGCGCGACCTGCGTGAATCCGACGCTCGGGTGTACGATATCTGCCTGCGCTACGGGTTTGATTCGCAGCAGACATTTACCCGCATCTTTACCCGTACGTTCAACCAGCCGCCGGGTGCGTACCGTAAAGAGAACCATAGCCAGACACATTAACATGTCGCGTGTTGGCCGGGTAAGGCGTAGCCGCCACCCGGCTTTTTTGTGGGCGCGGTGCCCGTAAGTTGCCCGGTGGCGCTGCGCTTACCGGGCCTACAGACAGTGCGAACGTAGACCGGGTAAGGGGTTGTGGGCACAGTGCCCGTATGTTGCCCGGTGGCGTTGCGCTTACCGTGCCTACAGACAGTGCGAACGTAGGCCGGGTAAGGCGTAGCCGCCACCCGGCTTTTTTGTGGGCACGGTGCCCGTAAATTGCCCGGTGGCGCTGCGCTTACCGGGCCTACTGATAGCTTACCACCGGTAATTCACCGTTGCCGTCACCGTACGACCAATCCCGTAGAAGCACGCCGTATCGCTTGCGCACGACGCCACATACTTCGTGTCCGCCACGTTATTGACGTTGAACTGCACGCTCGCCCCTTTCAGGCTGCGGTTCATCTCGCCCAGATCGTAGCTCAGCATCGCGTCATACAGATCCACCGACGGCACCTTGAAGGTGTTCTTCGCATCGCCGTAGCTGGTGCCGATGTAGCGCATCCCCACGCCCGCGGTCAGGCTCTTCAGCGCGCCGCCCGGAACGGTATAGCTGGCAAACGCCGATGCCATATGCGCCGGAATGCGCGCAGGCGTTTTGCCTTCTGTTCCCGCCACCGTCGTGCTTTTGGTTTTCGCATCGGTGTAGGTATACGAGCCAATCAGGTTGATGTTGTCCATCAGCGTGGAGTGGATTTCCGCCTCAACGCCTTTCGAACGCACCTTGCCCGCGTTCTCGAACCAGCCTTCGGCGCTGTTATAGGTCGCCACGTTGTCCTGGGTTAAATCGTACAGCGCGAGGGTCATCAGCGTGCTGTCGACCGGCTGATACTTCAGGCCAATCTCGGTTTGCTCCCCGGTGGTTGGCTTGAAGGGTGCAACGCCCGGCGCGCGGTTGGTTTGCAGGTTCGGTTCAAACGAGGTGCTGTAGCTGACGTACGGCGACAGGCCAGAGTCGAACGCGTAGAGCAGTCCGGTTCGCCAGGTGAACTTGCTGTCGTTCTGCTGGGTAACGCTGCCGTCGGTGAAGTCGTTAGTTCGCACTTCGCTCCAGTCGTAGCGCCCGGAGACCAGCCATTCCCAGCTGTTCCAGCTCATTTGATCCTGCAAATACAGCCCCATCTGGTCGAGATTTTGCTGCTCGTCGCTGGCGGTTTTGAAGGTGCTTTCATCCACGTTCACGCCGTACACCGGGTTCGTCCAGTCGAGGTCATACTGTGAACCGCTCCCGCGTGCCAGCAGCTGCTTATCTTTGCTGGTCTTGTAGTCAAACCCGCCGAGCAGGGTGTGGCCGACGCTGCCGGTCTCCAGCAGGTACTCCAGCTGGTTATCCAGGCCAAATTCGTTGGTGGTGCGCTCTTCATGCTGCGCGCGTCGCGTTAATACCGTGCTGTTGGCCGCGCTGCTGGCGTAAACGAGGTAACGATAATTCTGTTTGATGGCGGCATAACGCGCGTTCTGGCGGAAGGTGAGGTCGTCGGCGAACTGATGTTCCAGCTCGTAGCCGATCGTCGTCTGCTCGCGCCAGGACTGATTGTAATTCGGATCGCTGACGTTAAAGTCGCGCGGGATGTATTTCCCGTCGACGCTTTTGACCGTGCCGTAGGCGGGCAGGAAGTTACGGTAGCCCGCATCCGGATCCTTCTGGTAGCTGGTCAGCAGCGTAAAGCGGGTCAGGTCGTTCGGGTACCAGGTGATGGCCGGCGCAATCGCCATCCGCGTCTCTTTATAATCGTCCACCTGATTATGCTGGGTACGGGCGATACCGTTGACGCGATACAGCACGCGGCCGTCGTCGCTCAGCCTGCCGCCGAAATCAAACGCGCCTTCTGCCAGATCGTTATTGCCGGTGCGGAACTGCACGTTATGGATGGATTCCGCGGTCGGCCGTTTGCTGGTCATGCTGATTAACCCGCCCGGATTGACCTGACCAAACAGGACCGACGCCGGGCCACGCACCAGCTCCACGCGCTCCAGCAGCCACGGGTCAATCGTGCCCGTCTGGGACGAGGCCGTAGCGCCGAAGCTCAGGCCGTCGAGGAATTTCGGCACATAGCTAAAGCCGCGCACGAACACCTCATCGTTACGGTTCGACGAGCCGCGGTACTCGGTAAACACGCCCGCCGAGTAGCGCAGCGCCTGCGAGACGGAGGTCACGTCCTGCATGTTCATCTGATCGCGGGTGATCACCGATACCGACTGCGGCGTTTTCACGATCTCCGCGCGGGTCTTGGTCGCGGAGAGCGTTTGGGTTGCCACAATCCCTTTTACCGGAGCGGTGGGATCTTCACTCACGCCCTGCGTCACCGTTATGGTTTCTTCTCTATTTTCAGCCTGAGCCGCCACGCTGGTCGTCGCCAGGCTCAGCAGCCACAGCTGCATTATCTTATTATTCTTAAACATTTTTTCTACTCATCCTTGTTTGCTATCGCCATAAAAACACCGTTAAAACGTGCTAGATGATATTGCAAATTATTACCATTTGCATTAGCGTTGGTAACAAATTTCGTCGGGGAACAAGCGGTAATGAAGAGGGTATGGAGCGGATTATTACTCGGGATAGGTGTGCTGCCTGCGGTGGCGGCAACCTGTGAACACTCTTCCCGGCAGGGAGACGTTCAGGGGAAGTTTGATGCCAGCGGTGAAGTCTGTTTTATGCTGCCGGAGCTTGCTGAAAACTATGTTTCAGCCACGCTGAACGGCGTAACGGATGCCCGCCTGCTGGACGGGCAAAACCGCCGCATCCGTACGCTGATTGAAAATGGGCCCGCCGATGGCGAACACGCGCTGCTGTTTGCCCTTCCGGTAAAGCAGAGCACCTCGCTGGTCCTGCACGGCGAAGCGGGTAAACCCTGGCGCTTTCAGTGGCGGATGAAGGAGACATCTGCGCTGCCGCGCGTACAGATGCTGGCGCCTGAAAGCCCGACGCTTCAGGCGCTGGCAAAAGAGATTGCTGGCGGAGGGAGTACCGACGCGTTCTGGCAGACGCAGATTCGGCAGGGAACGCCGATGGTGGAGCCGGTAGACGCAGAACACAAGCGCGTCACCTTCCTGTGGCGCGGTGCGCGGGATAACGTCTTTATTCTCGGCTCGCCGGCGGGGGATCACGATCCGCTGTTTCGCCTGGGCAACAGCGACGTCTGGTTTCGCAGCTACGTGGTGCCCGCCGACACGGTGATGCAGTACAAGCTTGCGCCGGACGTACCGGTGATTGATGGCTCTCCGCGCGACCAGCGACGCGCCATTCTGGTGAGCGCTCAGGCCGATCCGCTCAATCCGAACACCTTTGGTGAACAAAAGGCGGATCGCTGGAACCGCTATTCGCTGCTCGATCTCAGCCCGGCGCGCTATTGCTCCGTGCAGGCCACGGCCCAGCCGCTGGTCCACGGATCGTTAAGCCGCCAGAGCATCACCAGCAAAATCCTCGGTAATTCCCGCGAGGTGATGATCTATAAACCGCGCGGCGCGCAGCCTGCACGCTGGACGCTCATCCTCTTCGACGGGCAGATTTATCAGGACGAATACCATTTCGCTAACGTGCTGGACGGTCTTATTGCCCGCCATCATCTTCCGCCGATTAACGTGGTGTTTATCGACAGCCTCGATCACGCCCGACGCGGCAACGAGCTGCCGCCGAACCCGGACTTCGCCGACTTTATGGCGCACGAGCTGCTGCCCTGGCTGCGCGGGCAGGGCATCGCGATGCAGCGGCGGAAAACGGTGCTGGCGGGGTCGAGCTACGGCGGCATTGCCTCATCGTGGGTGGCGCTGCGCTATCCGCGCCTGTTTGGTAACGTGCTGAGCCTTTCTGGCTCGTACTGGTGGGCACCGAAAGGGGAGGAGCCCGGCTGGCTGACGCGGCAGTATCAGCAGTCGCCGCCGTATCCGGTGCGCTTCTGGCTACAGGCCGGAAAGTTTGAAACCACGGGGCCGGGCGGGGGAATTTATCGCACTACGCAGGATTTCGAACAGGCGTTGAGGGAGAAAGGGTATCGCGTCAGCTTCCATCCCTCATCCAGCGGTCACGACTACGCGGCCTGGTGTGAAGCGCTGGTCCACGGCATGCGCGATTTCACCGGCCTACGACGCCAGTGAAAACCAGCGGCGCCAGACGAAACGCAGGATGAAGAATTCGATGGCGCCGAGCGCTAAAAACCACAGGCAGAACAGAATGGTGTAGAGCTGGTTCAGATCGACCATGTGGAAGGTCTGAACCAGCTTCTGCGCCAGCACCAGACCCAGCGACGGCGCGGGTAACAGCAGGCAGGAGATCAGGGCCAGCAATAAAATGCCCCCTGCCGTAAGCAGCGATTCTAACGGGTGTTTCATCGTAATGTTAATCGTCAGTTAAAAATGTCATTGTCCGGCATCCCGGAACGTAAAGCAATATCAGCGACTCAGGCGTTATTGAATAAAAGGAAGATATTATTTTGCGAATAAATGACAAAATAAGACCTGACATTCATATTAATAACGCGTTATGTAAATAAACGTCTTTATCAGGAAAATAATTTTACAAATGTATAGGTGCTATATCCAATTAACGTGGCAATAACAATGGCCGCGATAACGTATAACACCAGTCGGCGTCCGCGATAAATACCCCACATGGTTCCCCCTCGTTTAGCGTTGGTTTAGAAATATTTTGTAAAAATCAGGCCATCGAAATAGTTTTAATCAGTTTTGAATAACCGAGAAGTCATTATATTGCGGCAGATCAATTTTACCCGCAAGACTTAAAAATGAATTTATTTAAGCCAGAAAGGAATTCAGGCTTCTGTTCACCGGATATTGAAGGAAAAATACGATGACCGAAAAAAAATTGTCCCCAAACATGCCGCCTTCCGGCGGGCTGGCATACCAGCAGACCGTAGAGCAGGTGCTTGCTCACACGCAGAGCCAGGCCAGCGGCCTGGATCGTGCAGAGGCGCAGGCGCGTCTGCAAAAATCAGGTCCGAACGCGCTGCCGGAGAAAAAAGGTAAACCCGCCTGGCTGCGCTTTTTGGCCCATTTTAATGATGTGCTGATTTATGTCCTGCTGGCCGCCGCCGTATTAACGGCAGTAATGGGCCACTGGGTCGATACGCTGGTTATTCTGGGCGTCGCGGTAATCAATGCCTTAATTGGCCATATTCAGGAAAGCAACGCGGAAAAATCCCTGAAGAGTATTCGCAATATGCTCTCCAGCGAGGCGCGCGTTATTCGTAACGGCAACCATGAAACGATACCCACAACTGAAATAGTCCCGGGCGATATTATTGTATTACGCGCGGGGGATCGTATTCCGGCGGATATGCGTTTAATTGAGGCGCATAATTTACGCGTGGAAGAGGCGATTCTGACCGGTGAATCCACCGTGGTGGATAAACACATTAATCCGCTGAGCGGCGAACTGCCGCTGGGCGATCGCACCAATATGGTCTTCTCCGGGACGACCGTAAGCGCGGGCGGCGGCGTCGGCGTGGTCACCGCGACCGGTAAGGATACGGAACTCGGCCACATCAACCAGATGATGGCGGGCATCGAAAAGCACCGCACGCCGCTGCTGGTGCAGATGGACAAGCTGGGTAAAGCGATCTTCGCCATTATCCTGGCAATGATGGCCGCGCTGTTTGTCTTCAGCCTGGTGTTCCGTGAGATCCCGATGGGCGAGCTACTGCTCTCCCTGATTAGCCTGGCGGTGGCCTCCGTGCCGGAAGGTCTGCCGGCGATTATCTCCATCATCCTCTCCCTGGGCGTGCAGGCGATGGCGCGCAAGCGGGCGATTATCCGCAAGCTGCCGACGGTTGAAACCCTGGGCGCGATGACCGTGGTGTGCTCGGATAAAACCGGCACCCTGACCATGAACGAGATGACGGTGAAAGCCATCATCACCGCCGACGCCTGCTACCGCGTGGACGGCAACAGCTACGAGCCGGTAGGCAACATCTACCTGGAAGGCAGCGACGAGCCGGTGCACATCCAGCCGGGCACCGTGCTGGAGCAGTACCTGCGCACCGTTGACCTCTGCAACGACAGCCAGATGATTCAGGACGAGCGCGGGCTGTGGGGCATCACCGGTGGGCCAACCGAGGGCGCGCTGAAGGTGCTGGCGGCGAAGGCCAGCCTTGAGCCTGTCGTGACCACGCTGGTTAACAAGATCCCGTTCGACTCGCAGTACAAGTACATGAGCACCCACTACCAGATTGGCAGCGAGGAGCAGATCCTGATCACCGGTGCGCCGGACGTGATTTTCGCCCTCTGCGCCCAGCAGCAGACCCGCAACGGTGCGGAAGCGTTCAACCACGCGTACTGGGAAGCAGAGATGGAGCGCTATGCGCGTCAGGGGCTGCGCATGGTCGCCGCGGCGTTCAAGCCGGCGAACGGCGAGCAGGAACTCACGCACGACGACCTGAGCCACGGCCTGATCTTCCTCGGCATCGCCGGGATGATGGATCCGCCGCGTCCGGAAGCCATTGATGCGATTAACGCCTGCCAGCAGGCGGGGATCCGCGTGAAGATGATCACCGGGGATCACCCGCAGACGGCGATGAGCATCGGCCAGATGCTGGGGATCGCCAACAGCGAGCAGGCGGTCACCGGCTACGAGCTGGAGAAAATGGACGACGCCGCGCTGGCGGAGGCGGCGGTGAAGTATGACATCTTCGCCCGTACCAGCCCGGAGCATAAGCTGCGCCTGGTGAAGGCGCTGCAGGACAAAGGTGAAATCGTCGGCATGACCGGTGACGGCGTGAACGACGCCCCGGCGCTGCGTCAGGCTGACGTGGGCATCGCGATGGGCATCAAGGGCACGGAAGTGACCAAAGAGGCGGCGGACATGGTCCTGACGGACGATAACTTCGCCACCATCGCCAGCGCGGTGAAAGAGGGGCGTCGCGTTTACGACAACCTGAAGAAGACCATCCTGTTCATCATGCCGACTAACCTCGCGCAGGGGCTGCTGATTGTGATTGCGCTGCTGGCGGGGAACATCATTCCGCTGACGCCGGTGCTGATTCTGTGGATGAACATGGCCACCTCCGCCACGCTCTCCTTCGGCCTGGCCTTTGAGGCCGCCGAGCGCAACATCATGCGCCGTCCGCCGCGTCAGACCGGGCAGCACGTCATGGACGCCTATGCCGTATGGCGCGTGGCCTTCGTCGGCACCATGATTGCCATCGCCGCTTTTGCGCTGGAGGCCTGGCTGGCCCCGCGCGGCCACAGCGCGGAGTTCATCCGCACCGTGCTGCTGCAGATGCTGGTCTGCGCCCAGTGGGTGTACATGATTAACTGCCGCAACACCGAAGGGTTCTCCCTGAACCGCGGCCTGCTGGCGAACAAAGGGATCTGGCTGGTGACGGGCGTGCTGTTCCTGCTCCAGGCGGCGATTATCTACCTGCCGTTTATGCAGATGCTGTTCGGCACCGAAGCGCTGCCGCTGCGCTACTGGTTCGTGACCCTGGCGGTGGCGGGCGTGATGTTC
The DNA here is from genome assembly GCF_041320715.1 of Enterobacter sp. KB-221C9. Lineage (NCBI taxonomy): Bacteria > Pseudomonadati > Pseudomonadota > Gammaproteobacteria > Enterobacterales > Enterobacteriaceae > Enterobacter > Enterobacter sp. KB-221C9. Next base: position 219,936 of record NZ_JBGIWG010000003.1, read on the forward strand.
TTCGTCGTCGAAATCGAGAAGCGACTGACCCGCAGGTTCCGTAAGTCTGCATAACCTTTTGCCCTCACCCTAACCCTCTCCCACGGGGAGAGGGGACTCTGACCTCCCTCTCCCTGTGGGAGAGGGCCGGGGTGAGGGGAACATATCTGAGGTACTCCCATGAAACTCCCACTCCTGTTCGCTCTCCTCGCCTGCACCCTGCAACCCGTATTCGCTGCCGCCATCCCCGTTCGCGTCGCCGCCGTGGAGCAGACCGCCCACGCCGCCGAGCGCCAGATCCCGGGCCGCATCGAAGCCATCCACACCGTTGAGCTGCGCGCGCGTACGGAAGGCGTGATCACCAAAATTCACTTCCGCGACGGGCAGTACGTGAAAAAAGGCGACGTCCTGTTTGAGCTGGATGACGCCGAACCGCGCGCCGCCCTGCGTCTCGCGCAGGCCGAGGTGAGAAGCGCCGAAGCCACGCTGCGCCAGGCGCAGCAGCAGCTTTCCCGCTTTGAAAGCCTGGGCAGCAGCAACGCCATCAGCCGTCACGACGTGGATAACGCCCGGATGCAGCGGGACGTCGCCAGCGCCGCGCTGGAGCAGGCGAAAGCCCGGCTCGACGCCCGCAGCGTCACCCTGAATTACACCCGCATCGCCTCGCCGATTGACGGGCGCGTGGGGCACAGCCAGTTCCACGTCGGCAGCCTGGTCAACCCTGCCAGCGGCGTGCTGGTGGAGGTTGTGCAGCTCGACCCCATCCGCATCGCCTTTGCGCTGGAAGAGGGGGCGTTTGCGACCAAAGCCGGACAGCATGCGGATATCAGCGCCATGAAGCAGGCCTGGCAGGCGTTAATTGACAGCAACGGCCAGCGCGTCAGCGGCGAGCTGACGTCCGTGGACAACCGCATCGATCCGCGCACCGCCAGCGTGATGCTGCGCGCCGAGTTCGCCAACCCGCGCCATCAGCTCCTGCCCGGCGGCAACGTGAACGTGATCCTGCGCCCGGCAAGCGAGCAGCCGGTCCTGACCCTGCCCGCCGCCGCGGTCCAGCAGAACGGCGACGGGTTCTTTGCCTGGGTGGTTAACGCCGAGGGCAAAGCCGTAATGCGCCCGCTGAAGGTCGCCGGACAGATCGGCCAGCAGTTCCAGATTACCTCCGGCGTGAAGCCCGGTGAGCGAGCGATTACTGACGGCGCGCAGCGCGTGCAGCCAGGCGCTGCCGTTCAGATACTGAATTAAGGAGCCATCATGCTGACGTTTTTCATCAAACGCCCGCGCTTCGCGATGGTGATTGCGCTGGTCATCACCCTGCTGGGGGCCATTGCGCTGAGGATTATTCCGGTGGAGCAGTACCCGCAGATCACGCCGCCGGTGGTGAACGTTTCTGCCAGCTGGCCGGGCGCCAGCTCGGCTGACGTGGCGGAGGCCATCGCCACGCCGCTGGAGACCCAGCTGAACGGCGTGGATCACATGCTTTACATGGAGTCCACCAGCTCGGACGAAGGCACGTACAGCCTGAACATTACCTTTGCGGCGGGCACCGATCCGGACCTTGCCGCCATCGACGTGCAAAACCGCGTGGCGCAGGCCGTGGCGCAGCTCCCGACCGAGGCGCAGCAAAACGGCGTGCAGGTGCGCAAGCGCGCCACCAACCTGATGATGGGGGTAAGCCTTTACTCACCGAATAACACCCACACGCCGCTGTTCGTCAGCAACTACGCCAGCACCCAGGTGCGCGAGGCGCTGTCGCGTCTGCCGGGCGTCGGGCAGGTGCAGATGTTCGGCGCGCGCGACTACAGCATGCGCATCTGGCTGCGTCCGGACCGCATGAACGCCCTGAACGTCACCACCGACGACGTGGCGCAGGCGCTGCGCGAGCAGAACGTGCAGGGGGCGGCGGGCCAGGTCGGCACGCCGCCGGTGTTTAACGGCCAGCAGCAGACCCTGACCATCAACGGGCTGGGGCGCCTGAACCAGGCCGAAGACTTTGCCGACATCATTATCCGCGCGGGCGAGATGGGCCAGCTGGTGCGCCTGAAGGACGTCGCCACCATCGAGCTCGGCTCGCGCAGCTACAGCTCCGGCGCGCAGCTGAACGGGCACGACTCCGCCTACCTCGGCATCTACCCGACGCCGTCCGCCAACGCCCTGCGCGTGGCCGACGCGGTGCGCGCGGAGCTGGAGCGCCTCTCGACGCGCTTCCCGGACGACCTGGTCTACGAGGTGAAATTCGACACCACCTCCTTTGTTGCCGCCACCATTAAGGAGATCGGCGTCTCCCTGGCGCTGACGATGCTGGCGGTTGTGGTGGTCGTTTCCCTGTTTCTGCAAAGCTGGCGCGCGACGCTGATTGTCGCGCTCGCCATTCCGGTGTCGCTGGTGGGCACCTTCGCGGTGCTCTACACGCTCGGCTACTCCGCCAACACCCTCAGCCTGTTCGCCATCATTCTGGCGCTGACGATGGTGGTGGATGACGCCATCGTGGTGGTGGAGAGCGTCGAAACGCTGATGGCGGAAGGGCAGAGCCGCACGGCGGCGACCGCGCTGGCGCTGCGCCAGATTGCCGGGCCCGTCATCGCGACGACGCTGGTGCTGCTGGCGGTGTTTGTGCCGGTGGCGCTCCTGCCGGGGATTGTCGGCGAGCTGTACCGCCAGTTCGCGGTGACGCTCTCCACCGCCGTCACGCTCTCAAGCCTCGTGGCGCTGACCCTGACGCCCGCCCTGTGCGCGTTGCTGCTGCGTCCGCGCCCGGAGAAACCTGCGGCAGTCTATCGCGCCTTTAACCGCGGGCTGGACGCCACGCGCGGTTTCTACACCTGTATCGTGCATGTCTTAAACCTGCGCCCGTGGCTGGCGCTGCTGGCCACCGCGGGCGCGATGGCCGTGGTGGCGTTCAGCTTTATGTCGATGCCAAAAGGTTTTCTGCCGCAGGAAGACCAGGGCTACTTCTTTGCCAGCGTCCAGCTGCCGGAAGCGGCCTCGCTGGAGCGCACCGAAGCGGTGATGACCACGGCGCGCAAACTGATCGCTAAAAATCCGGCGGTTGAGGACGTGATTCAGGTGTCCGGGTTTAACATCCTCAACAGCACCAGCGCCTCCAACGGCGGATTTATCTCCATCATGCTCAAAGACTGGAGCGAGCGCCCGCCGCTGGACGAGGTGATGGGGAGCCTGCAGCGCCAGCTGCTGGCCCTGCCAGAGGCGACCATCATGACCTTCGCGCCGCCGACGCTGCCGGGACTGGGCAACGCCTCCGGCTTCGACCTGCGCATCCAGACGCAGGCAGGGCAGAGCCCGGCGGAGCTGGAGCGCGTGACGCGTGAGGTGCTGGCGAAAGCCAACCAGCACCCGCAGCTGAGCCGGGTGTTTACCACCTGGAGCAGCAACGTGCCGCAGCTGACGCTCACCGTTGACCGCGAGCGCGCCGCGCGCCTCGACGTGCCGGTGTCGCGCATCTTCAGCAGCCTGCAAACCGCCTTTGGCGGCACGCGCGCCGGGGATTTCAGCGTCAACAACCGCGTCTACCACGTCGTTATGCAAAACGAAATGCAGTGGCGCGAGCGCGCCGAGCAAATCAGCGAGCTGTTCGTGCGCAGCAACAGCGGCGAGCGGGTGCGCCTGAGCAACCTGGTCACCATTACGCCGACCGTCGGCGCGCCGTTCCTGCAGCAGTACAACCAGTTCCCGTCCGTATCGGTGAGCGGCTCGGCGGCGGACGGTGTGAGCAGCAGCACCGCGATGGCGGCGATGGGCGAGCTTCTGGCGGAGAACCTGCCAGCGGGGTACGACTACGCCTGGAGCGGCATGTCGTATCAGGAGCAGCAGACCGGCAACCAGGCGATATGGATCGTGCTGGCGGCGGTGGTGATGGCGTGGCTGTTCCTCGTCGCCCAGTACGAGAGCTGGACGCTCCCGGCGAGCGTGATGCTCTCGGTGCTGTTCGCCATCGGCGGGGCGCTGGTCTGGCTGTGGTTGGCGGGATACGCCAACGACGTGTACGTGCAGATAGGTCTGGTGCTATTGATAGCCCTCGCCGCCAAGAACGCGATCCTGATCGTGGAGTTCGCCCGCGCGCGGCGCATGGACGGCATGGCGATTGTTGATGCCGCACGTGAAGGGGCCTCGCGCCGCTTCCGCGCGGTGATGATGACCGCCGTGTCGTTCATTATCGGCGTCCTGCCGATGATGCTGGCGACCGGGGCCGGTGCCCAGAGCCGCCGCATTATCGGCACCACGGTGTTCAGCGGCATGCTGGTGGCGACCGTGGTGGGGATCCTGTTTATTCCGGCGCTGTTCGTGCTGTTCCAGCGTCTGCGCGAGTGGGGCCACGGCCTTACGGACTCGTCGCCCACAGCTCGCAGTGCTTCTGAACCAGAGAAATCAGCGAGCCGCCGTCGGCGATAAACTCCCGCATGCGCTGCGCCTCGCTCTTGCCCTGCTTTAACAGCAGGGCAATTTCATTGATGGCGCTCGTCGCGCCGAGCTTCTCGGCCGACGGCGCAACCTGCTCCAGCAGCCAGGCGATATCTTCCGCCACGGTCCTGTGCTCGCCGGTGTGCACGTCCGTCAGGATCCCCTCCAGCCCGTAGCGACAGGCCTGAAAACGGTTAAAGCGGTACAGCAGAAAATCTTTTTCCTGATGCTTATAGGGCCGCGAGGTCAGCAGCCAGTGGGACGTCGCCTGAATAAGCCCGGCGATGTTAATCGCGTGGGCGAGCGTCAGCGGCGTATCCATCACCCGCACCTCCACGGTGCCGAAGTGCGGGCTGGGGCGGATATCCCAGTGCAGATCTTTAATGCTGTCGATCATGCTGGTGGCGCTCAGGCGGCGGAACAGCCCCTCGAACTCCTGCCAGCTGTTGACCCACGGCATCTGGCCGTTATCCGGGAACCCCGAAAAAATGTTGAGACGCGACGAGGAGAACTTCGTGTCCGTGCCCTGCATATACGGCGAGGCGGCCGCCAGGGCGATAAAGTGCGGCACGAAGCGCGACAGGCCGTGCAGCAGGTAAATCGCGTCGTCCCCGGTCCGGCAGCCGACGTGCACGTGCTGGCCGAACACCGTCGCCTGCAAAATCAGATAGCCAAAGCGCTCCAGCGTGACGTTATAGCGCTCGTCGTCGCACACCTCCTGACGCTGCCACTTCTGGAACGGGTGCGTCCCGCCGCCGCAGATCTGGATATGCTGCTCCGCCGCCGCGCGCAGGATGCTCTGCTGCATCACCGAGAACTGCGCCGCCGCCTGGTCGATGTTCTGGCACACGCCGGTGGCGATTTCGAGCATGCTTTCGGTGATGTCGTGTTTGACCTCGCCGCCTTTGATGTCGTCTTTGACGGCGGCGATAAGCGCGGAGGAGTCCTGGCTCAGATCGTAGCCCGGCGGGTTAACCACCTGCAGTTCGAGCTCGATGCCGAGGGTGAAAGGTTCAGAGGATTTGAAATCAGGTAAAGGCATGGCGCACTCCGTTGTCTGTTGTGTGTTGAGTATAGACAACGGGTGTGGCGCGCTCGTCTCAGGGTGGTATAACTGATAGCAGGCTTAGCAAAAGGGGAGTGATTCATGTCTGACTATCCAACCATTGCGCTGATTGGGCCTGGCGCAATTGGGACCACCATCGCCGCGGTGCTGCATGACGCGGGCCGTACGCCGCTGCTGTGCGGACGCACCGCGCACCCGGCATTACGCCTGCGCCACGACGAGGGTGAAACCGTGGTGCCCGGCCCGGTATTGACCGATCCGGCCGCCATCACGCGCCCCGCCGATCTCGTTTTTGTGGCGGTAAAAACGACGCAAAATGCCGACAGCGCCGGATGGCTGCGCGCGCTGTGCGATGAACACACCGTGGTCTGCGCGCTGCAAAACGGCGTGGAGCAAAAAGCCCAGCTTGAGCCGTGGGTTAACGGCGCAACGGTGCTGCCGTCGGTAGTCTGGTTCCCCGCGCAGCGCGAGCCGGATGCTTCCGTGTGGCTGCGGGCGAAGCCGCGCCTGACGCTGCCGGACGTGCCGCAGGCGCAGCGGGTGGTGGAGGCGCTTCATGATACGCGATGTGCTGTTGAGCTTTCGGCAGATTTCGCCACCGTCGCCTGGCGCAAGCTGCTGCAAAACGCGGCCGCCGGGCTGATGGTGCTCGCCAACCGCCGCGCCGGGATGTTCAGGCGCGAGGATATTAGCGAACTTTCGCTGGCCTACCTGCGCGAGGGGCTTGCCGTCGCCCGCGCCGAGGGGGCAAAGCTGGACGATGCGGTGGCGCAGGAGATCCTGGCAAACTTCCAGCGTGCGCCTGAGGACCTGGGCACGTCGATCCTTGCCGACCGTCAGGCGGATCGCCCGATGGAGTGGGATATCCGTAACGGCGTGATCCGGCGCTACGGCCGCAAGCACGGGATTGCGGTGCCCATCAGCGACGTGGTGGTGCCGCTGCTGGCGGCGGGGAGCGAGGGGCCGGGCTAACGGCCGCTGTTTTTCCGTTCTGCGAAGTAGTGGGCGGGCGTGCTGCCCATCGCTTTTCGGAACATGGTGATAAACGCATTCACGGATTCGTACCCGAGCGTTGCCGCCACGTTCTGGACGGGCACGCCGCTTGCCAGCTCCCGCAGGGCAATAATCAAATGCAGCTGCTGGCGCCATCGCCCGAAGCTCAGCCCGGTCTCGCGCTGCATCAGGCGGGCAAACGAACGCTCGCTGAGGGCGAGCCGTTTCGCCCAGTCCTTCAGGGTGCTTCTGTCTTCAGGACGGGTAACCAGCGCGTCGGCCATGGCGCGAATTTTCGGATCGGTCGAGACCGGCAGGCTCAGCTTCTGCTGCGGCATGCTGGCGAGCTCGTCAAGCGTGACCCGGGTCAGCCTGGCGACGTGGCCGTCGGGGGGATAATCCACGCCTTCGCGCGTCAGACGATCGACCAGCTCCTTAATCAGCGGCGAGATCGCCAGCGTGCAGCATCTCTCCGGCAGCGCCGCCGCGCCGGGCTCAATAAACAGATAGTTGAGATGCGCGTTCCAGGTCGCTTTGGCGCTGTGCGGGATCCCGCCGGGGATCCAGACGGCGCAGTCCGGCGGCACGATCCAGATGTCGTTCTCCGCGTAACAGCTGACCGCACCGTATCGGGCAATAATCAGCTGGCCCTTGCGGTGGGTATGTACCGGCACTTCCGCGGCGTAATCCACGAAGTCCAGATGACGCGCCACGGCAGGAGAGGCGGTAGAGTCAGGGTCATACAGCGTAGTAGCAGATTGAGGCTTCACGATTCTGGCAACATTTAGGTATTTTTTGACAGAATAGAGTATTTAAGCAGCTCTGCAAGCCGGTAATAATCCCGGCATGAAAAACATCTTCTCTCATCCCGTGCTTCTCCCCGCCGCGCTGCGAAGCGATGCGGGCGCGCTGATCTACGCCGCGAAGAGTTTTGCCGCGGCGATGCTGGCTTATTACCTCGCGCTGTCGATCGGCCTTGAACGTCCTTCGTGGGCGATTATTACGGTTTACATCGTGTCGCAGACGTCGGTCGGGGCATCGCTGAGCAGAAGCCTCTACCGGCTGGCCGGTACCGCGGTAGGTGCCAGCGCGACCGTTCTGATTGTCCCCACCTTCGCGAATGCGCCAGTCCTGTGCAGCGCGGTGCTGACGGGCTGGATCGCGTTCTGCCTGTGGCTCTCCCTGCTGGAGCGCACGCCCCGGGCCTATGCCTTCGTGCTGGCGGGCTACACCGCGAGCCTGATTGGCTTTCCCGCGGTGTCCGATCCCGGCGGCATCTTTAACGTCGCCATCGTCCGCGTGCAGGAGATCGCGATTGGGATTTTCTGCGCGGCGCTGATTCACCGCTACGTGCTGCCCGCGCGCGTATCAGGGCTGTTCAACGCGAAATTATCCCAGACGCTACAGGCCGCGCGCGGGCGGGTGGCGGATACGTTAGCGGGTAAACCCGACGCGGCTTCCGGTCCCCTGCATCTGGCCCTGGCGCTGCAGTTCCTGCAGGGCATAAGCCACCATATTCCGTATGATTTTGCCCTCTCAGCCCCGGTGCGGCAGGCCAGAAAAGCGATTCACGATCGGCTGGCGCGGCTGGTTATCGTCAACTGTGAACTGCACGATCGCCTGCCGGCGATCGGAACCCTGCCCGCCGACGTGCAGGCATTGCTGGAGGACGTTCAGGCCTGGCTGGCCGCTGAAGGCGCGGGCGCCAGCAGCACGGCAGAGGCGATGCGGCTCCGCTGTGCGCTTCTCATCGATCGGTATGCCGCGCAGGCGCAGACGTTTGACGACGCGCTGCAGGTCAGTTTTATTCGCTACCTCTCGGAGGCTATCGCGCTTGTGCAGCAGTGCGAACGTCTTTCCGGGGCCATCTACCACGCCAAACCCGTCTTTGGGGAGATGCAAACCCGCGCGGCGAAAGGCTACGTTTTCCACCGCGACCCTCTTACCGCGGCCCGCACGGCGTTGGGGGCTTTCGCCATCATCCTGAGCGGCTGCCTGGTCTGGATCTTCTCAGCGTGGCCGGATGGCGGTACGGCGGTGTCTATCCTGGGGGTCTGCTGCACGCTGTTTGGCAGCTTCGATACCCCGGCACCGCACATCGTGAAATACATCATTGGCTCGTTCTGGGGCGTGGTCATTAGCCTGTTCTACAGCTTTGCGCTGCTGCCGCTGGTGAGCGATTTCCCGGTGCTGGTGGCGGTGCTTGCCCCGGCGTATCTGCTGGCCGGGTCGCTTCAGGCGCGTCCGCCCACCACGTTTATGGCGATGGGGATTACCCTGACGCTGCCCATTCTGTGCGAGCTGGGGGCGCACTACAGCGGAGACTTCGCCGTTGCAGCCAACACCGCCATCGCGCTATTTGCCGCCACCGGCTTTGCCGTCATCAGCATGAGCCTGCTGCAAACCGTGCAGGCGGATGGTGCCATCACGCGTTTGCTGAACCTCTGCCAGCGCGACATTCGCCGCAGCGTGAAGGGCACGCTGCGGGTTGATGAAACGCACTGGATCAACCTGATGATGGACCGAACTGCCCTGTTGCTGCCGCGCCTGCAGCGCAGCGAGCGCGCGCCGGAGCAGGCGCTCGATCGGCTGCTGCACGCGCTGCGCCTGGGGCTTTCGGTTATGCATTTACGCCGCGGTGACGCACCGCCCGGCAGGGAAGTTGACGCGCTTTTTCATCGGATAAACGCCGCAGACCGCCACGCCTTACGCGAGCGCATCGCCACCCTTATCGAGCGCCATCTGCCTGCGGCAGATGAACATACGCGGCAGTTGGTCTTCAGGCTGGTGGATCTGCACTGTGCATTACGGGGGCCAGACCATGGTTAACGATCTCAATATCGGCGGCGTTTTTATTCCGGGGCTGCTGACGGTCGCCCTCGCGGCGCTGGTCTGCACGCTGAGCCTCGTCGCGCTTTTCTCTCTCAGCAGGCTCTACCGGCGCTTGCCGTTTCGCCCGCTGCTGGACGTTTCAACCTGGATTGTCACCTTTTTCCTGCTGATGCAGGGTCTGACCGCGTTGGGGTTATTGTCATGAAATCACTGCTCTCTTTACTGGCTCGCTATGCGCTGACGCTGAGCGTCGCCGCGGCTGCCACGCTTCTGGCGTTTATGATGTGGAAACACTACGCACAAACGCCGTGGACCCGCGACGGCCGCGTGCGGGCGGACGTGGTGCAGATTGCGCCGGACGTCTCCGGGCCCGTCATCAGCGTGGCCGTGCGGGACAACCAGTGGGTGAACCGGGGCGATGTGCTCTACACCATCGATTCGCGCTGGCTTAAGCTGGCGGTGGTCAGCGCGCAGGCGGACGTCGAGTCGAAACGCCATGAGATGCTGATGCGCCAGGACGCGGCCCATCGGCGCACGCTGATTAAAAACGCCATTTCGAGCGAGGACTTACAGCAAACCGGCAGCGCGGCGAACGTCGCGGCGGCCAACTATCACGGCGCGCTGGCCGCGCTGGAGCTGGCAGAGCTTAATCTGGCGCACGCCACCGTCCGTGCGCCGGTTTCGGGGTACGTTACGCACCTGCGGCTGCGGCCCGGAGACTACGCGACGGCGGGGGAGACAAAGGTCGCCATCGTCGATGCCCACAGCTTCTGGGTGGTAGGGTACTTTGAGGAGACCAAGCTGCGCCATATTCGCGTCGGGGATGCCGCGCAGGTTGTGCTGATGGGGTACGAGCCGGTCATCACGGGGCACGTGGAGAGCATCGGGCATGGGATCGGGGATAGCAACGACGAAACGGGCGGGCTGGGTCTGCCCGACGTCGAGCCCACCTTTAGCTGGGTGAGGCTGGCGCAGCGCGTGCCGGTGCGCATTCATATCGACAGGTTGCCGGAGGGGGTTGAGCTGGTGGCGGGGCTGTCGGCGAGCGTGGCGGTGGGGCGGTAGGTAAGGTGAAGAGATGTGAGTATGAATGTCTGTTTTGTGCCAGAAGTGGACATTGCTAAGTCTGCATTGCATTCACCGAAGAGGTGCAATGCAGACGATTAGATTACTTCTGCCAGTCACGGAAAACCTCCAAATGAGGCTCAGTCGAGGGCTGCTGACTGGCTATTTCAGCTTCTGTCTCAAATCGATATAGACATTAGTCAGCTTTGCGACATTGGCTTCATCCATGGAGAGCTCTGAGAAGTCCACAAACCAGTTTCCAGTACTGTGCTTATTGATAACAAATAGCTTTTTACCGTTCACAAATCGATACTCAACATCGTAGTCTTTATGGGTCCACGAAAGATTATCCAGAATAGTGAATTTTGTCGGCTGTGCTGGATTTTGCGGATCCCATTTTAAAAAGTCAGTGTACATGGTTATCCAACTTTCGAGACTGTCCTTGGTGACATATCCGAAGTGACTCGACATATCCCCACCGTTGTATATAGCCATTACTGCGTATTTACCTTTATCGTCAAGGCGAAGAATTCCATCAAAACCATCTTTGTACTGCGGTTCATTGACCAGCATCACTTCAACACCGGTTTTGTACTGTGTCCAGGTATAATAGAAAGCTGGTTTTCCAGGCGTTGAACACCCTGCCGTAAGTAACAAAAATATAAGCCCTAGAATTCTAATCATCATTATTCCCTATTTAATAAAAACTATGTCTTTATCACAGTCAATAAAAAAACATACTTAACTTCAGTACATAAACATCCCTGTTATATCGGCAAAAAAAAGACTTTCATGAGCGGTTATTTGAGCTACATATGACGCCTCACCAGATTGTGGTTCAATCAGTAGAGAACCGACCGTTTCACGCTCTTAGCAGACATTCAACGTTAGCGTAAGGCCGAAATCCTGCTTCTACCAAGCAGGATTCCGGCTCCCATCACCCGCCTCAGTGCGCCGTGATATACGGCTCCTTCACAAACTCCGCCAGCAGCCAGACCATATCATGCAGCAGCCCGGTGAGTTCTTTCACCACGCTTGCAGGCAATGTCCCGCCCATCACCGCTAGCGTTAACGCCATGGCATAGTCCACCTGCAGCGTCGTATCCTGCCAGCAGTCCGGCACGCAGGAGGTAATCTTTTCCCCCGCAACCAACTGTTCAACCAGATACGGCGGAAGCTCCGAGTCACAGCACTCGCGCAGTCGTTTCAGCGCAGCCAGCAATCGCTTACAGAGCGTGGCAAACGTCACTGCGTCGTCAGTTTCCACCAGCACGCTCACATAAGCGGTGCAGGCATCGGCCAGTTCGAAGAGATCCGCAGAATCGGGAAGTTGCAGGTGAAGAAGGTGATGAACAGCACTTTCCTCAGAGAGCGAGTAAGAAAATTTAGGGGTAGTAGCCATTTAGCATCCTCTTTGTCCGAAAAATGTCATGTAATGCTAACGGGTTCCTACGCCCGGTTACGGACGTGCCGCAACGCAGGCACTTTACGACCGCGAAGAAGGGATGAAAAGGGAGTCCCCTGATTTACACAAGGTTGCTTGCAGGTTTGCGAGGCGGCTTCCAGAAGGGCATTGCCGGGTGGCGGCTACGCCTTACCCGGCCTACAAAACAGCCAACCAACCTACCCGCGACACGAATCGTAGGCCCGTGCAAGCGCAGCGCCGCCGGGCACAGTTTGCACCATGGTTACTCCTTCATGCAGACCTTTTCATTTTGAGCAACCCTTCTACTCACGTCTGCGTCGCCAGGGACGATGTCCCTCCCGCCGAACCGATGTCTGGCACCGCGAGCAGCCATCCGGGCGTTTAAATGGTTAAAATAAATAATAATAATCATTGCGCAATAAATTTCGCTGTGTCTTAATAGCGTCATCGGTTTGAAATACAGACCTTATGAAAGCAGTTTTAGTAAAGCAGTCCTCAGTTCAGGTGTTATCCTTAGATACTCCTTCTTCGTGAGCCTCCTCCTAAGTGCCAAATAAGTAACTCTCGAAATACAGGCCATCATCGCCACGCTTATGTGGCTCATAAATTAAGGATTTATCTATGTCTAATAAAATGACTGGTTTAGTAAAATGGTTCAACGCAGATAAAGGTTTTGGCTTTATCACTCCTGACGACGGCAGCAAAGATGTATTCGTACACTTCTCTGCTATTCAGAGCGACAACTTCAAAACGCTTGATGAAGGTCAGAAAGTTTCCTTTACCATTGAGAATGGCGCAAAAGGTCCTGCAGCTGGAAATGTTTCTCCACTGTAAGCCGCGCTAAATATCAGTGTGGCGTACGATAGCGATGAAGACAATAGTCCGAGCAGTTAAGCTATACTGATAAAAAATTAACCCGCACCTGTGCGGGTTTTTTATTTTTAAAGGGTAATGGCACCTGAGTTTTATAAAGCAGCTTGCCCATATTCCCTTCAAATTCAGCCTCAAATCCGCTTCACCGTTCGCGAGCGTTCAAAACGCCATCAGCAGCATTTACAGCAAATGCGCCGAGTATGAGCAAAAATGCAATAACTCGTGTAGTCATCATAACCCCCAGTGTTCAGGCAGTTCGCAGGAATCCCTCACTTCTGATTTTCAACATTCGACCTGACAGCCTCCAGCGTCCTTTTACGGATCCAGCCGCTCCCTGCCCGTATTGCCAGCCAGTAGGCCGCCATTTTGAGTTGAGTACGTTTGTCCGGACAGTAGACGAAGGTCTCAGTACAGAGTTCATGTTGACCTGGCGCCAGTTCCGCTACCTGGTAGCGCAGCAACAGTTTTGCGCTGTCCGGCGCGGCGGGTGCCTGAAAAGCAATCGCATCGGGCGCATTTTCCAGACCAAAATCTATCCGCCAGAATTGCCCTCTTAAGCCATAGCAGAGTTCGGATGCTGAGCTGTTCAACAGCGTAAAACTGTGCAGCCCAAAGTTGCCCGTCGAGTTAGCCTGCTGATTGTACAGAAATTTCTGCGGTAATTGCCGCAATGACATCAGCCGCCGAATGACGGGGTCTTGCTGGACGTCAAAGTTGGCAATCAACGGCAGAATATTTTCAGGGTTGGAGGTGTAAATGACCGCTCGATGTTTCTCATGGAACTGAAACTGGGGGAGAAAAGCAGGAACATCCCGCCAGAGAGCAAGCGCTTTGCGGGTAACGAATCCGGGGTTAAGCATCTCTCGTCCTAGTCATCCCTTACGTCCAGCCAGAATAACAGATGGTATGTCGCAGGCAATTACCAGGAAAAGATAGGGGAAGAGGGCAGTAAATGTAACGGGTCGGTTGGGTTAACGACGTTCGCTTCTTTGCGAATGGAGAAGCTCAGTGATTTCTTTACGCTTTCTTGTTGCCCATTCAGGCTTGATAGAGAGCATTAAACTATATTGCCTTCTGAAATAAACCTCTCTGAATTCTTGTTCAGATGAATGGTTTGCTGCATAAGTTGAGGCCAGCCCCGCTACGGCACTCTCCGCAAACCAATAAAGAATTTCATCGTCACTGAGCGTTACTTTTCGCTGTATCTCAAGGCCTCTTTCACTGACGATAAAATGATATTCTTTCCCATGAATTTCAAGATAGGGCGTTGCAACCCCATCAGGTTGGTCAGGGATAAAGAAGTAATGATTTGGCCTTGTTCCTCCGCCTAATTGCTCACCTATTTTTAGAAGCTCATTTCGTAGTTCTTCAATCGTTTTCATAAGCATCTCTTTGTTCTTAATGTAAACGACTCATTATCGCGGATTGGATGGGATATCCGCAACGGCGTGATCCTGTGTTACAGCACTGCGCAAGATATTGCGGTGCCCATCAGTGACGTGGTGGTACCGCCACGGGCTGTGAGGAGCGTGGGGGGGAGTTGAGTTATAGTCTGGAGCGAAGGAAAGACCCGGCCGTTGTGCGCCGGGTAACTCTCTTACTGAGTCTGACGGGCTTTCTCTGCTTTCAACTCTTCCATGGTTGCCTCCAGAATCCAGAGGCACTGAGCACCCTCAAACGTTTCCAGCAGCGCCTGGCGGGTGCGCTGATAGAACGCGTCGATTTCTGCGGGGGATTTCTCTAAAGGCGGCGTACAGACAATATCGCTGCCTACCATGTGCGGCCATTTTCCGGCGTCAATGGAGCGGAGCGCTTTCAGCGTGGCGTTGGTGTTTGTTGTAAGGGCTGCGGCCAGGGCATCCTCCAGTTGCTGCGCCTGCTTGACGTCAGCCGTGGCGGCCAGCGCTGGGGTTTGCTCAATCCAGTGCGCATCACCTGAGGCGATTCCCCTTACTGCTGAAGACCAGTCAGTAACGTCAGCTAATGCCGGGGCTGTAAGAGCGCATAGCAGCAGTACGATCGGGTATTTCATCGCACTACCTCAAGCACGCCGCCGTCGCGAAGAATCTTACGCCTCGTTGACGGTGAGAGAATGATGCACCCCTCGGATGCAAACCCCGCGGGACCATACTTGTGGTCACCATGAATGCGGAATTCTGAGCGACCAAAACTTTCTCCCGAGGTTTGCTCAAGAATGATGGTTATCGGTCCTTTAGAATTCGAATGACCCGCGATTTTATACGTCCCGCGAGGCAGTGGTCCCAGTCCTTTCACATGCTGACGGTCCGGGTTATTTTTATTCGTAAGAGCACCGGAATATCCGGTCTCAATTAATTTGCCGTCTTTATACATCTTGCCGGTAGACTGCTCATACTTCCATCCCATAACATTCTCCTTATGCCGTCTTGCGGTCGTTCCAGCTATCTGAATGTATGATGTTACCGTCGACATAGCGCCAGGTAATTTTTTCATACAGCAGCTCTACCAGCTCAAGATGGTTATGCTTCTCGTAGTCAGGATCTTTGACGTCAAGCATCATTGGACAGACGCTGACGATCGTTACTCCCTCCATAAGGGTGGAAAAATATTCCACTTCCTTACCGGCATCGTTGATACGGTAAAACTTTACCTCTGCGGATTTTAGCTTCTGACCCGTGCTGACAGCCTTGTACAAATAGGGGCTGGAGGCGTCGATCTCTTTATCGAAAGAATAGGGGGAATGGAGGCGAAGACTGGTCGCCTTGCCGTTATGTTTGTCCGTGGGCTGCATTATGCCGTGGTTCAGTGCAATTATCTCGATACTTCCATCACGACCATGTATATCGACAGAACCTTTGATGTCGGCACCACCGTCGTCTTTGAGCCATAAATAAGCGGGAATAGCCATTTGTTTAAAACTCCATTTAAGGAAAAACTGAAAAAGGCTTTTGCTTTAGTTGGTTACGTAACCAGGGTAACGCTAGTGCTTACAAAATGGTCCGTCAATTTTATATGGTATGGATATAAAACGATCTGAGGTTTCGTTGATGCAAATTAAGAAAAGGTGGGGTCTTACGGTTTGTAACTGGATAAAGTGCTAGTATTTAAAATGGTAGTTTAACTTAAAGTTTGATTAAGTAAATATTGGTTGAAAAATTAATAAATGGTTGAATTATTATTGGGTTTGCATAGGGTTGACGATTTATGTGTTCATTGAAAATGCTCCTAATAGCACGTCAATAATTTTACTTGGCAACGGTGTGCATAATAGGTAGGAATTGTGAATCCTGTCACATTTTGTGTGCAAGAGCTTATAGGCTTCATTCCCCTTAACAAGAATTTTACCTGGTCTGATATCTTTAGCAGACTTTATCAACGACATTCCCGGTCCGCTCTGTACCAGAAGTGGACAATGTTATATTCTCTTCTTCTTGTATTCAAATAATTGATAGGTAAAATCTGGATTATGGAAGTAGTCACTTCAAAAATGAGGTAATGATATGGCGATGATTGATTCACATAGAAGAAAT
This sequence comes from Enterobacter sp. KB-221C9, assembly GCF_041320715.1. Lineage (NCBI taxonomy): Bacteria > Pseudomonadati > Pseudomonadota > Gammaproteobacteria > Enterobacterales > Enterobacteriaceae > Enterobacter > Enterobacter sp. KB-221C9. Next base: position 236,098 of record NZ_JBGIWG010000003.1, read on the forward strand.
GTTGAACGTAAAAGATATGAAATCGCGCGATTGATTGATCAAAAGGCTAAAGAATATGCAAAAATAACGAGCTTAAATAATAAAGTTCAGTCGGCGACAAAGCGAATGAACTCATCTAAGTCATTAGCAACGATTAGCAGTAGACAAAAGGAAATATACAAATACCAAGCAGAGATATCTAAAGTTGAAAAGAAAATATCAGAACTCGAAACCAAAATATCAAGAAAAAACAAAGAGTTGCAACCTGTGCAAAGAAAAATAGATAATGTGGAAGTTAACGAATACAAAAAACGCCAAAAACAGCAAGATAAATTCCAGCGCGAACAAACTAGTGCATTCAGTACTGTAAATAAAATATTGTCGGAACACTCTAATATGATAAAGAATTTAAGTGAATTACCTAAAGAAATTACAGTGTTGTTTCTTGCTTCAAATCCACAAGATCAAGGGCAGTTAAGGTTAGATGAAGAAGTTCGTTCTATAAAAGAAATGATTACTAAATCGCGTCACCGTGATGCAGTAAAATTGGAATCATGTTGGGCTATTAGACCTGGTGACATTCTACAGTATATGAATGAATATATGCCAACAATTGTACATTTTAGCGGTCACGGGAGTTCCAATGATGAATTAGTCCTTATGGATAACAACTTCAATACTAAATTAGTGTCGATGGAGTCTATCGTTCAGGCAATGAGTGTCGCAAATGACAACTTAAGACTAGTGTTTTTCAATACATGTCACTCCAGAAATCAAGCTAATAAAGTAGTTGAACACATTGAATGTGCCATCGGAATGAGCGACTCAATTACAGATGATGCTGCGAGAACTTTTTCTGCGCAATTTTACTCATCTTTAACTTTTGGCCTTTCTGTTGAAAAGTCGTTTAATCAAGCGAAAGCAGCTTTAATGCTAGAGAGTATTCCAGAACAGAACACACCAACGCTTTTTATGAAATCTGGTTGTGATGCAGCCAATACATACATTATTGCACAGTCAGATTAATCAATGTCTCTAATAAATACCTAATTGTTCACTATGTATCATTTATCGGTGTGTTGAACAAATTTTATTTTAATAGGAAAATGGTAATGTCCGCTCTTCGTTCTTAACTGACATTCAACAAACAACGTTGTATTTTGCGTAAGGCCGAAATCCCGTTTCTTACCCAGCAGAATTTCGGCCTCCCATCCCCGCCTCAATGCGCCGTTATATACGGCTCCTTCACAAACTCCGCCAACAGCCAGACCATATCATGCAATAGCCCGGTGAGTTCTTTCGCCACGCTCGCAGGCAGTGTCCCGCCCATGACCGCCGCGTGAGGGCCAGCGCATAATCAACCTGCAACGCCGTTTCCTGCCAGCAGTCTGGCACGCAGGAAACGATCTTCTCCCCCGCGATGAGTCGTTCAACCAGATGCGGGGGAAGTTCCGTATCGCAACATTCACGCAGGCGTTTAAGCAGCGCCAGCAAGCGATCGCAAAGTAAGGAAAACGTCATGGAATCGTCAGTTTCAACCAGCACGCTCACACAGGCGGCGCAGGTGTCAGCCAGTTCGAAGAGATCTGCGGAATCGCAAAGTTGAAGATTGATGAAGTGGTGAACAGCGCTTTCTTCAGAAAGCGCATAAGAAAAGTTAGGTGTAGTAGCCATTTAGCATCCTCGTTGTGCAAAAAAGTGTCATGTTATGCTAACGGGTTCCTACGCCCGGTTACGGATGTGCCGCAACGCAGGCACTTTACGACCGCGAAGAAGGGATGAAAAGGGATGCCCATGAATTACATAAGGTTGCTTGCAGGTTTGCGAGGCGGCTTCCAGAAGGGCATTACCGGGTGGCGGCTGCGCCTTACCCGGCCTACAAAAAACCAAAACCCCTATACTGCCGTCATCCCTCGCTCATCATCGTCAAAAACCGCTTTACCGTCCGCGAGCGTTCAAAGCGCCGCCAGCACAGCGCGATATCGGTATAAAGCTCCGGTGAGCTCAGCGCGTGATAGGTCACGTTCGGCGGTGAAATAGCCGCCATCGACTTCGGCACCAGCGCGAAGCCGCCGCCCGCGGAAACCATGCTCAGGGAGGAGGAAAGCTGCGACGACTGCAGCGCGTGCTGCACGTCAATCCCGGCCCGCTCGCAGCAGCCGTGAACCCGTTCGTACAGCCCCGGCGCGACCTCCTGCGGGAACAGCACCACCGGCGTATCCCGAAGCTGCTCTAGCGCCAGCGAATCGCACGCCGCCAGCGGATGGTCGCGATGCAGCGCCACCACCATCGGCTCCCGGTCGAGGATTGTTAACTCGAATGCCTTGCTGCTCTCGCACGGCAGGCGCACGAAGGCGATATCCAGTTCACCTTCGGCCAGCATCGTCGTCAGCGACGACATATTGGCTTCCACCTGGTGAACCTGCACCGCCATGTTCTGCACCTGAAACTGGCGAATCAGCGCGAAAATTTTGGGATGAAAAGCGTCGGAGCTGGTGATGCCAATCGACAGGTTGCCGTTCAGCCCGCGCGCGATGCCGCGGGCCTTTTCCAGCGCGGCATCGCTCAGCGCCAGGATCTTGCAGGCGTCCTCGTAGAAGGCTTCTCCCGCCTCGGTCAGCTCCACGCCCCGCGTCAGGCGTCTGAACAGCGGCGTGCCCACTTCCTCTTCGAGCCGTTTGATCTGCTGACTCAGAGGAGGCTGTGAAATACCCAGCGCTTCGGCCGCCCTGGTGAAGTGTCGCTCGCGTGCAACCGCGACAAAATACCGCAGATAACGAAGTTCCATATCTAAAACGTCTCAAACCAGCATGGTTTCTATATTGGAACTCTCTGCTGAATCGGGTCAACATTTATTTAACCTTTCTAAATAAAGTTGAAGAGGACCAGCGTGATGATGCATTCATCTGCCTGCGACTGTGAGGCCAGCCTGTGCGAGACCCTGCGGGGGTTCTCCGCCCGGCATCCTGACAGCGTGATCTATCAGACATCGCTAATGAGCGCCCTGCTAAGCGGCGTGTACGAGGGGGAGACCACCATCGCCGATCTGCTGGCACACGGTGATTTTGGTTTGGGCACCTTCAACGAGCTGGACGGTGAAATGATTGCCTTCAGCAGCCAGGTGTACCAGCTGCGCGCCGACGGCAGCGCCCGGGCCGCGAAGCCGGAGCAGAAAACGCCGTTCGCGGTAATGACCTGGTTCCAGCCGCAGTACCGTATCACCTTCAATGCGCCGGTCAGCCGTCAGCAGATCCACGACGCGATCGACCAGCAGATCCCCTCCGACAACCTGTTCTGCGCGCTGCGCATTGACGGCAACTTCCGCCACGCCCACACCCGCACCGTACCGCGCCAGAAGCCGCCGTACCGCGCGATGACCGACGTGCTGGACGACCAGCCGGTGTTCCGCTTTAACCAGCGCGAAGGGGTGCTGGTGGGGTTCCGCACCCCGCAGCACATGCAGGGCATCAACGTGGCGGGCTATCACGAGCATTTCATCACCGACGACCGTCAGGGCGGGGGCCATCTGCTCGACTACCAGCTGGAGAGCGGCGTGCTCACCTTCGGTGAAATTCACAAGCTGATGATTGACCTGCCCGCCGACAGCGCGTTCTTACAGGCCAACCTTCACCCCAGCAATCTTGATGCAGCGATCCGTTCCGTCGAAAACTAACAGGAGAACTACCGTGAACAGTGAGAAACAGTCACGTCAGTGGGCGCACGGCGCCGATATGGTTGTCGGCCAGCTGGAAGCGCAGGGCGTGAAGCAGGTGTTCGGGATCCCGGGTGCGAAAATCGACAAGGTCTTTGACTCCCTGCTGGACTCTTCCATTGAGATCGTTCCGGTACGCCACGAGGCCAACGCGGCGTTTATGGCGGCGGCGGTAGGGCGGTTGACCGGCAAGGCCGGGGTGGCGCTGGTCACCTCCGGGCCGGGCTGTTCCAACCTGATCACCGGCATTGCCACCGCCAACAGCGAAGGCGACCCGGTGGTCGCGCTGGGCGGGGCGGTGAAGCGGGCGGATAAAGCCAAGCTGGTGCACCAGAGCATGGACACCGTTGCCATGTTCAGCCCTGTCACCAAATACGCCGTGGAGGTCAATTCACCGGACGCGATTGCCGAGGTGGTATCGAACGCGTTTCGCGCCGCCGAGCACGGCAGGCCGGGGGGCGCGTTCGTCAGCCTGCCGCAGGATATTGTCGACCAGCCCGCGACGGGGGCGATTTTACCCGCCAGCGGCCCGGCGCTGATGGGCCCGGCACCGGAGTCGGCGATTAACGACGTGGCGAAGCTTATCGAAAACGCCAAAAACCCGGTCATCTTACTCGGCCTGATGGCCAGCCAGCCCGCGAACAGCGCCGCGCTGCGCAAGCTGCTGGAGAAAAGCCGTATTCCGGTGACCAGCACCTATCAGGCCGCCGGGGCGGTAAACCAGGAGCACTTCACCCGCTTCGCCGGACGCGTCGGCCTGTTCAATAACCAGGCGGGCGACCGGCTGTTGCATCTGGCGGATCTGATCATCTGCATCGGCTACAGCCCGGTGGAGTACGAGCCGTCCATGTGGAACAGCGGCGACGCGACGCTGGTGCACATTGACGTGCTGCCTGCCTATGAAGAGCGTAACTACGTGCCGGATCTGGAGCTGGTGGGGGATATCGCCGAAACGCTGAACCTGCTTGCTAACCGCATTGACCATAAGCTCGAGCTGAGCCAGCGGGCGTCAGAGATTCTGGTCGATCGCCAGCACCAGCGGGATCTGCTCGATCGCCGCGGCGCCTCGCTCAACCAGTTTGCCCTGCACCCGCTGCGCATCGTGCGCGCCATGCAGGACATCGTGAACAGCGACGTGACGCTCACCGTGGATATGGGCAGCTTCCACATCTGGATCGCCCGCTACCTCTACAGCTTCCGGGCGCGTCAGGTAATGATCTCCAACGGTCAGCAGACCATGGGCGTTGCGCTGCCGTGGGCGATTGGCGCGTGGCTGGTGAACCCGGGCCGCAAGGTGGTGTCGGTCTCCGGTGACGGCGGCTTCCTGCAGTCGAGCATGGAGCTGGAAACCGCGGTGCGCCTCAACGCCAACGTGCTTCACATCATCTGGGTGGATAACGGCTACAACATGGTGGCGATTCAGGAAGAGAAAAAATACCAGCGGCTTTCCGGCGTCGAGTTCGGCCCGGTCGATTTCAAAGCGTATGCCGACGCCTTCGGTGCGAAAGGCTTTGCCGTGGAGAGCGCCGAGGCGCTGGAACCCACGCTGCGTGCGGCGATGGATGTGGATGGCCCTGCCGTCGTGGCCATTCCCGTCGACTACAGCGATAACCCGCTGCTGATGGGCCAGCTCCATCTCAGCCAGATTTTGTGAATCAACATAAGGACAGAGAAATGCAAAAAGTTGCTCTCGTAACAGGCTCAGGCCAGGGGATTGGTAAAGCGATCGCGCTTCGCCTGGTGAAAGACGGCTTTGCCGTCGCCATCGCCGACTATAACGATGAGACGGCAAGAGCCGTCGCCGATGAAATCATCCGTAACGGCGGGAACGCCGTCGCCGTGAAGGTCGATGTCTCTGACCGCGAGCAGGTATTTGCGGCGGTGGAGAAAGCGCGCACCGCGCTGGGCGGTTTCAACGTCATCGTTAACAACGCCGGGATTGCGCCGTCTACGCCTATCGAATCCATCACGCCGGACATTGTCGACAAGGTCTACAACATCAACGTGAAAGGGGTGATCTGGGGGATCCAGGCCGCGATTGACGCCTTCCGCAAAGAGGGGCACGGCGGCAAGATCATCAACGCCTGCTCCCAGGCGGGCCACACCGGCAACCCTGAGCTGGCGGTCTACAGCTCCAGTAAATTCGCGGTGCGCGGCTTAACCCAGACCGCGGCACGGGATCTCGCGCCGCTGGGGATCACCGTTAACGCCTACTGCCCGGGCATCGTCAAAACGCCGATGTGGGCGGAAATCGACCGTCAGGTCTCCGAGGCGGCGGGCAAACCGCTCGGCTACGGGACTGAAACCTTTGCCAAACGCATTACGCTTGGCCGCCTGTCCGAGCCGGAAGATGTGGCCGCCTGCGTCTCATACCTTGCAGGGCCGGATTCCGACTACATGACCGGCCAGTCGCTCTTAATTGATGGTGGGATGGTGTTTAATTAAATTCTAATAAGCTCTGACATGAGTTTTCCCCTGCACTCGTGCAGGGGCTTTTTTTTGTCTCCTCCGTCATTGTGCATTACACTGCGCGCTGCAAAACTTTAGTCATTACGATCTGACAGGCGGTAACAGCGATGAACGGTACAATCACAACGTGGTTTAAAGATAAAGGCTTCGGATTTATCAAAGATGAAAACGGCGACAACCGCTATTTTCATGTGATTAAGGTCGCGAATCCCGATCTGATTAAGAAAGATGCCGCGGTGACCTTTGAGCCAACCACCAACAACAAAGGCCTTTCCGCCTATGCGGTGAAGGTGATACCGGAAAGCAAACATCTCTTTATTGCGGGCGAGCGCGTGAAGCTCTCCTCCATCAAATCCTTCGTGGTGTTTAACGAAGAAGAACCGGTTGATACCAAAATCGACAAAGAGAACGCGGTGCTGTCGGTGGGGCTGCTGATGAACAGCATCAAGCCGAAATCCGAGAAAAAGCCGGGCGAAATGCGCACGGTGAAGAAGCTGGCGATCACCACCTTCCAGAATACGACGCTGATCTTCACCGAAGATGAGATCGATATTGATGCCACGGTGAAGCTTCTGAAGTGATTTTTTGCCGGGTGGCGGCTACGCCTTACCCGGCCTACAAAACCCGTGCGGCGCTCGCCGCCACGCGGTTTACCCCATCCTGTGCTCACCCCGCAACATCGCCTCACGGTCAAACACCCGCTGGATCTCTCCGTGCGCCATAAATGCCGCCCGGTCGGACATATGCGCAATCACGTCCGCATCGTGGCTCACCAGCAGGTAGGTCATGCCGTGCTCGGCTTTCAGGCGGTTGAGCAGGTTCAGGATCTCCGCCTGCACGGACATATCCAGCGCCGAGGTCGGCTCGTCCAGCAGCAGAAGCTGCGGGCGCAGCAGCAGCGCGCGGGCAATCGCCACGCGCTGGCGCTGGCCGCCGGAAAGCTGATGCGGATAACGCCTGCCCGCGTCGGCGGAAAGCCCCACCTGCTGCAGCGCATCCGCCACCTTTTCGGCAATCTGCGTTTCGCCGTGGATGTTTAACGGCTCCGACAGGGTGCGCGCAACGGTGTGGTTCGGGTGCAGCGACGCCCACGGATCCTGAAACACCATCTGCACGTTGCGGCGAAGCTCGCCTTCAAAACGCCGTCCTGGCCGTAACGCTTCTCCCAGGATCGAAATACTGCCGTTCCACTCGCGCTGCAGCCCCGCCAGCACGCGCAGAATAGTCGATTTTCCGCAGCCGGATTCGCCGATCAGGCTGAAGGTTTCACCTTTCTCGATGGCAAAGCTGGCGGCGGACACCGCCGTTTTCTCTCCGAAGCTCACCTGGAGATCCTTTACTTCAACGAGCGTCATGATCGGTCTCCTTCCACCGCTGCGAACGGTCCAGCGTCGGCAGCATCTGGCCGAAGGTGTTGGCGTTTGGACAGCAGGTCCACAGGGTGCGCGTATACGGGTGCGTCGCCTGCGGCAGCCGGTTCGCCGCCATCTCATCGACCTTCTCGCCCTGATACATCACCAGCACGCGGTCGCAGTGTTCCGCCACCAGCGGCAGATCGTGGCTGATTAACAGCATCGCCATCTGGCGTTCTTCGCTCTGCTGCACCAACAGCTCGAGGATCTGGTTGCGCAGGCGGGCGTCCAGCGCGGAGGTGGGTTCGTCGGCAATCAGCACCTGCGGGTTGTTGATGAGCGCAATCGCAATCATCACCCGCTGGCCCATGCCCCCGGAGAGCTCGCCTGGATAACGCTGGAGGACATGTTCGTTAAGTCCGACGGCGCGGATGATGTCGTGAATGCGCGCCCGGCGCTCGGCGCGGGGCAGGCGCTGATGCAGGGTCAGCGCCTCATCAAGCTGGGCGGCGACGTTTTTCGCCGGATTCAGCGCGTAGCGCGGATCCTGCAGGACCATCGCAATCCCGTTGCCGCGCAGCGCCTGCCAGCGGCGGGTGCTCAGGGTCAGCAGGTCGTTGCCGAGCACGTTAAGCCGGTTCGCACTCACGATGCCGGGCTTACGCACCAGCCCCATCAGGGCGCGGGCGGACATCGACTTGCCCGAGCCAGATTCCCCCACCAGTGCCAGCCGCTCGTTGCCCAGCGTGAAGCTCAGGCTGTTGACCACGCGCGCGGCGGGGTAGTCGATATTCAGCGCATCGACGATGACGCGTTGTTCAGTCATGCTGTGGCTCCAGTACGTCGCGCAGGCCATCGCCCAGCAGGTTAAAGGCCAGGCTGGCAAACAGAATCGCGCCGCCCGGAATGGCGGCAATCCACCACTGGTCGAAAATGACCTGCATGCCGTCGGCGATCATCGCGCCCCATTCGGCCATTGGAGGGCGTGCGCCAAGGCCGAGGAAGCCCAGCCCGGCGGCGGCCAGAATAATGCCCGCCAGATCCAGCGCCAGCCGCACAATCGCGGACGGCAGGCACAGGGGCAGAATATGGCCGACCAGCAGGCGCAGCCCGCGAATGCCCATCATTTCGGCGGCGGCGAGATAGTCGCTGTGGCGCAGACGCTGAATTTCACTCCGCGCCTGACGCGCGTAGGCGGGCCAGGTAGTTAGGGCCAGCGCCAGCGCGCCGTTGACCAGCCCCGGGCCGAGCATCGCCACGAAGGCGAAGGCGAGGATCAGGCGCGGCATCGACATCACCACGTCGGTAAAGCGCATCAGGATGCGCTCCATCCAGCCGCCGTAGTAGCCGGACAAAATCCCCACCAGCAGCCCGGCGGGCAGGGTGATGACGGTGACCAGCGCCACCAGCCCGAGCGCCGGACGGGTGCCGTAAATCAGGCGCGAGAGCAGGTCGCGCCCGTAGCTGTCGGTGCCCAGCCAGTGCTGGATATTGGGTGCCTGTAAGCGTGCGGCGGCGTCCTGCCAGTTCGGGTCAAGCGGCGCAAGCCACGGCGCGAGCAGGGCGATAACCACCAGCAGCGCGATGGCAGCCAGCCCGCAAAACGCGGCAGGGGAGCGGCGCAGGCGGCGTAAGAAAAGATAAAACGGCATCAGCGCACCCTGGGATCGGTCGCCCGCACGAGCAGGTCGGTAAGGTTATTGATCAGCACAAAGCTCACGCCAATCAGCAGCGTGCCGCCCATGATGGCGGTGGTGTCTCCGGCGAACAGGGCGGTGGTGAGGTAGCGCCCGATGCCCGGCCAGGAGAAGACGGTTTCGGTCAGTACCGCGCCTTCCAGCATGCTGGTGTAGGCCAGGGCGATCACCGTCAGCAGGGTGCCGCGAATGTTCGGCAGCACGTGGCGCAGCAGAATGGCCATCTCCCCTGCACCCTTGGCGCGGGCAAGCAGAATGTACTCTTTGTTCATCTCGCTCAGGCAGGCGGAGCGCGTCAGGCGGGTGATGCTCGCGAGCGAGTAATAGGCCAGCAGCAGCACCGGCAGCACCAGGTGGCTGACGGCGTTGCGGAACGCCTCGCGGTCGCCGGAAAGCCAGGTATCCACCAGCGCAAAGCCGGTGCGCGGCTCGACGGTGAACTGCCAGATATCGTCCAGCCTGCCGGGACCCGCGCTCCACTGCAGCTTCGCGTAGAACAGGGCCAGCATCAGCAGGCCGAGCCAGAAAATCGGCACCGAGTTGCCGAGCAGGGTGAGGGTTCTGATGGCGAGATCGAGCGGCGAACCGGCGTAGCGGGCGCACAGCACCCCGGCAATCACGCCGAGCACGGCGCCGATGATTAACGCCAGCGTTGCCAGCTCCAGCGTGGCGGGGAAGGCGTGCAGCAGATCCTGCAGCACCGGCTGCCCGGTGGCGCTGGCCGTGCCTAAATCACCGTGGGCAAGGTTTTGCAGGTAGTGCCAGAACTGCACGGGCAGGGGCCTGTCCAGCCCGAGCTGGTGGCGAACCTGATCGTAGGTTGACTGGCTGGCGTGATCGCCGACGATCTGCAGCACGCGATCGACAGGTGAAAACGCCGAGAGCGCAAACGTGACGAGCAGCAGCCCGAAGAGCGTGAGCAGCAGGGTCAGCAGACCCTGGAGCACGCGGGTGGAAAGATGTGGCATGGGAAATCTCTTCATGCCGGGTGGCGGCTTCGCCTTACCCGGCCTACAAAAACCGAGAACGTAGGCCGGGTGAGCGCAGCGCCACCCGGCAACAAGGGCTACTTCGTGACGCGATCGTACCAGACCATATCCGCGTTCAGCCCCTGCTGATACCCCTTCACGCTATCGCGCACCACGATCTGGGTTTTACCCTGATCGACAAACACGTACGGCGAATTCTGCTGCAGCTGTTCCTGCATCTTCTTGTAGAGATCCAGACGCTTCGCCGGATCCGGCTCGGCTACCGCCGCCAGCGTGGCTTTGTTCAGCTCCGGGATTTTCCAGCCGTTAAGCCCGGCCACGGTGCTGGATTTACCGTCGTTCCACGCAAAGGCGCTGGCGTTAGAGTGCGCGTCAAAATAGTCCGGGATCCACAGACGGATCGCCGCCTGGTGCTGCTTCGCGCGCACGCGGGCATAGACCTGGCTCCCGGCGGCAGGCAGCAGATCGACCTTCACGCCCCCCTGAGCAAAGCTCGCCTGCATCGACTGGGCGATGGTGATAAACGGCGGCTTGTTCTCCACGTCCAGCGTGAAGTGCGCGTCTTTAATGCCCGCTTTGGCGAGGATCGCTTTCGCTTTTGCCGGGTCAAACGTAAATGGATTGTCCTCCAGCGCGCCCGGCAGGCCGACCGGCAGGAAGCTCTGATGGACAAAATACTGGCCTTTCAGCAGATTTTTGGTGATGCCTTCATAGTCCACCAGCCAGCGCGACGCTTCCCAGAAGGCCGGGTTGTTCAGCAGCGGGTTGGCGCTGTTGCCGGTGTTAAACACCAGGTAATTTTGCTCGGCGGACGAAATGCTCAGCACCTTGACGCCCGGCTTGCCGTCCAGGGCGCTAATCTGGTCTGCACCCAGATCGCGCGCCACGTCCGCATCACCCTGCTGGATCAGCAGGCGGCGTGACGCCGGGTCGGGGACGTTTTTAATGATGATGCTTTTAAGCTTCGGCGCGCCGCCGGGCGCTGACTCGTTGGCTTCCAGCACGATGGCCTGATGCGGCTGATAGACGCGCATTTTGAACGCGCCGCTGCCCGCCGAGTGCATTTTCAGCCAGGCGTTACCGAAGTCGTTATCCTTCACGTTCGCCGCGACCTGCTTTTCATCGACGATGGAGGCAATCGGCGTGGAGAGAATATTCAGCGCCACCGACGGGCTCACGTCCGCCGTCCAGTGAAGCGTGAGGGTATGGTCGTCCACCTTTTTCAGCTGGCTGGCGATGTTGCTCGCGTCCCAGCCCAGCACGTTCAGGATGAATGCCGGGGATTTGTTCAGCGTCACGGCGCGGGTGTACGAGAAGATCACGTCTTCCGGGCGCAGCGGGTTGCCGGACGCGAATTTGGCATCGGGCTTAAGTTTAATCGTGAGCGTTTTTGCTGCCGCGTCCGCTTCCCAGCTTTCCGCCAGAATCGGGGTGATTTTTTCCGGGTTATCGCGGTCCGGCTGTACCAGGCGCTGATAGAGGCTAGGCACGGTCTGGATGCTGGAAAGCTCGTTGGCTTCAGCCGGGTCGAGGCTTACGATGTCATCAAGCCCCTGGGCAACAACCAGCGTGTTGGGCGGAGTAGCGGCGTGGGCAGCGCTTGAGAGCGCAGCCAGCACCAGTAACGGCAGCAATTTTTTAGTCATAGCGATCCCTGAGAAGAATATATTGTGATTGTTTTATGCTCCGCTACGTTAGGTCGTCTCTGAAATTACGCAAAGTCGAAATTCAGCTTTCCTTATGCCTTCCGGGAATATCGCATGCGCTCGGGCTATTAAAATACGCCGCTTTTCGCCCGCTTTTTAACCTGCTATAACAAATGCCTTACCTTTCAGGGAGTCACCGCCGTGCCCGAAATCAATCATCATGGTCAAACCGTTAACGATATCGTTCCCGACTGGAAAGGCGCGCGCGTTTTAACCCGCACGCCGCTGTTCGGCCAGTATTGCCGCCTGGAGCCGCTGGATGCCGATCGCCACGCGGCCGATCTCTATGAGGCCTACGCGCTGGGCGACGACAGCGACTGGACGTGGCTTGCCAGCACGCAGCCAGCGAGCGTGGAAGCCACCGCGCACTGGATCATGGCTAAGGTGATGGACGATGAGCTGGTGCCGTTTGCCGTCATTGATTTACGCACCGAGCGTGCGGTGGGGCTGGTGAGCTATATGGCTAACGAGCGGCTGCTGGGGTCGGTGGAGATCGGGCACGTGACCTGGTCGCGCAGGATGAAAGGGACCCGGATGGGCACCGAAACGGTGTGGCTGCTGCTGAAAAATGCGTTTGAGCACGGCTACCGGCGCCTCGAGTGGAAGTGCGATTCCATGAACATTGCGTCACGCAGCGCGGCGGAGCGGCTGGGGTTTGTCTGGGAAGGACGTCTGCGCCAGAAGCTGGTGCGCAAAGGGCGCAACCGCGACAGCGATATGCTTTCTATTATTGACGGCGAGTGGCCGCAAAGAGACGCCGAACTGCGCGCCTGGCTGGCGGCGGAGAATTTTGACGCACAAGGGCGGCAGATTAAAAGGCTTGAGGCATTTCGGTTATAAGAGCGTTTATGTAGGGTACAGCGACATTCTGTGATTAATCTGCCGAAATCACGATTTCAATTAAGTTGGTTTTGCCGGATTGCAGCCCGTTGGCCACCGCCGTGGCGATGTCCGCCGCCTGGGTAACCCGGCAGCAGTGGATGCCCATGGCGCTGCCCAGCGACTGAAAATCGATGTGCGGGTTAACCAAGTCCATTCCGATAAAGCGTCCCAGCTGCGTTGAACTGTAGGCGGGCTGGCTCTTCATAAAGTTTTTGAGCACGTTGTACTCCAGGTTATTCATGACGATAAAGGTCACGGGGAGATTTTCGTGTGCCGCCGTCCAGAGCGCCTGCGGGGAATACAGTGAAGCGCCGTCGCCCATCAGGCACACTACCGGCTCGCGGCCCAGCCCCAGCGAGTGTCCCACCGCCGCAGGCATCCCCCAGCCCAGACCGCCGCCGCGCATGAAGTAGTAGCGCGGGTGCTGCTGGTCGGAAATAAACCGGCGAACGTGCCTGGCCGTTGCAATCGCCTCGTCGACAATCGTGATGCCCGGCGGAACGGACTTTATCACCTCGTAGGCCGCGACCATCGGCGAAATCGCCGGGCGCAGCCGCTCGGCAGCCAGGCGCTCTTCCTGCAGTTGCCACTCTTTTTCACGTTCAGCGCGTGCCGTTTTGAGCAGCCGCTGACGCGTCAATTTGCTTGCTACCCGGCGTTGCTCAAGCTTCGGTAACAGTTCCTTCAGGGAGAGTTTGATATCCCCCATCACCGAGAGGCGGGTGGCGTAGGTGCGGCCCAGCTCGTTCATGTCGGCTGAAAGCTGATAAACCGCGCACGTCCCCGGGATAGCGTCCCCTTCGCTGTACAGAATGGTGATCAGGCTTCTGCCGCCGATGATAAACACCGCGTCGTAGGCGTTAACGATGCTGGCAATTTCGCAGGCGGTGGTAGGCATGTTGCCGCGCCAGAGCGCGTGCTGCGTGGGAAAGGGGAGGTTCAACGGCCAGGAGGAGCCGTAAACGTGGGCACCGAGCGCTTCCGCAAGCTGGACAATCTCCTGCGTCGAGCCGCTGGAGTGAACTTCATCCCCCGCCACAATCATGATCCTGCCGGGCGTAACCTGGCTCAGCTCCTCCGCCAGCTCGTCCAGCGAGCCCGCCACGGTGTGATAGTTCACCTTTGAGGCCGTTTGTATCCCGGCATCGCTGAGCTCTTCCATCACGTTCATTGGCAGAGAGAGCAGCACCGGACCCGCGGGAGGGTAGCTGGCGGCATGAAAAGCGCGGCGCACAAGAACCGGGAGCTGATCGGCGCTGGTGACCTCCTGCGCCCATTTCACCACCGGCGAACCAATGGAAACAATGTCATCGTACAGGAGCGGGTCGCGCACGTAGTGCCGCGTGTCCTGCTGCCCGACGGTGACCACCAGCGGCGTTTTCATGATCCGCGAGTTGATTAAATTTCCCATCCCGTGCCCAAGACCGCTGGCCGTGTGCAAATTGATAAAACCCGTTTTGCCGGAGGCTTTCGCATAGCCGTCGGCAATGGCGACCACGCTGCTCTCCTGGAGCGCCAGAATATAGTGAATGTTTTCATGACGAAGCAGGGCGTCAATCAGCGGAAGTTCCGTTGTGCCGGGGTTGCCAAATATATATTCCACACCTTCACTCTCCAGCACCTCAAGGAGAATATCGGCGCCGGAGCGCATATTTAAATCTGATAGGGACGTTAATGATTTAATCATAATGACACCTCATTCAGTATTATTTAAGGCATGCTAAAATTCTTCCTGCGTGGGGCGAACAACAATTTCATTAATATCAACGTCGCCTGGCTGTTCGATGGCAAATAAAACGGAACGGGCAATCGACTCTGCCGGAATAGCCTGCTTGTAAAATTCATGCAGGAACTGTTTGCTCGGGGCATCAGAGCTGCCGAACTGCAGTTCGCTTTCAACCGCGCCGGGGGAAATAAGGGTAGTCCGAATGGTTTTCCCAGCCTCCTGACGTAACCCTTCACTCAGGGCGCGGACGGCGAATTTCGTGGCGCTGTATACTACGCCACCGGGGGCAAGGACCTTGATGCCCGCCACGGAGGCAACGTTAATAAAGTGTCCGCTTCCCTGACGCTGGAACACCGGGAATGCCGCCGCGATACCGTACAGCACGCCTTTGAGATTGGTATCAATCATCCTGTCCCACTCGTCGGTTTTGAGCTCGCTGATGGGGGCGATAGCCATATAGCCCGCGTTGTTGATCAGTACATCGACGCGTTGGTATGCGGCGACGGCGGCGTTTATCGCCTTCTGTACCTCTTCCTGGCGCGTGACATCGGCTTTAACGGCAATCGCCTGCCCGCCCTGCTGAATAATTTGATCCACCAGGGCGTTGATTCTATCCAGACGGCGCGCGACCAGGACCAGCGAAAACGGTTTATCGGCTAAATGGAGGGCAATGGCCTGACCGATACCGCTGCTGGCACCGGTGATAACAACAACTTTGTTTGCACTATTATTCATGATCTTATCTCACTGTTGTATGATTCAAAATAAATAAAAAGAAGGGAAAGATTTAAGAGTTATTAAAAATTCTTAAATGCTCGTTTTTGATATATTCTGTATCTGGAATGAAATAATACTCGCTTAAAACTTAATGGCGTGCGGAAGAGAATGTCAATAACGTTTTTTAATAATTAAATTAATTGCAGTCCTAATATTTAATTCTTATATGTAACAATCATATGAACAGAATGAAATTTGCCGATCCTCGCGGCCTTGCGAACAAGGCCTGAGAATTAAATTTTTCCACTGTAGAGCACGGGACCGGTGGGTTGACCGGTAGGTGACCCCCCTTCGGGCTCGAGGCTTATGGCTATCATTGCATCAGGGGTAAGGGTGTTGTTCCTGAGGGCAACATGGGTCGGTATATCACTTTGCAGCAGCCCAAGGGATATCGGGGCCTTCCCGGCAGGAATAAGCCAAAGCTGCAGGCTGTTTTGCGCCGCGACAGCGCTCGGCCTGAGAGGCGTTATGCTCAGATACTGGCGGCGGCTGTCCGCACTGACGATCCATTGCCCGTGCTGTTGGGCATCGTTGAGCACCATCAGCGGTGCGAGTTCCGGCGTGCGGGTGGTATACCAGGCTACCGCGCTAACGGCGGCGATGCCGGCCGCGACCATCCAGCCGAGATAAGGCCGGCTTTGGCGCAAAGGCTTTTTCGGCGGCAGATCGAGGGCGATCTTCTTCCACACCGTTTCGGGTGGGGTCACGGGCGCGAGATGGCTGTCGAGCGTGCTGAACGTTTCCTGCCAGTACGCCACGCGGGCGGCCAGACCGGGCTCCGCGGCAAGCCTTTTCTGGAACTGAAGCCGCGCCCCTCCGCGCAGGGTGCCGAGGGCATATTCTGCAGCCAGCATGTCATCGCGTTTTTCGCTGTCATTCATAGACCCACGCACTCCCGAAGATGATCCATCGCGCGGCGGATCCAGCTTTTTACCGAGCCCACAGGCTGCTGGAGCCAGTCGGCAATGTCGCTGTGGGACATGCCCTGATAGTAGGCGAGCGTAATACTCTGGCGCTGTTCATGACTCAAATGTTCCAGACAATGCCTGAGCCGCGCTGCCTGCGCGTCGTCGTGCCAGTTATTCTGCTCATCGCTTTCGCTTAGCTGAATATCTTCCGAATACGACTCCTCATGGGCGGCAGCCCGGGTTTGCCCGCTGCGCAGCCAGTCAATACAGCGGTTGCGAACAATATGCGTAAGCCAGGTCATAGGGGAGCTCAGGGTAGCGTTATAGGTTTCGGCTTTACTCCAGACGGTGACAAAACAGTCGTGAAGGATCTCTTCTGCCCAGGCGCGATGGCGCAGCATGCGCAGCGCGACGGCAAACAGGTGAGGCGATGTGAGTCGGTAAAGTTGTTCAAATGCGCGGCGATCGCCGTTAGCGATCGCCTGCATTAATTTCAACTGCTGTTCAGCCAGCGCGTTATCCATGTTTTTCCCGGAAGGCAACGTCACACTTCCGAAGTATAGACAACTACTTAGGCATCAGGACGGTATCAATCACATCGATCACGCCGTTTTTCTGATGGACGTCGTAGGTGCTGATGTTCGCCACGTTGCCTTTACCATCCTTGAGCTGAATATTGTGCGGGCCGTTGCTCATGATCCACAGCGGTTGACCGTTAACGGTTTTCAGCTCCGCGTGGCCGCCGCCCTGTTTAATTTTCTGCTCCAGCGCTTTCATATCGTAATTACCCGCTACCACGTGATAGGTCAGAATGCTGGTGAGCAGCGCTTTATTTTCCGGCTTCACCAGATTGTCGACCGTACCCGCAGGCAATTTTGCAAACGCCGCATCGGTGGGCGCAAAAACGGTGAAGGGCCCTTTGCTCTGCAGCGTATCAACCAGCCCGGCCGCTTTGACCGCCGCAACTAGCGTGGTGTGATCTTTTGAGTTCACGGCGTTTTCAACAATATTTTTGCTCGGGAACATTTCCGCTCCGCCCACCATTACGGAGCCAGAGTTCATGGCCGCTGATGCGCCTGCACAGAAGAGCAAAGCGCTGGATACGAATGCAACACTGAGTAGCTTTTTCATCATTTATCCTCGGATTAGGGAGCAAAGGCGTTGCTCACATACTCACATACGAGGGCAGGGGGGAAACTGGATGCAGGCAAATGAAAATAAATTTTTGGCGGGGAAGGTTAATCCCCTCTCCCCTATGGGGAGAGGGTTAGGGTGAGGGGAACATACAGCTGTAGTGGTCATTCCGTTCACTTTATGTTCCTTGCTACTCTGTAACCCCATAACCGGTGAACGTGCCAGGGTGGCTCAGTCGCCACCACCCTGGCGACCCGGGCTCCCGGCGGTAAATCGCCGCTACGCGGTGCCCTCGGCTTATTCCTTCCGGCTTATCGGGGACGGGCGGAGGTAACGTCCCTGTAAAGCCCGCCCTCTCGGCGCATCCATGCGCCTCGCCCCGGCCTGCAGGAAACGCCTCAGCGATTTACAGCCGGACCAGGGCATCGCTGAAAGGCTTCAGTCGTTCTTAAACAACGTTATTGCTTCTGCTTAAAAATTACAGGGGATCCCTCAGCCTATGGGGAGAGAGCCAGGATGAGGGAAATATTTTCAGCGTCTTACCGGCGCCCCGTTCGCCACATAATACGCCGCCGTGCTCTTCGCCAGCGGCTCGCGCCCGCGAATGGCGTCGGCAATCTTCTCACCAATCATAATGGTGGTGGCGTTCAGGTTGCCGGTGACGATCTGCGGCATGATCGACGCATCCACCACGCGCAGCCCTTCCAGTCCGTGAACGCGGCCTTCGCCGTCGACCACCGCCATCTCGTCGTAGCCCATCTTGCAGGTGCCGCACGGGTGGAAGGCGGTTTCGGCGTGGTTGCGCACGAACTCGTCCAGCTGTTCGTCGGTCTGGCATTCGACGCCCGGGCTGATTTCGCGTCCGCGGTATTTGTCCAGCGCGGGCTGGTGCATGATCTCGCGGGTGATGCGGATCGCGTCGCGGAACTCCTGCCAGTCCTGCTCGTGGGACATATAGTTGAACAGGATCGCCGGATGCTGGTGCGGATCGCGGGACTTGATGCGCACGTGGCCGCGGCTCGGGGAGCGCATCGATCCGACGTGGCACTGGAAGCCATGTTCTTTTACCGCGTTCGAGCCGTTGTAGTTAATCGCCACCGGCAGGAAGTGGTACTGAATGTTTGGCCACTCGAATTCTTCGCGACTGCGAATAAACCCGCCCGCTTCGAAGTGGTTGCTCGCACCCACGCCGGTGCCGCCAAACAGCCACTCGGCGCCAATCTTCGGCTGGTTCCACCACTGCAGGGCAGGGTAGAGGGAGACCGGCTCTTTGCATTCGTACTGGAGGTACATCTCCAGGTGATCCTGCAGGTTTTCGCCCACGCCGGGCAGGTCGTGCACCAGCGGAATATCAAACTGCTTCAGCAGGTCCGCGCTGCCCACGCCGGAGCGCTGGAGGATCTGCGGGGAGGCAATGGCCCCTGCGCACAGCAAGACTTCTTTGTTCGCCGTCGCTTTGGACGGAATGGTGCTTTCGCCCTCCAGCCACTCGA
The DNA here is from genome assembly GCF_041320715.1 of Enterobacter sp. KB-221C9. Taxonomy (NCBI): domain Bacteria; kingdom Pseudomonadati; phylum Pseudomonadota; class Gammaproteobacteria; order Enterobacterales; family Enterobacteriaceae; genus Enterobacter; species Enterobacter sp. KB-221C9. The sequence goes on from NZ_JBGIWG010000003.1 coordinate 254,922, forward strand.
CGCCCACCGCGCGTTTGCCGTTAAAGACAATATGATCTGTCATGGCGTGGGTGCGGATGGTCAGGTTAGGGCGCTTTTTGGCCTGGTCCAGATAGCCGCGCGCGGTGCTGGCGCGTCGGCCCTGCGGCGTGACCGTGCGGTCCATCGGGCCGAAGCCTTCCTGCTGGTAGCCGTTGAGATCCTCGGTGCGCGGGTAGCCCGCCTGCACGCCCGCTTCCACCATCGCCTCAAACAGCGGGTTCACGCCCGGTTTGGAAGTGGTGACGCTCACCGGACCGTCGCCGCCGTGATAGTCGTTCGGCCCCACGTCGCGCGTCTCCGCTTTACGGTAGTAGGGCAGACAGTTGAGGTAGCTCCAGTGCTCAAGGCCCGTTTCTTTCGCCCAGTTGTCGAGATCCATCGCGTTGCCGCGGATGTAGCACATGCCGTTGATCAGCGACGAGCCGCCCAGCCCTTTGCCGCGTCCGCACTCCATGCGGCGGTTGTTCATGTACGGCTCTGGCTCGGTTTCATACGCCCAGTTGTAGCGCTTGCCCTGAAGCGGAAAGGCCAGCGCGGCGGGCATCTGGGTGCGGAAGTCAAAGCGGTAGTCCGGTCCGCCCGCCTCAAGCAGCAGGACGGTGGTATTCGGATCTTCAGTCAGTCGCGTTGCCAGCACGTTGCCGGCAGAGCCGGCCCCGATAATGATGTAGTCAAATTGCAAATAAACCTCCCGGTTAAAATATGGACTGGAATTTACCCATCTCAACCTGGATGGACTTCACCTGGGTGTAGCTCTGGAGCGTCATCACGCCGTTCTCGCGGCCAATGCCGGAGTGTTTGTAGCCGCCGACCGGCATCTCTGCGGCGGATTCACCCCAGGTGTTGATCCAGCAGATGCCCGCTTCGAGCTGATGAATAGCGCCGTGCGCGCGGTTCAGGTCGGCAGTGACGATGCCCGCCGCCAAGCCGTAGTCGGTGTCGTTGGCGCGGCGAATGGCTTCTTCGTCAGCGTCATAGGTGAGGATGGACATCACCGGGCCGAAGATCTCTTCGCGCACGATGGTCATCTCGTCGGTGCAGTCGGTGAACACGGTCGGGGCGACCCACGCGCCGTTGTCAAAGCCGTCACCCTTCAGCGCATCGCCGCCGCACAGCACGCGCGCGCCTTCCTCTTTGCCTTTGGCGATGTAGCGCAGCACGCTGTCGCGGTGCGGGAAGCTGACCATCGGGCCAAAGTTGGTGCGTTCATCGAACAGATCGCCCGCGCGGATGCGGCCCACGCGCTCGACGATTTTCTGCTCAAACGCGGCCTTAAGCTTCGCAGGCACGAACACGCGGGTGCCGTTGGTGCACACCTGGCCGGAGCTGAAGAAGTTCGCCATCATCGTGATGTCTGCCGCGAGATCGAGATCCGCGTCGTCGAAAATAATCAGCGGGGATTTGCCGCCCAGCTCCATCGTCACCTCTTTCAGGGACGAGGCCGCAGAGTTGGCCATCACCTTTTTGCCGCTGGCGACGCCGCCGGTGAAGGAGACTTTCGCGATGCCCGGATGCTCGGTCAGGTACTGGCCGGTCTCCGCGCCCACGCCCGGCAGGACGTTAAACACGCCGTCCGGAACGCCCGCTTCGGTGTAGATCTCGGCAAGCTTCAGGGCGGTGAGCGGGGTGACCTCGCTTGGCTTGAAGATCATCGCGTTGCCCGCCGCCAGCGCCGGGGCCGATTTCCACAGGGCGATCTGGATCGGGTAGTTCCACGCGCCGATGCCCGCCACCACGCCCAGCGGCTCGCGGCGGGTGTAAACGAATGAGGTCTCGCGCAGCGGGATCTGGCTGCCTTCCAGCGCGGGGATCAGCCCCGCGTAGTACTCCAGCACGTCCGCGCCGGTGACGATGTCGACGGTTGAGGTTTCGGAATACGCTTTACCGGTGTCGAGGGTTTCAAGCTTCGCCAGCTCGTCGTTACGCTCGCGCAGGATATCGACGGCGCGACGCAGGATGCGCGAGCGCTCCATGGCGGTCATCGCTGCCCAGATTTTTTGCCCGCGCTGTGCGCTTTCCACGGCACGATCGACGTCTTCTCTCCCGGCGGCCTGTACGCTCGCCAGAACTTCACCGTTGGCCGGGTTGATGGTCTCGAAGGTGCGACCGCTGGTGGCGGATGTATAACCACCATTGATATAAAGCTGCTGTTCTGCCATTCGGGACATAAATTCTCCTCGGTTATTCGGTCGGTAAATGCTGGCTGATAAAGTGGCTGGTGAGCGATTGCGCCAGGGTCTTATCCAGCGGCTTGCCGCTCAGCGCGGCGCGCAGCCACAGCCCGTCGATCAGCGCCGCCAGCCCGTAGCCCGCCTCCTGGGCCTGCTCGCGCGGCAGCTCGCGGCGGAACTCGTACACCAGGTTCGACAGCAGACGGCGGCTGCTCACCTGCTGCAGGCGGTAGAGCATCGGCTGGTGCATGCTGCTCGCCCAGAAGGCCAGCCAGGCCTTCATGGCCGCGCCGCTGGTCTGGGTTTCATCAAAGTTGCCGGCGACAATCGCCTGCAGGCGCTGCTCCGCGCTGCCGTCCGGCAGGGCGCGTAAGCGGCTTACTACCGCGTCGCGCAGCTGGCCGGTGATGTCGCGCATGGTCGCTTCCAGCAGGCCGTTTTTGTCTTTGAAGTAGTGGCTGATGATCCCCGTGGAAACGCCCGCCCGGCGGGCGATCTGCGCGATCGTCGCATCATGCATACCCACTTCATTTATTGCTTCCAGCGTGGCGTCGATAAGCTGCCTGCGCCGGATCGGCTGCATCCCCACTTTGGGCATTTTTGCCACTCCATTCATCAGCGTTAGTAATACATTAAAGCGGTTTTTGATTGGACGTTCAATATAAAATGTGTCTTAATTGTTGCGGATTTGGATTTTAATAGTTGCAAAAACAGTGGGGATACTGGATGACAGACCTTTCACAGGACAGAGAAAAAGACAAAATCAACCCGGTCGTTTTTTATACTTCCGCCGGGCTGATTTTGTTGTTTTCCCTGACGACCATCTTCTTTCGTGATTTTTCTGCCGAGTGGATTGGGCGCACCCTGAACTGGGTGTCGAAGACCTTCGGCTGGTACTATCTGCTGGCGGCGACGCTCTATATCGTCTTCGTGGTCTGCATTGCCTGCTCGCGCTTCGGTTCGGTGAAGCTCGGGCCGGAGCAGTCCAAGCCCGAGTTCAGCCTGCTGAGCTGGGCCGCGATGCTGTTTGCCGCGGGCATCGGCATCGACCTGATGTTTTTCTCCGTGGCGGAACCGGTCACGCAGTATATGCAGCCGCCGGAAGGGGCAGGGCAGACGATGGAGGCCGCGCGCCAGGCGATGGTCTGGACGCTGTTCCACTACGGCCTGACGGGCTGGTCGATGTACGCCCTGATGGGTATGGCGCTCGGATACTTTAGCTATCGTTATAATTTGCCCCTCACCATCCGCTCCGCGCTGTATCCGATTTTCGGTAAAAAAATTAACGGCCCGATTGGCCACAGCGTCGATATCGCGGCGGTGATCGGCACCATCTTCGGTATTGCGACGACGCTCGGGATTGGCGTGGTGCAGCTCAACTACGGGCTGAGCGTGCTGTTTGATATCCCGGATTCGATGGCGGCCAAAGCGGCGCTGATTGCGCTCTCAGTCATTATCGCCACCATCTCGGTGACGTCGGGCGTGGATAAAGGCATCCGCGTGCTGTCCGAGCTGAACGTGGCGCTGGCGCTGGGCCTGATCCTGTTCGTGCTGTTTATGGGCGATACCTCGTTCCTGCTCAATGCCTTAGTGCTGAACGTGGGCGACTACGTAAACCGCTTTATGGGCATGACGCTGAACAGCTTCGCCTTCGACCGCCCGGTAGAGTGGATGAACAACTGGACGCTGTTCTTCTGGGCGTGGTGGGTCGCGTGGTCGCCGTTCGTTGGCCTGTTCCTCGCGCGTATTTCACGTGGCCGCACCATCCGCCAGTTTGTGATGGGCACGCTGATTATCCCGTTCACCTTTACCCTGCTGTGGCTGTCGGTGTTCGGCAACAGCGCGCTGCACGAGATCATCCACGGCAATGCAACCTTCGCGCAGGAAGCGATGGCGCACCCGGAGCGCGGCTTCTATAGCCTGCTGGCGCAGTATCCGGCGTTTACCTTTAGCGCCTCCGTGGCGACCATCACCGGCCTGTTGTTCTACGTTACCTCGGCGGATTCCGGCGCGCTGGTGCTGGGCAACTTCACCTCGAAGCTTAAAGACATCAACAGCGACGCGCCGAACTGGCTGCGCATCTTCTGGTCCGTCGCTATCGGCCTGCTCACGCTCGGTATGCTGATGACCAACGGCATCTCGGCGTTGCAGAACACCACGGTGATCATGGGGCTGCCGTTCAGCTTCGTCATCTTCTTTGTGATGGCCGGGCTGTATAAATCGCTCAAGGTGGAAGACTACCGCCGCGTCAGCGCCAGCCGCGACACCGCGCCGCGTCCGATGGGCGCGCAGGACAGGCTGAGCTGGAAGAAACGCCTCTCGCGCTTGATGAACTACCCGGGCACGCGCTACACCAAACAGATGATGGAGACGGTCTGCTTCCCTGCGATGGAAGAGGTGGCGCAGGAGCTGAAGCTGCGCGGCGCGTACGTGGAGCTGAAAAGCCTGCCGCCGGAGGAGGGCGAGACCCTGGGGCACCTGGATCTGCTGGTGCACATGGGCGACGAGCAGAACTTTGTTTATCAGATCTGGCCGCAGCAGTATTCGGTACCCGGGTTTACCTACCGGGCGCGCAGCGGGAAGTCGACCTACTACCGTCTTGAGACCTTCCTGCTGGAAGGCAGCCAGGGGAATGATTTGATGGACTACAGCAAGGAGCAGGTGATTACGGACATTCTGGACCAGTATGAACGGCACCTGAACTTTATCCATCTGCACAGGGAAGCGCCGGGGAATAGCGTGATGTTCCCGGATGTTTGAGGCTTGAGCTGAATAACCTATAAAGGCATCGCCGTCGCCCTCAAACCGGGTGGCGGCGATGCCTTACCCGGCCTACAAAACCGCTTTACCGTAGGCCTGATAAGCGCAGCGCCATCAGGCTTTTAGCAGCGTCCACACGTTCCCATCATTATTCTGCCAGACGAGGGTGAAGCGTTTACCCTCAGGATAGTCTCCAGCCGGGCGCGAAAGCGCCAGTGTGATTGTTTTTTCCGCTACCTCTGTGACTCTCGCCCACTCAAAACCCATGAAAACTTTCACCTGTGGGAACAGTGCTTTAAACAAACTTTCCTTGGCGCTGAATGCAAGCGTCAATGCCAGCGCAAAAGGGTAGCCCGAGTGCGTCAGGCATATCGCTTCCTGCGCATCAACGATGCCGTCCTGGATTTCGCGGGCTTCAGGTTCTGGAAGAATGGCTTCGCAATCAATACCTACCAGCGCATCTGGATGACGGACGATAACTGCCATCGCCTGCGTGCCGCTGTGGGTGATGCTGCCCGAAACCCCTTCCGGCCAGAGCGGTTCGCCGCTGGGGCCGATGCCGGGAACGGCGTGGTCAGGTAAGGCATGCGCGGCGGCGATGCGTCCGGCAAGATGCTCGGCTTTGCGTTTGCGTCCGGCGTCAGCCAGCTGCGCGTGGTGGGGAAGCCAGAGGAGATCGGCGTCGGTGAAGGTCGTGGGATCAAAGGTGACGCGATGGACGGTGTGGCCGGCGAGAATGAACGTGCTGTGGGTGGTGTGCATGTTTTTCCTCTATCAGCAAATAGTGCGGCCTGATGCCCTCACCCCGGCCCTCTCCCACGGGGAGAGGGAGCAAACACTAAAAACGGCAACGGGGTTGCCGTTTTGCTTTTACCTCGCCCTCACCCGGGACCGTACACCCACGGGGAGAGGGAGCAAACATTAAAAACGGCAACGGGGTTGCCGTTTTGCTTTTACCTAGAAACGCGTATTCACGCTCATGTACCAGGTGCGACCCGGTTCATTATACGTATACGCACCCGCACCGTACATATACGCACCGGTGGTGGCGTTGCCGGTGGTCTGGGCATTACCCGCGCGCCACTGGCGTTTGTCGAAGACATTATCCACGCCGCCGGTCAGGCTGACGTTTTTGGTCATGTCCCAGGTTGCGCTCAGGCCAACGATGCTATACGGGCTGACTTCATCTTTCTCAGACCCGGTCACAGGCTGACCTTTGTAGTTGTATTTCTTCGGCTGCTGCTTGCCGTACCAGGTGAAGGTCGACTGGAGCGACACGTCCTGATGAACCTGCCAGCTCAGGGTTGAGTTCAGCGTGTACTCCGGAATGATCGACAGACGGTCGCCGGTCTCCTTGTTCTTGCTCTGCAGCATGTAGGTGATGTTGTTGGTCCAGTTGATCGTGTCGCTGACCGGCACGTTCAGGGAGCCTTCCAGCCCTTCGACGACCGCTTTCGGCACGTTTTCCCACTGGTAGATATCCGTCTGCACTTTACCGGAAGAGGTGTGACCAATCGGCGCGTAGCCCGCTTCAATCTTGTCGCGATAGTCGTTACGGAACCAGGTCACGCCCGCCAGCCAGCCGTCGCGTTTCCACTCCAGGCCAATCTCTTTGTTGATGCTGGTTTCCGCTTTCAGGTCGTCGTTGCCCATCATGTAGCAGCCCACGCCGTCACCGCTGGCGTAGCAGCCCTGGCCTTTGCTGTACAGCAGGTAGTTCGGGTTGGTCTGGTACAGGCTCGGCGCTTTGTAGGCGCGCGCGATCCCCATCTTCAGCGTGAAGTCATCCCCCAGACCCTGCGACAGGTTCAGGGACGGGCTCCAGTTGTTGCCGACGATGGTGTGATGGTCGAAGCGCAGCGCCGGGGTCAGCATGGTGCTGTCGGTCAGCTCCATGTTGTTTTCAGCGAACAGGGAGAAGATCTCCGCTGAGGTGTACGGGCTTCGATCGTTACTCATGCCCGGAATGGTGCCGCCCTGCTGGGTTTGCGTAAAGGAGGTCGAGTCCTTCATGCGCTGCTGGTTCCACTCGGTTCCCAGGGTCAGGTTCTGGTTGACGAGGAAATCGATCGGCAGGTTGATTTCGCTGTGCAGCATCACGTCGGCCAGGTCGGTGTCGGTGAATTTGTTGCTGTTGAACAGGCCTTCCAGCCCGCCCGCCAGCCCTTCGCCCAGACGCGAGTTGCGGGTGTGTTCGTACTGCGCCCAGCTGCTGGTGGTGATGCCGTTGTCCCAGCCGCCGTTCCAGGTGACCGCGAAGTTCTGACGATAAATACGGTTAGTTTCTTTGCCGTAGTTTTTCTTCACCAGCCCGCTGGAGCTGTTGTCGTTGTTGGTGTTCTGGGTATCGCCCGCGTAGAGGTTGTTCTGGCGGCTGTAGCCAGCCTCAAACTCCAGGGACTGCATTGGCGCAAAGTCCCAGCGCACCACGCCGTTGATGTCTTTATTCTCCACACCCTCACGGCCCGCCGGCAGCGTGTCGGCGTAGGCACCGGTACGATCGGACTGATGGCCCTGGTTGATATCCCACGCGTCGGCCTGGGTTTTGTCCAGATTACCAAACATGCGGAAGCTGAAATCGCCGCCCAGCGGGCCGCTCAGGCTGAAGTTGGTGCGTTTGGTGGAACCTTCGTCCTTGTGTTCTGGTGCATTCAGGTAGGTGTTCCAGGAGCCGTGCCACTGGTCGTCGAATTTTTTGGTGATGATGTTTACCACGCCGCCTGCCGCACCGTTGCCGTAGCGCGCGGCCGCCGGGCCGCGGATCACTTCGATGCGTTCGATCATCTCTGGCGGCACCCAGCCGGTATCGCCGCGGGTGTCGCGCTCGCCGCGCCAGCCCAGACGGATCGAGTTACGGCTGGTCACCGGCTTGCCGTCGATCAGGATCAGCGTGTTTTCCGGCCCCATGCCGCGGATATCAATCTGACGGTTATTCCCGCGCTGGCCGCTGGTGGAGTTTCCGGTCAGGTTAACGCCCGGCATGGTGCGGATGATTTCAGCCACGTCCCGCGCGGGCGGGTTTTTGCGGATCTCATCGGCGGTGATGGTTGACACGCCCGGCGCCTGTAAATTCTGTTCGGCGGCGGTGATCACCATCGTATCTTCGTGCTGCGCAGAGGCGGTCTTGTCGTCTGCCATGGCGGGCAGCGCGACACCATAAATCCCTAAATTGACCAGCAAGGCCAGAGAGTGAATCTTCTTATTCATTGTACGTCCCGCTTTTATGGTTATTTAATGAGCGCGCTTCCCACAGCGCGGGCATTACGCTATTGCAAATGCAAATAGTTATCAATAATATTATCAATAAAATTTGTCCTGAAACAAAAAAGACTGTTAAACATGAGGTTATAAGGGTGACGGCGTTAACAACGGGAAGTGAAGCGTGGTGGCAGTCCAAAAATGGGCCTGAATGGAAGCCTGAAAAGGGAGCATATCGCGTCACGTTCTGGTGGCGTGACCCGAAAGGAACGCAAGATTCTTCACCCGTCAAACGCGTCTGGCTCTACATCACCGGCGTGACCGATCACCATCAAAATGCCCGCCCGCAATCTCTTGAGCGCATCCCGGATACCGACGTCTGGCAATGGCAGGGCGAGTTCAGCCCCGAGTGGCGCGGGAGCTACTGTTTTATCCCTTCTGTGAATGAAAATGATTTTGCCGATACCGTGTTTGAAGGCGAGCAGCCGGACCGCATGGCGCTGCGCGAAGGCTGGCGCAAGCTGTTGCCGCACGCGGTTTCCGACCCGCTGAATCCGCAGAGCTGGCGCGGCGGGCGCGGCCACGCCGTCTCGGCGCTGGAGATGCCGGACGCGCCCGTTCAGCCCGGCTGGGATCGTCCCGATACGCCGTATCAACCGACGGTCTGCATTGAGTGGAACAGCGCGCGTCTGAACAACCGCCGCCGCGTGTGGATTTTTACCACCGGAGATGACGGCCCCGAGCGCCCGCTGGCGGTGATGCTCGACGGGCAGTTCTGGGCCGAAAGCATGCCGGTCTGGCCCGCGCTGGCCTCGCTCACCGCCGAGCGCAAGCTGCCGCCTGCGGTCTACGTATTAATTGATGCGATCGACACGGAACACCGCAGCCGCGAATTGCCCTGTAACCCCGATTTCTGGCTGGCGGTACAGGAGGAACTTCTCCCTCAAGTAAAAAATCTCGCGCCATTTAGCGACCGCGCCGATCGTACCGTGGTGGCGGGCCAGAGCTTTGGCGGACTCTCTTCGTTTTATGCTGGCCTCAACTGGCCGCAGCGTTTTGGCTGCGTGCTGAGCCAGTCCGGCTCGTACTGGTGGCCGCACCGAGGCGGGCAGCAGGACGGGTGCCTCATCGAACAGCTCAGAGCGGGTGAGCTAACCGCGAGCGGGCTGCGTATCGTTCTTGAGGCCGGGCGTAACGAGCCGCTGATTTTCAATGCCAATCAGGCGATTTACGCCGAACTACACGCGCAGCAGGTTACCTGGCGTCAGGTTGACGGCGGACACGATGCGCTTTGCTGGCGCGGTGGGCTGACGCAGGGGCTGATGACCCTCTGGCAGCCGCTCATTCAATAACGGAGTCTGTATGGAATTCAGCAATCCTTTCGATAATCCGCAGGGACAGTTCGCCATTTTGCAAAACGACCAGGGGCAGTACAGCCTGTGGCCGCAGCAGTGCGAGCTGCCGGCGGGGTGGCGCGTGGTGTGCGAGGTGCAGTCTCAGGAGGCGTGCCAGCAGTGGCTGGCCGGCCACTGGCGCACGCTTGAACCGTCCCATTTTGCGGAGGGGGGCGCATGAACCGTCTTCCTCTCGTCGCCGCCCAGCCGGGTATCTGGATGGCGGAACAGCTTTCTTCCCTGCCAAACGCCTGGAGCGTGGCGCACTACACCGAGCTGAAAGGCGACATCGACGCGCCGTTGCTGGCAAAAGCGATTGCTGAAGGCATGATGCAGGCCGATACCCTGCGGATGCGTTTTGCCGAGGAGAACGGCGAGGTGTGGCAGTGGGTGGATGGCACCTTCATTCTGCCGGAGCCGTCCATCGTTCGCGTTGCCTCTCACGACGACGCCGTGGCGCTGATGGAGGCCGATCTCAATCAAAACCTGCGCGTCGACAGCGGTCAGCCGCTGGCGTTACATAAGCTGATTCAGGTGGGAGAAAACCACTGGTACTGGTATCAGCGCTATCATCATCTGGTAGTGGATGGCTTCAGCTTCCCGGCCATTACCCGCCAGATCGCCGCGATTTACGCTGCGTGGAAGAAGGGGGATCCGACGCCCGTCTCCCCGTTTACGCCGTTTGCCGAGGTGGTGGACGAGTATCAGCGCTATCGCGACAGCGAGGCTTACGCGCGCGACGGTGCTTTCTGGGCCGAGCAGCGCAGGCAGCTTCCATCTCCGGTCTCGCTCTCTTCCGCGCCGCTGCCGGGACGCGCCGCCACCACCGATATCCTGCGCCTGAAAATTGCCGCCGACGGTCGCGCATTTAGCCAGCTTGCACAGGCGGCAGGGCATGCGCAGCGTACCGATCTGGCGCTTGCGCTGGTGGCGCTGTGGCTGGGCCGACTGACCGGACGGCTCGACTACGCCGCCGGGTTTATCTTTATGCGCCGCATGGGCTCCGCCGCGCTGACCGCGACCGGGCCGGTGCTCAACGTCCTGCCGCTGGCGGTGAAAATTAACCCGCAGGAGAGCCTGCCGGCGCTGGCGCTGCGCCTGGCGAACCAGCTGAAAAAAATGCGCCGCCACCAGCGCTACGACGCCGAGCAGATCGTGCGCGACGGCGGGCGTGCCGCGGGCGACGAAGCGCTGTTTGGCCCGGTGCTGAACGTCAAGGTGTTCGACTATCAGCTGGATATCGACGGCGTGGAGGCCATCACCCACACGCTGGCAACCGGTCCGGTGAACGATCTCGAGCTGGCGCTGTTCCCGGACGAGCAGGGCGGGCTGAGCATTGAGATCCTCGCGAATAAACAGCGTTACGATGAAGCAATGCTTTCCCGACACGTCGCGCGTCTGAACGCGATGCTGATGCAGTTTGCGGCCAACCCTGACCTGCGCTGCGGCGAAGTAGAAACCGTTTCAGAACAGGAATATCAGCAGCTGGCGCGAATCAACGATACCGGGCTGGCGCTGCCGTCCACCACGCTGGCGGATCTGGTGGCGGAGCAGGCGAGCAAAACGCCGGACGCCCCCGCGCTGGCGGACGCGCATATTGAACTCAGCTATCGTCAGATGCGCGAGCAGGTGGTCGCGCTGGCAAACCTGCTGCGCGCGCGCGGCGTGAAGCCGGGCGACAGCGTGGCGGTGGCCCTGCCGCGCTCGGTGTTCCTGACGCTGGCGCTGCACGGCATCGTTGAGGCCAGTGCCGCGTGGCTACCGCTCGACACCGGCTACCCGGATGACCGTCTGCGGATGATGCTGGAGGACGCGAAACCGTCCCTGCTCATTACTACCGACGAGCAGCTCCCGCGCTTTAGCGATCTGCCCATTACGGCGTTTAGTTACAACACACTGTTACCGGCTGCGGGTACTGAACCGCTGCGGCTGGTGACGCCGGAGCAGACGGCGTACATCATCTTTACCTCTGGCTCGACGGGCCGCCCGAAAGGGGTCATGGTCGGCCATACCGCCATCGTTAACCGCCTGAAGTGGATGCAGGACCATTACCCGCTGGACGCGACGGACGTGGTGGCGCAGAAAACGCCGTGCAGCTTTGACGTGTCGGTGTGGGAGTTCTGGTGGCCGTTTATCGCCGGGGCGAAGCTGGTGATGGCCGAGCCGGAGGCGCACCGCGATCCGCAGGCGATGCAGAGCTTCTTCGCCCAGTACGGCGTGACCACTACCCACTTCGTGCCGTCGATGCTGGCGGCGTTTGTCGCCTCGCTGACGCCGGAAAACGTGACGTGCTGCAAAACCCTTAAGCAGGTGTTCTGCAGCGGCGAAGCGCTGCCGACCGAGCTGTGCCGCGAGTGGGAACAGCTGACCCACGCGCCGCTGCATAACCTCTATGGCCCAACGGAAGCGGCGGTGGACGTCAGCTGGTATCCGGCGTACGGCCCGGAGCTGGCGGCGGTGGAGGGCAACAGCGTGCCGATCGGCTTCCCGGTGTGGAACACGGGGCTGCGCATTCTGGATGCGATGATGCGCCCGGTGCCGTTCGGCGTGGCGGGCGACCTTTATCTCACCGGAATTCAGCTGGCGCAGGGGTATCTGGGCCGTCCGGATCTCACCGCCAGCCGCTTTATTGCCGACCCGTTTGCCCCTGGCGAGCGGATGTACCGCACAGGTGACGTTGCCCGCTGGCTGGACAACGGCGCGGTGGAGTATTTAGGGCGCAGCGACGATCAGCTGAAAATCCGCGGCCAGCGCATCGAGCTGGGTGAAATCGACCGGGCGATGCTGTCGCTGCCGGACGTGGCGCAGGCCGTGGCGCACGCCTGCGTGTTCAACCAGGCGGCGGCGACGGGCGGCGATGCCCGCCAGCTGGTGGGGTATGTGGTTTCCGAATCCGGCTTACCGCTGAACCGCGACGCGCTGCTGGAATCGCTCAAAGCGCAGCTGCCGCCGCATATGGTGCCGGTGGTGGTGCTGCAAATCAGCGCGCTGCCGCTCAGCGCGAACGGCAAGCTCGACCGCAAGGCGCTGCCGCTGCCGGAGCTCACGAGTAAAACCTCCGGGCGCGCGCCGGAGGCGGAAACCGAAGCCGCCGTCGCGCAGGCGTTTTCCGCGCTGCTGGGCTGCGAGGTCAACGATATTGAGGCCGACTTCTTTGCCCTCGGCGGACACTCGCTGCTGGCGATGCGCCTGGCCGCACAGCTTAGCCGCGCGTTCGACCGTAAGGTTACGCCGGGGCAGATTATGGTCGCCTCGACGGTGAGCAAGCTCAGCGCGCTGCTGGACTCGCAGATGAGCGACGAGCAGGCGCAGCGTCTGGGGTATGAAACCCTGCTGCCGCTGCGCGAAGGCAACGGCCCGACGCTGTTCTGCTTCCATCCGGCGTCCGGCTTTGCCTGGCAGTTTAGCGTGCTGGCACGCTACCTCAGCCCGCGCTGGTCGATTACCGGCATTCAGTCGCCACGCCCGGACGGGCCGATGCAGCAATGTGCGGATCTGGATGGGGTGATTAGGCATCATCTGGCTACGCTGCGTCAGCAGCAGCCGCAGGGGCCGTATTATCTGTTCGGCTATTCCCTCGGCGGTACGCTGGCGCAGGGCATCGCCGCGCGGCTGTGCGAGCAGGGTGAAGAGGTGGCCTTCCTCGGCCTGCTGGATACCTGGCCGCCGGAAACCCAGAACTGGGCGGAGAAAGAGGCTAACGGCCTCGACCCGGAAGTGCTGGCGGAAATCGAGCGCGAGCGTCAGGCGTTTATCGCAGCCCAGCAAGGGCAGGGCTCCAGCGAGCTGTTTAACGCTATCGAGGGTAACTACGCCGACGCGGTGCGGTTGCTCACCACGGCGCACAGCGCGCGCTTTGACGGCAAAGCGACGCTGTTTGTCGCCGAGCGCACCCGAACGATGGATCCGCAGGTCGCGTGGGCACCGTGGGTGGCGGAGCTTGAGGTGTACAGCCAGGACTGCGCCCACGTGGATATCATTTCACCGCAGGCGTTTGAGAAAATAGGGCCGGTGTTGAGAGAGATATTGGGGTAACGTCAAAAGCGCCGGGTGGCGGCTGCGCCTTACCCGGCCTACGGATCCGTGGTTGATGTTTGTTGGGTTTGCTCCCTCTCCCTGTGGGAGAGGGCTGGGGTGAGGGCATCAGACCGCACGTTTGCCCAACGGCACAACCAGCGGCGTACCCGCCACCGGATCGTCAATAATCATGCAGCGCATGCCGTAGATCCGCTCGATCAGCTCCGGCGTTACAATCTCTTTCGGCGCGCCCTGCGCCACAATCTCACCGTCTCGCAAGGCAATCAGGTGCGTGGCGTAGCGGCACGCCTGGTTCAAATCGTGCAGCACCGCCGCCAGGGTATACCCCTGCGTGCGGTTCAGCTCGCTCAGCAGCTCCAGCAGGTCAATCTGATGGCTGATGTCGAGCCAGGTCGTCGGCTCGTCCAGCAGCATAATCGACGTTTCCTGCGCCAGCACCATCGCGATCCACGCGCGCTGGCGTTGCCCGCCGGAAAGGGTGTCCACGCTCTGCTGCGCCAGATCGGTAATGCCCGTCGCCCGCATCGCGCGGTTCACCGCCTCGTCGTCTTCCTTACGCCAGCGGGTAAACAGCGGCTGGTGCGGATAGCGCCCGCGCGAGACCAGCTCCTGCACCGTGATGTCTCCCGGCGTGGTGGCGTTTTGCGCCAGCAGCCCGATGCGCCTGGCCACCTCTTTGCTGGCGAAGCGCTGGATTTGCTCCCCGTCGAGGAACACGCTGCCCTCAGATGGCGTCATCAGGCGGCTCAGGGTGCGCAGCAGGGTCGATTTGCCGCAGCCGTTCGGCCCGATGATTGCCGTAAAATGGCCGTCCGGAATGGCGACGGATAAGTCACGGGCAACGATCTTTTTGCCGTAGCCGAGGGTTAAGTTTTCGCCGCGCAAGCGGGTGGTTGTGTCTGTCATTTCCTGCGTGACTCCTGAACGAGCAAGACGATGAGGTAAATCCCGCCGAGGCTGACGGTCACCACGCCCACCGGCAGTTGATAAGGCATAAACAGCCGCTGGGCGCAGAGATCGGCAGCCAGCAGCAGCAGCGCGCCGCACAGCGCCGCCTGGGTTAAGCCCCAGCGCGCCGTCCCGCTAAGGCGGCGGGCGATGTGCGGTGCCACGAGGGCGATAAACGAGATCGGCCCGGCGATGGCGGTAGAGGCGGCGGTCAGCAGTACGGCGACCAGCATCAGCATCAGGCGCGAGCGTTCGACGCTTACGCCCAGCGCACAGGCGCTGTCGTCGCCCATCTCCAGCAGGCGCATACGGCGCACCAGCAGCAGCGCGCCGATAAACATCAGCAAAATCAGCGGCGCGGCGGGCCAGGTTTTGCCCCACGTCAGGCCGTTGAGGGAGCCGGCGTACCACAGCCCGGCGGAGAGCGCGGTTTCCAGCGAGGCCTGCAGTAAAAGCCAGGTGTTAAAGGCCATCAGCATGGCGCGGATGCCGATCCCGATGACGATCAGGCGGAAGGTGTCGATGCCGTTGCGCCAGGCAAGCGCCCAGATCAGTAAGGACGTCAGAATGCCGCCCGCCATCGCCGTAAAGGTAATGGCCGTCAGGTGCTGACCAAACAGCACCATCGCCACCAGCACGCCGCTCCAGGCCCCGGTGTTGAGGCCCATCACGTCCGGGCTGCCGAGCGGGTTGCGCATCAGCGACTGGAATATCGCACCGCTCACGCCGAGCGCCGCGCCGACCAGAATCGCCATCGCCACGCGCGGCAGTCGCCACTCCGTCACCACCATGGTGATGTTGCGCGGCGCGCTGCCGAGCAGGGCGTTAAACACCTGAGAAAAATCGAGCGTGACCGCGCCGCTGCGCAGGCTCCAGACCGCCAGCAGCAGAATGGCGATAACCAGCAGCGAGACGCTGGTGACTAAACGACGGGACGGGGCCATCATGCGCCACCTCCGCGTTTACGGCGTACCAGGAAGATCAGCACCGGCGCGCCGATAAAGGCGCTGACCACCGAGACGCGCAGCTCGCCGGGCACCAGCAGGCGGCCCAGCACATCGGCAAGCAGCAGCAGGGCAGGGGTGGCCAGCAGCGTCACCGGCAGCGACCAGCGGTGATCCGCCCCCACCAGCCAGCGCGCCATGTGCGGCATCATCAGGCCAATAAAGGCGATCGGGCCAACCACGGCGGTCGCGCTGCCGCACAGCACGGTGATCGCCAGAAGACCTATCAGCTGCGTGCGCGCCACGCGGTTGCCGAGGGCGGTCGCGGTGTCGCTGCCGAGGCTCAGGCTGTTGAGCGACCGGCTTAAAAACAGCGCCACGGCGGCGGCGATAATGACCGGGAGCGCCACCACTTTTAGGGTTTCAAGGGTGCGGATATCCAGCGAACCGGCCTGCCAGAAGCGCAGCTGGTCGTAGACGTCGGGGTTGAGCAGGGCGATGCCATTGGATAAGCCTTCCAGCACCGCCGCGAGCGCCACGCCCGCAAGCGTCAGGCGGACCGGACTCAGCTGCCCGCCGCCCTTACTGCCGGTAAAGGCCACGACCAGCGAGGCGGCCAGCGCGCCGCAAAAGGCCATGACCAGCTGCTCGGAGGGCGACGTTAGCCCGAACAGCGCCGCGCCGAGCACGATGGCAAAGCTGGCACCGGAGTTAACGCCGAGAATACCGGGGTCCGCCAGCGGGTTACGGGTGAGGGTTTGCATCAGGGCACCGGCAAGGCCGAGCGCGCCACCCGCCAGCAGTCCGGCAAGCGTGCGGGGCAGTCGGGCGTCGAGCACGATAATACAGTCGGCGCTCTGGCAGGTGCCGGAGAGCGCATCAACGATAACGGACGCGGGCAGCGGCTTCGCGCCGACCAGCAGGCTGAGTGCAACCGCAAGGCTCAGGAGCAGCAGTAAAACGGGCACGGCAACGGCGCGCACCGCAGAAGAGGAAAACGACATAGCAACATCCATGATTTGATAATGATAGTGATTATCGTTATCTATCTTATTTGGCTATGTTAGCATGTGCGCCCATGGAAAGGGTAGAAATAGACTCAAGGCTTTGTCATGAATAAAAAATCCTGGCTGCTCAACCTCAGCCTGCTGAAAACGCACCCGGCGTATCGCGCCGTATTTATCGCTCGCTTTATCTCCATTTTGTCCCTCGGCCTGCTCGGCGTGGCCGTGCCGGTACAAATCCAAACCCTGACGCACTCCAGCTGGCTGGTGGGGTTATCCGTCACCTTAACCGGCGGGGCGATGTTCATCGGCCTGATGGTTGGCGGCGTGCTGGCGGACCGCTACGAGCGTAAAAAGCTGATCCTGCTGGCGCGCGGCACCTGCGGCGTGGGCTTTATCGGGCTGTGTCTGAACGCCATGCTGCCGGAGCCGTCGCTGATCGCCATTTACGCGCTGGGGCTGTGGGACGGTTTCTTCGCCTCGCTGGGCGTGACGGCGCTGCTGGCGGCAACGCCCGCGCTGGTCGGGCGCGAGAACCTGATGCAGGCGGGGGCGATCACCATGCTCACCGTGCGCCTCGGCTCGGTGATTTCGCCGATGGTCGGCGGCCTGCTGCTGGCAACGGGCAACGTGGCCTGGAACTACGGGCTGGCGGCGGCGGGGACGTTTATCACCACGCTGACGCTGCTGCGTCTGCCGCTCCTGCCACCTCCGCCGCAGCCGCGCGAGCATCCGCTGAAATCGCTGATGGCCGCGATTCGTTTCCTGTTCAGCAACCCGCTGATTGGCGGGATTGCGCTGCTCGGCGGCCTGCTGACGATGGCGAGCGCCGTGCGCGTGCTGTACCCGGCGCTGGCGGGAGAGTGGCAGATGAGCGCCTCGGAGATTGGCATTCTTTACGCCGCCATTCCGCTCGGCGCGGCGTGCGGGGCGCTGACCAGCGGGAACCTGGCGCAGAGCGCGCGTCCGGGGCTGATTATGCTGCTTGCCACGCTGGCCTCGTTTATCGCCATCGGCTTCTTCAGCCTGATGCCGGTGTGGGCGCTCGGGGTGCTGTGCCTGGTGATTTTCGGCTGGCTGAGCGCCATCAGCTCGCTTTTGCAGTACACCCTGATCCAGACCCAGACGCCGGAAGGCATGCTCGGGCGCATCAACGGCCTGTGGACCGCTCAGAACGTCACGGGCGATGCGATTGGCGCGGCGATCCTCGGCGGGCTGGGGGCGATAATGACCCCGGTGGCCTCGGCGAGCAGCAGCGGGTTTGTGCTGGCAATTATTGGCGTGATTTTATTAATGTCGTTGGCAGAACTGCGCCGATTCAGGCAGGAGAGCGTCTTGACCTTGTAGGTCGGGTAAGGCGTAGCCGCCACCCGACAAAACGCCCGGTGGCGCTGCGCTTACCGGGCCTACGGGGAACGTGCCACTTATTTAAAAATTGAATTTAAACGCTGCAACACCAACATCGCGCTGTAATAATCCAGGCGGAACGTCTCCGTTCCCAATGCCCAAACCCGTTTGTTTTTCACCGACGGCAGATGCGCCAGCAGCGGGTTGGCGTAAATCGCATCCACGTCTTTCTGGTCGCCGGCAAACACAAACAGCCCTTCGCCGTTCAGCCCCGTCGCCAGGTTTTCCCCTCCCAGCTGAATAATGTCGTGGCGTTTGCCCTGGCTTTTGGAGGTCTGCAGCCCGGCGGGCAGCTCCGCCAGCGTAAAGCCCAGCTGATGCAGCAGCTTGCCCTGCGCGGATTCGGCGGTCCACAGGTTGGCGCTGTGCGCGGCGGCGGTGTAGACGATGGCGTTTACCGGCTGCGGCGGCAGCGTCATCTGCTGCTTCACCTGCGCGAGCTGTTTATCAAACGCGGCAATGCGCTCTGCGGCCTGTTTTTCCTGTCCGGTGATGCTGCCCAGCTGCGTCAGCAGTTCCTGCCAGCTCTTGTCGTCGTAGTTGATGATAAGCGTTGGGGCGATGGCGGAGAGCTGATCGTACAGCGCCAGCGCGGAATCCCCGCCGGTGGCGCTGATCAAAATCAGATCCGGCATCTGGGCGGCAACCGCTTCAGCGCTCGGCTCGCCGATGTACAGTCGCGCAACCTTGCGCTGTTTCGCCATATCACCCCACTGACGCAGGAAACCCTGCCCATCCGCCACGCGGTTGTTCGGCGTGGTTGCGCCGCTGGCGACGACCGGTGCGTCAATCGCCAGCAGGGAGCCGGTTAAGGTCACGCTGGTGGAGACAATGCGCGTCGGTTTGCTCTCAAGCGTGTGAACGCCGCGGCTGTCGGTCACCTGACGCGGCCAGTCGGCGGCAGCGGCTGAGGCAAGTCCTAAAACAAAAAGTCCAGATAAAAGCAGGGTATTACGGAATAGAGCAGGGAATTTCACAGCGCGACATCCTGTTTTTGTTGAAGATAATGCTTCTCATTTTCATGGTTGCCGGGAAGGGATGCAAGCTTTTGTCGCATAAGTTGTTTGCCCGACGGTTGACAGCGAAGCGATGTGGGATTAGGTTAGCCGACGAAAATATAAATGATAATCATTATTGCTTCTTTTATCATTTTGAGGAGGATGATATGGATACGTCACTGGCTGAGGAAGTTCAGCACACCGCAACCACGCTGGAATCAGACCGCTTTTTCTTTATGTCGCCTTACCGCAGCTTTACCACGTCCGGCTGCTTTGCCCGCTTTAGTGAACCCGCCGTCGGCGGCGACGATCCGGCGGGACACTTCCAGCAACAATTAGCCCAGGCCTTCCGGAATGCGAAAGCCAACGGTATTGCTCATCCGGTGATGGTAGGGGCGATTCCTTTCGATACCCGCAAGCCATCCTCTCTGTTTATTCCGCAGCGCTGGCAGACCTTTTCCCGTCCGGCACGCCAGCAGTCCGCACGCTATTTTTCCGGCTCGCAGGCGCTGAAGGTAGAACAACGCACCGAGATCCCGCCGCAGCCCGTGTTTGAAGAGATGGTCGCCCGCGCCGCGTCGCTCACCGCCACGCCGCAGGTCAACAAGGTCGTGCTGTCGCGCCTGATCGATATCGCGACCGACAAAAACATGGACAGCGGTGCGCTGATGGAGCGCCTGATCGCCCAGAACCCGGCGAGCTTTAACTTCCACGTGCCGCTGGAAGACGGCGGCGTGCTGCTGGGGGCAAGCCCCGAACTGCTGCTGCGTAAAGAGGGCGCGCACTTTAGCTCGCTGCCGCTGGCAGGCTCGGCGCGTCGTCAGCCGGACGACGTATTGGATCGCGAAGCGGGCAATAAGCTGCTGGCCTCCGAAAAGGACCGTCACGAGCACGACCTGGTGACCCAGGCGATGAAGGCCATTCTGGCGCCGCGCAGCCACCATCTCAGCATGCCGGATTCTCCTCAGCTGATTACCACGCCGATGCTGTGGCATCTGGCGACGCCGGTAGAAGGCGAGGCGCGTGAAAATGAAAACGCCCTGACGCTGGCCTGCCTGCTGCACCCGACGCCGGCGCTGAGCGGTTTCCCGCACCAGGCGGCGAAAGAACTGATCGCCGAGCTGGAGCCGTTTGACCGCGAGCTGTTCGGCGGCATCGTCGGATGGTGCGACAGCGAAGGCAACGGCGAGTGGGTGGTGACCATCCGCTGCGCGCGTCTGCATACAAATACCGTTCGCCTGTTTGCCGGTGCGGGTATTGTGCCCGCCTCCTCGCCGGTGGGCGAGTGGCGCGAAACGGGCGTGAAGCTCTCCACCATGCTCAACGTATTTGGTTTGCACTAAGGAATACTCATGACCATTCCCTTTACCCGCTGGCCTGAGGAATTCGCCCGCCGCTACCGCGAAAAAGGCTACTGGCAGGATCTGCCGCTGACCCATATCCTGACGGATCGCGCGGACAGCGATGCCGTGGCGATAATCGACGGCGAACGTCACATTACCTACCGCGCGTTTAATCAGGCGGTGAACAACCTCGCGTCCGCCCTTCAGGCGCAGGGGCTGCATCGCGGCGAGACCGCGCTGGTGCAGCTCGGCAACGTGGCCGAGTTCTACATCACCTTCTTCGCGCTGCTGCAAATCGGCGTCGCGCCGGTCAACGCGCTCTTTAGCCATCAGCGCAGCGAGCTGAACGCCTACGCCGCGCAGATCAAACCCGCCGTGCTGATTGCCGATCGCGGCCACGCCCTGTTCGCGGGCGATGACTTCCTCAATGCATTTGTGGATGAACACCGTTCCGTGCGCGTCGTACTGCTGCGCGGCGATAAGGGCGAACATGCCCTGGAAGCGGCGATTGCGCGTCCGGCGGATAACTTCATTCCGAACCCGACGCCCGCGGACGAAGTGGCCTTCTTCCAGCTCTCCGGCGGCAGCACCGGCACGCCGAAGCTGATCCCGCGCACGCATAACGATTACGACTACAGCATTCGCCGCAGCAACGAGATCTGCGGCATTACCGCCGAGACCCGTTACCTGAACGCGCTCCCCGCGGCGCATAACTACGCCATGAGCTCGCCGGGATCGCTCGGCATCTTCACCGCCGGGGGCTGCGTGGTGCTGGCGAACGATCCGAGCGCCACGCTCTGCTTCCCGCTGATTGAACGGCATCAGGTTAACGTCACCTCGCTGGTCCCTCCGGCGGTCAGCCTGTGGCTACAGGCGATTGCCGACGGCGCGGGGAACGCGCAGCTCAAGTCCCTCAAGCTGCTGCAGGTGGGGGGCGCACGCCTCTCCGCCACGCTCGCGGCGCGCATTCCGGCGGAAATCGGCTGCCAGCTTCAGCAGGTGTTCGGCATGGCGGAAGGGCTGGTGAACTACACCGCGCTCGACGACGCGCCGGAGCGCATCATCAACACCCAGGGCCGCCCGATGTGCCCGGACGACGAAGTGTGGGTGGCGGACGAGCACGGCAACCCGCTGCCGCGCGGTGAGGTCGGGCGTCTGATGACGCGCGGGCCGTATACCTTCCGCGGCTATTTCAACAGCCCGGAACACAATGCCAGCGCCTTTGACGCCGACGGCTTTTACTGCTCGGGCGATCTGATTGCCATTGACGAGCAGGGCTACATCACCGTGCAGGGGCGCGAGAAGGATCAGATCAACCGCGGCGGCGAGAAGATCGCCGCCGAAGAGATTGAAAACCTGCTGCTGCGCCATGAGGCGGTGATCCACGCCGCGCTGGTGAGCATGGAGGACAGCCTGCTGGGCGAAAAAAGCTGCGCGTATCTGGTGGTGAAACAGCCCCTGCGTGCGGTCGAGGTGCGCCGTTTCCTGCGCGAGCAGGGCGTTGCCGAATTCAAGCTGCCGGACCGCGTGGAGAGCGTGGATGCGCTCCCGCTGACGCCGGTCGGCAAAGTCGATAAAAAACAGTTGCGCCTGTGGCTTGCTGAACGCGCCCGGGGCTGAGGAACAGAGTATGGCCATTCCAAAATTAACCGCTTACGCGCTGCCGACCGCCGCAGAGCTGCCGACGAATAAAGTGAACTGGGCGTTTGAGCCGGAGCGCGCCGCGCTGCTGATCCACGATATGCAGGAGTATTTCCTGAACTTCTGGGGCGAAAACAGCGCGATGATGCAGCAGGTGGTGGCGAATATCGCCAAACTTCTCGCTTACTGCAAAGCGCACAATATTCCGGTGTACTACACCGCGCAGCCCAAAGAGCAGAGCGACGAAGACCGTGCCCTGCTGAACGACATGTGGGGGCCGGGCCTGACCCGCTCGCCGGAGCAGCAGCGTATTGTCGCTGAACTGACCCCGGACGAAGCGGATACGGTACTGGTGAAGTGGCGCTACAGCGCGTTCCACCGCTCGCCGCTGGAGCAGATGCTGAAAGAGACGGGCCGCAACCAGCTGCTGATTACCGGCGTCTACGCCCACATCGGCTGCATGACCACCGCCACCGATGCCTTTATGCGCGACATCAAGCCGTTCTTTATCGCCGACGCGCTGGCGGATTTCACCCGCGACGAGCACCTGATGTCGCTGAACTACGTGGCCGGACGCTCGGGCCGCGTGGTGATGACCGACGAGCTGCTGCCGTCCGTTCCGGCGACCAAAGCCGCGCTGCGTGAACTGATCCTGCCGCTGCTGGACGAGTCTGACGAGCCGATGGATGACGAAAACCTGATCGACTACGGCCTGGACTCGGTGCGCATGATGGCGCTGGCCGCCCGCTGGCGCAAAGTGCACGGCGATATCGACTTCGTGATGCTGGCAAAAAATCCCACAATCGACGCCTGGTGGGCGCTGCTCTCCCGCGAGGTGAAGTGATGGCGGGATTCGATTTTACCGGCAAGACCGTCTGGGTGACGGGCGCGGGGAAGGGGATCGGCTACGCGACGGCGCTGGCCTTTGTGGAGGCAGGCGCACAGGTGACCGGCTTCGATCTGGCGTTTCCGCTGGGTGATTATCCGTTCGCCACCGAAACGCTGGACGTGGCGGATTTTGCTCAGGTCAGCGACGTGTGTGGCCGTTTGCTTAATACCCTTGAGCGTCTGGACGTGCTGGTCAACGCGGCGGGCATTCTGCGCATGGGGGCGACGGACCAGCTCTCGCAGGAGGACTGGCAGCAGACCTTCGCGGTCAACGTCGGCGGCGCGTTCAACCTGTTCCAGCAGACGATGGGCCAGTTCCGTCGTCAGCAAGGTGGGGCGATTGTGACGGTGGCCTCCGATGCGGCGCACACGCCGCGCATCGGCATGAGCGCCTACGGTGCGTCGAAGGCGGCGCTGAAAAGCCTGGCCCTGACCGTCGGGCTGGAGCTGGCGGGCAGCGGCGTGCGCTGTAACCTGGTGTCGCCGGGATCGACGGACACCGATATGCAGCGTACCCTGTGGACCCGTGACGACGCGGAGCAGCAGCGCATTCGCGGCTTTGGCGAGCAGTTTAAGCTCGGCATTCCGCTGGGCAAAATCGCCCGTCCGCAGGAGATTGCCAGCACGGTGCTGTTCCTTGCATCCGATGCCGCCAGCCATATCACCCTGCAGGATATCGTGGTGGACGGCGGCTCCACGCTGGGGGCGTAAGATGATCTGGAAACGTCATTTACCGCTCGAGGAGCTGAACGCGACCAGCCTGAACACCCTGGTGGCGCATCTCGGCATTGTCTATACCCGTATCGGCGACGACACGCTGGAAGCGGAAATGCCGGTGGATGCGCGCACCCATCAGCCGTTTGGCCTGCTGCACGGCGGCGCATCGGCGGCGCTGGCGGAAACGCTGGGCTCAATGGCCGGTTTTCTGATGACCCGTGACGGGCAGAGCGTGGTGGGAACGGAGCTGAACGCCACTCACCATCGCGCGGTGTCTCACGGTAAGGTGCGCGGGGTGTGCCAGCCGCTGCATCTGGGCCGCTCCACCCAGAGCTGGGAGATTGTGGTATTCGACGAGCAGGGGCGGCGGTGCTGTACCTGTCGGTTGAGTACGATGGTGTTGGGTTGAACGGTGCAGGATTGCCGGGTGGCGGCTTCGCCTTACCCGGCCTACACCTCACACGTAGGCCCGGTAAGCGAAGCGCCACCGGGCAATGTTTACAGCATCGATACCACCCGCTTCAACAGCCGAATTCGCGGTGCAATCGACGCTTTATCCAGCCATTCCGCAGGGCTGTGGAACCCGGCACCAATTGGCCCCAGTCCGTCGAGCGTCGGGATGCCCAGCGCGGCGGTGTGGTTGGCGTCGCTGCCGCCGCCGACCGCCTGCCAGGTGATGTCGATACCTTCCGCTTTTCCTGCCGCTTCAACCTGCTGCATCAGGGCCTGCGTCGCAACGCTGGCTGCCATCGCCGGTTTGTGATTCACCCGCGCAAGCGTCGTGGTCACGCCGTCTAAAAAGCCTTTTTCACATAACGCCTCCAGCGCCTGATTCACCCGGTCGTACTCGTCGTTTTCCCAGAAGCGCACGTCGAGCTCGGCTACGGCGTTATCCGCCACCACGTTGGCCGCGCTGCCGCCGTGAATCACCCCGACGTTGAGCGTGGTGCCGCGATCCCAGTCGGTTAGCGTATTAATCGCGATGACGCTGTTGGCCAGGGCGGTAATCGCCGAGCGGCCTTTCTCCGGGTCGTTGCCCGCGTGTGCCGCTACGCCGCTGAAGGTGAGGTGATAGCCCGCCATCCCTTTACGCGCTTTCACCAGCGAACCGTCGGCGCGGGCGGCTTCGCAGACCAGCACGCAGCGGGAACGCTTAGCCAGCTCGCCGATCCATTCGTGGGAATGCACCGAGCCGGTCTCTTCGTCCGGGTTCATCGCCACGGCAATCGCGAGGCGATCTTTGTCCGCGGCGTCGAGCCCGCGCATCGCCCACAAAATATTCAGAAGTCCGCTCTTCATATCCGAGACGCCGGGACCGTACAGGCGGGTATCGTCCTCGCTCAACGGGCGCTCGGCGACGGTGCCGGGGGCAAATACGGTATCCAGGTGCCCGACCAGCAGCACGTCAAAGCGTTCCGCCTGCGGCTTGTTGCTGACGAACACACCCGGGCCTACCTTATCGCCCAGATTCACCTGCTCGGTGTGCCAGCCTTCGCGCTCCCAGAGCTGCTGAATAATGCCTGCCACGGCGGCAACGCCCGCAATGGTCTGGGTGCCGCAGTCCACGTTCACCAGGGTTTTCAGCTCTTCAATATAGTGGTCAAGATTCATGTGCACGTCCTGTTCAGAGAATAATGCGCATCAGCAGCATGGCTAAAAACGCGTTGACTACCGAGATGGCGATCATCAGCGGGATACGTTTGGCGCGGGTGCCGATCACCCCCAGAATGCGGCCCAGATACTGCACCTGCGAGCCCATCAGGTAGATGGCGGGCGCCAGGATCGCCAGGTGCTCGCCGGTGATAATGCCTTTATCAAACAGGCCGATGGCGACGCCGATCCCGCCGCCCATCGACATCCAGCCGCCAATCAGCACGGCAGCGGCCTCACCCGGCAGGCCGAACAGGCCCATTAATGGGGCGAAGATCATGCCCAGCCCTTTCAGGGCACCGGTAATTTCCAGCGCTTTGATGATGATAAATGCCATCACCACGTTGGGCAGGGTGCTGCTGGTAGCAATGCTCCAGCCTTTGCGCGCGCCCTCGACGAAGACATCGGTAATTACGGGGTTAGACTGTGGGGCACTCATGCGGCGTCTCCTTTACGGTTGAAGGACAGGATCAATCGCAGCAGATTTGCGCCCACGATTTTCATGATGAACATGACGGCGATACAGGCTCCGATGGACGTGGGTACCGCCGCCGTGCCGTCAACGGCGACCAGCGTGAAGAGGATCGCCCCGGAAGAGAAAAAGTTGGTGATCATCGCCCCGGCGGAGAACTGGAACATGGCAAAAACGTCTTTCTCCTTTTCGCTGATTTGCCCTTCGTCTGACAGGTTGCGGGTCAGCGACGCGCCCACGTCGGTGCTTTGCAGGCTGCCGATCAGCGCCAGCCCGGTGGTGCCGGGAATGCCCAGCAGCGGGCGCAGCAGAGGGGTCAAGAGCTTGCGGGCGGCACGCAGGGCGCCGTAGTGCTCCAGCACGTTGATCATCCCCAGCGCGAACATTACCGCGGGAATTAAACCGAGCGCGAAGAGAAACCCGTCCATCGCGCCGCTGCCGCCGGTGCCGCGAAAGGCGCTGCTGGCGGTCGTCAACGTGCCGTCATCCAGGCTGGCTTTACTGACCACTTTGCCAAACGCACCGTTGAGGGTGGTGAAATCAAACACGCCGTACCACTCTTTTCCGCCTAACAGGCCAGAGAAGAAAACGGCTGCAAACGCCAGAGCGAAGTACGCGCCCGGCCCGACCTTTTGATCCTGAGGTACAGAACTGTTCATATCCTTTTCCTTGTAAGCGCGCGATTGCGCAGGATCATTCTGGCGAGGTTATGAGCAAAAAAAATGATACAAATCATTCCGTAAGGCTGCGTCTGGCTGAAAAAGGCAAAAGTGTGACCGAGGACGTCGCGAAAGTGATCGGCTTAACAATGTGGTGTAAATGTCTGGTTTGACCACGCATTATTGCGTTTCAAAGTTGTTAAATTTTCGTCGTTGTTCTAGAAACAAAATGTAACATCTCACTGTTTCACAACAACGGATAACCACTATGAACAACTCAGGGAAATACCTTACATGGGCAGGGCTCTCCGTTGTGGGAGCCTTTGCCCTGGGCTATATCGCCCTCAACCGGGGGGAACAGATCAACGCGCTCTGGATCGTCGTCGCCTCCGTCTGCATCTATCTGATCGCCTACCGTTTTTATGGCCGCTATATCGCGAAGAACGTATTAGGCGTTGACGCGACGCGCATGACGCCTGCCGTCCGCCATAACGACGGTCTGGACTATGTGCCGACCGACAAAAAAGTGCTGTTCGGTCACCACTTCGCGGCAATTGCCGGGGCGGGCCCGCTGGTGGGGCCGGTGCTGGCGGCGCAGATGGGCTACCTGCCGGGGATGATCTGGATCCTCGCGGGCGTGGTGCTGGCGGGCGCGGTGCAGGACTTTATGGTGCTGTTCGTCTCGACCCGCCGCGACGGGCGTTCGCTGGGTGAGCTGGTGAAAGAGGAGATGGGGGCAACCGCCGGGGTGATTGCGCTGGTGGCGACCTTTATGATCATGGTGATCATCCTCGCGGTGCTGGCGATGATCGTGGTGAAAGCGCTGACCCACAGCCCGTGGGGAACCTATACCGTTGCCTTCACCATTCCGCTGGCGCTGTTTATGGGGATCTACATTCGCTACCTGCGCCCGGGGCGCATTGGTGAAGTGTCGGTGATTGGTCTGGTGTTCCTGGTGTTCGCCATTATCTCCGGCGGCTGGGTGGCGGAAAGCCCGACCTGGGCGCCGTTCTTCGACTTTACTGGCGTGCAGCTGACCTGGATGCTGGTGGGCTACGGCTTTGTGGCGGCGGTGCTGCCGGTGTGGCTGCTGCTGGCGCCGCGTGACTACCTCTCCACCTTCCTGAAAATCGGCACCATCGTCGGGCTGGCCATCGGCATTCTGATTATGCGCCCGACCCTGACCATGCCTGCGTTAACCAAATTTATCGACGGCACCGGCCCGGTCTGGACCGGTAACCTGTTCCCGTTCCTGTTTATCACCATCGCCTGCGGCGCGGTGTCGGGCTTCCACGCGCTGATCGCCTCCGGCACCACGCCGAAGATGCTGGCGAATGAAAATCAGGCCTGCCTGATCGGCTACGGCGGCATGCTGATGGAATCTTTTGTCGCCATCATGGCGCTGGTCTCGGCCTGTATCATCGACCCGGGCGTGTACTTCGCGATGAACAGCCCGATGGCGGTGCTGGCGCCTGCCGGCACCGTTGACGTGGTGGCGTCCGCCGCGCAGGTGGTGAGCGGCTGGGGCTTTGCGATTACCCCTGATACGTTGACGAGCATCGCCAGTGAAGTGGGCGAGCAGTCGATTATCTCCCGTGCGGGCGGGGCGCCGACGCTGGCGGTCGGCATGGCGTATATTCTTCACGGCGCGCTGGGCGGGCTGATGGACGTGTCGTTCTGGTATCACTTCGCCATCCTGTTCGAGGCGCTGTTTATCCTGACGGCAGTGGATGCGGGAACCCGCGCGGCGCGCTTTATGCTCCAGGATCTGCTGGGGGTGATCTCCCCGAACCTGAAGCGTACCGATTCGCTCCCGGCTAACCTGCTGGCGACGGCGCTGTGCGTGCTGGCGTGGGGCTATTTCCTGCACCAGGGCGTGGTCGATCCGCTGGGCGGGATTAACACCCTGTGGCCGCTGTTCGGTATCGCCAACCAGATGCTGGCGGGCATGGCGCTGATGCTCTGCGCGGTGGTGCTGTTCAAGATGAAGCGCCAGCGTTACGCGTGGGTGGCATTAGTGCCAACCGCATGGCTGCTGATCTGTACCCTGACGGCGGGCTGGCAGAAAGCCTTCAGTCCGGATAACAAGGTGGGCTTCCTGGCAATCGCCAACAAGTTCCAGGCGATGATCGACAGCGGTAAAATCCCGGCGCAGTACACCGAGTCCCAGCTGTCGCAGCTGGTGTTTAACAACCGTCTGGACGCCGGGCTGACCATCTTCTTTATGGTGGTGGTCGTGGTGCTGGCGTTGTATTCTCTCAAGACCGCGCTGGCGGCGTTGAAAAACGACAAGCCAACGGCGAAAGAGACGCCGTACGAGCCAATGCCTGAAAACCTGGAAGAGATTGTCACCCAGGCCAAAGGGGCGCATTAACCTGTGTGCCGGGTGGCGCTTGCGCTTACCCGGCCTACATTTCCTGTGAGACCAGAATTATGTTCGACACCCTTTCCAAAGCAGGTAAGTACCTGGGTCAGGCCGCCAAAATGATGATTGGCGTGCCGGACTACGACAACTACGTCGAGCATATGCGCGTCAACCATCCGGACCAGACGCCCATGACCTACGAAGAATTTTTCCGCGACCGTCAGGACGCCCGCTACGGCGGCAAGGGCGGGGCGAAGTGCTGTTAACCCTCTTTCGGTAAATAGAGGCTGATCTGCTCCTGCTTGCAGCCATAAATTGCCGCCAGCTTTTCGCGGGTGCGCTTTTGCGGACGGGAGTCCAGCGCTTCCAGCTGTGACACGGCGGACTGAGTGATGCCGAGTTTCTCCGCCACCTCCTGCTGGGACATGCCGCGAAGGATACGCCACGCGGCCTGCAGGCTGACGTTCTCGTTATGCATGACGTCGCATACTTCACCAGGTAATCCTACGTCATCATAACAATCGTGTTCGACTTCAATATCCTCTAGATCATCATCGGTTTCGTCGTCAATTTCTGCCATCTGTAAGCACATACGAAAGTATTCATCATAGGGAATAACGACGTACTGCGCTTTTCCGTCATCGTCCTTAATTAGCTGAACAGCCATAGGGGGCTTTCTCCTCGTGAAGGTAGGTCGTTGATGTTCTGCGCTTGACGGCCAAAACATAACAATGGTTATCGGGATCGTCCCGAAGTGTAATCAGAATGCGGTAATCGCCAACGCGTAGCCGGAAATGATTTTCTGTTGCCGATATTTTTTTGATATCGGGCCGGGGAGCTGAGCGATCGTCCAGCTCAGCAAGTTTTGCTTTGATTCTTCGCTGATATCGGCCATCGATTTTGGAAAACTCTTTCTTTGCATTCTTTGACCAGACAATCTTCATCCGTACCTCCACTGTACGCCCACACAAAATATAAGGAAATAATAAGACTATTAGATAAATTCCGAATTTCTAATGGGATACTGTAGAGCGGAGAAAAAACGGGAGAAAGCGGCAAAACGCGAACCGTCGAGAGCGCTCGGGAAGGCCTCTGCCGGGCGACAGAGGCTTGCAGGGAATATGCGATCAGGCGTTCAAACCGCCGTCCACGTCCAGACCGGTTCCGGAGATCTGCCCGGCAAGCGGGCTGGCGAGAAACGTGACCGCCGCCGCGACGTCTTCCGGCTGGCCGTAGTGACCCAACGCAATAAGCTGACGCTGAGAGTCAGCCTGTTCCCCGTCTTCCGGGTTCATATCGCTGTTGGTCGGTCCGGGATGGACCAGGTTAACGGTAATGCCGCGCGGCCCTAAATCACGGGCCAGCCCGCGGGTGAGGGAGTTAAGGGCCGATTTGGTCATTGAGTAGACGGCGATACCCGGCTGCGCCACGCGGTTTGCCAGACAGCTGCCGATGTTGATAATGCGCCCGCCGTCGGACATGTGCACCAGCGCTTCCTGAATGGCGATCACCACGCCGCGGATGTTGACGTTGATAAGGGCGTCAATGTCCGCCAGCGTCATGGACTCCAGCGGGCCGCCGCGCGCGATCCCGGCGTTGTTGACCAGAATGTCCAGCCCGCCAAGGGAGCGCGCCGCATGGGTGACGGCATCCTGAATCGCCTGCGCGCTGGCGCTGTCCGCCTGCACGGCTTCGCTATGTCGTCCCAGCGCCTTAATCTCATCGGCGACCGCCTGGGCTTTATCGGCCGATTTTTCATACGTAATAATCACATCCGCACCGGCGCGCGCCAGCGACAGTGCAATTGCCCGACCCAACCCGCGGCTGGCGCCGGTAACCAGCGCCTTTTTACCTGTTAAATCGATCTGCATGATGACCTCGTTACGAGAGTGGTAAGAATCATCATTAGGTATAGACGGTCAGGGCGATTAACGGCTGAAGGATTCCACTTTCTCAAACGCGGCGCGCAGAACGTCAGGCGTTAACGTAATAGGTAAATAATGAATCGACTCGACCGGGCGCAGGGTGTGTGCAATCACCTGATCCTGTTCGTCGCGGTTATTGATGTCGACGTCCAGCTCGCGAAGCGTGGTCGGCAGGTTAAAACGCTGGTATGCCGCCACCAGCTGCGCCAGCACGTCGTCCTGGCCGAGCAGGGCGCTCTGTACCAGAATGCCGTAGGCCACCTTGGTGCCGTGCAGGTATTTTTCCGTCTGCGGCAGCACGGTTAAGCCGTTGTGCACCGCATGCGCTGCCGCCACGCGCGTATAGCGTTCGCCCAGGCCGCCGACCATCCCGCCACCGGCGATAATCGCGTCCACCACGTCCCGGAAAGCCTGCGTCTGTTCTCCACGCTGCTGGTCGGCCAGCGCCTCTTCGCTGTGTTCCAGCAGCACGTCGCGGATCGCCAGCGCGCCGTTGATGCCCAGCCGCACGGTCAGCGGCAGGTTCTCCGGCTCAGGTGCCAACACCACCGCTTCGTACCACTTCGCCAGCGTATCGCCGATGCCCGCCAGCAGATATTCCGCCGGGGCGTTGAGGACGATCTGCGGCTCCACCAGCACCAGGAAGTTGGCGTCGTCGAAGATCTCAAAATGCAGCGCCTGACCGGCATCGTTGTACCAGACGGAGAGCGGGGTCCACGCCGCGCAGGTGGCGGCAATGGTGGGGATGCCCACAAACGGCACCCCTAAGCGGCGCGCCACGGCCTTCACGGTATCTATCACCGCGCCGCCGCCGACGCCGATCACCACGCTGGCGTCGCTGCCGGATTCATTCACCAGATGGGTGACGTCGCGCTCGCTGCAGTGGCCTTTAAACAGTAGGCGTTTCGCCCCCGGCGCGTTAAAGCTCTCCGGCAGGAAAGGGCGCGCGCCTTCGATAGCGCGCTCGCCGTAGATCCACACCGCGCGGGAAAGCTGTTCCGGGGTAAAGAAGTTATCCAGCTGCGCAAGGCTTCCGGGATGAGAGAAGTAGTTCGCCGGGCCAGGCACGACGCGGATATCGGTGTTGCTCATGGTGTTGTCCTTTTTTTAGCAAGCGCTAACCCGATGTTATGTCTGGACATCCGGATGGCTAATAATATTTCGCTTTATCTTATGCCTTTTCCGTCGTTGTCAGTCAACCGGAGCTGTGAAAAATTCGATAAATCAGAAGAGTAATGAAGGATTTACGCGGATGGTTTCCAGTCGCCTTGAGATGCGCGGTATCAGCCTGGCCTTTTCCGGCTTTCAGGCGCTGTCGCGCGTGAATTTCACCTTAACCGGCGGATCCGTGCATGCGCTAACCGGTGCCAACGGCGCGGGGAAATCGACCCTGATGGCGGTGCTGTGCGGCACGCACGACCACTATGAGGGCGAGATCAGCATTAACAACCAGCCGGTGACGATCCGCGAACCGCTTGACGCCAAACGGCTGGGGATCCACCTCGTGCAGCAGGAGGTGGACGTGGCGCTGATTCCGGGATTAAGCATTGCCGAAAACATCATGCTCGACCAGCTGGCGCAGCCGGGGCATCGCTTCAGCTGGCGCGCGATCCGCCAGCAGGCGAGACGGGCGCTGGCGCAGCTGGATGTCTCTCTGGACGTACACCGTTCCATCGACGGCTGTTCGCTGGCCGAAAAGCAGCAGATTTTGCTGGCGCGGGCGCTGTCCCACCACTGCCGTTTTTTGATTCTTGATGAACCCACCGCGCCGCTGGATGCGCACGAGAGCGAGCGCCTGTTTGCGGTGGTGAGACGCTTAAAGCAGCAGGGCATCGGCGTGGTGTTTATCTCCCACCGTATTCACGAGCTGAAGGCCATCTGCGACACCTTAACGGTGCTGCGCGACGGCAAGCTGATCGAGTCCGGTCCGATGGCCGATCTTAGCGGCGAAGAGATTGTCGAGAAGATGCTCGGCCACGTGCTGAGCGATATCTATCCGCCCGCGCGACCGCCGCACGGCGACGAAACGCTGCTGCGCGTTGAGGGGCTTCACGATGACGCGCTGCTGAAAGATATCTCCCTGCACCTGCGCAAAGGCGAAATTCTCGGGATTGCCGGGCTGGCGGGTGCGGGGAAAACCGAACTCTGCAAGGCGCTGTTTGGCGCCACCAAAAGCCGCGTCGCGCGCGGCGAGCTGAATCATCAGTCCTGGCAGCCGCGCGACCCGGCCGACTCCGTGCTGCGCGGTCTGGCGCTGGTGCCGGAGGAGCGGCGGAAAGAGGGCATTTTTATCGACGAGCCGGTGAGCATGAACCTGGCGGTGACGGCGGATAACAGCTTTTCGCGCTGGAGCCTGTTTGGCCATCGTCAGGCGTGGCGCTGGGCGGAAGAGGTGATAGCCCGCGTCGGCGTGCGCGCCCGCGGACCGGGGCAGGTGCTCCGCCGCTTGTCTGGCGGCAACCAGCAGAAGGTCGCCATCGGTAAATGGCTGCGCAATGACGCCAGCGTGCTGATATTCGACGAGCCGACGAAAGGCGTGGACGTGAAGGCCAAAACCGACCTGTTCCAGCTGATTGACGGCCTGGCGCGAGAGGGCAAAGGGGTGATTTACGCCTCGGGCGAGTTTGCCGAGCTGGTCGGGCTATGCGACCGCATCTGCGTGCTGTGGGACGGGCGCATCGTGGCGGAAATCGCCGGGGCCGAGGCCCGCGAAGAGACACTACTTTATTATTCAACCGGAGGAACGGCGTCGTGAGCAAGGCCCTTTCAGTGAACGCGGCGGCGTCTGGCCGTCAGCAGATTTTCGATTTTCTCTACAAGTGGGGCATGCTGTTAACCGTCGTCGCGCTGGTGGCCGTCTTTGGCCTGGCGTCGGACAGCTTCCTCGATCCGAACAACATCATCAACATTCTGCGCTCGATTGCCATCGTGACGGTGATTGCCATTGGCGTGTCGATTTCATTGACCATCGGCGGGTTCGATCTCTCTGTCGGATCCACCGCGTCGCTGGCGAACGCGCTGGTGATTTCCCTTTTCGTCTGGCACGGATTTGGTACCACCGAGTCGATTCTGATCACCCTCGCGCTCTGCACGCTGGTGGGGCTGTTTAACGCCTTTCTGATCGTCGTCCTGCGTATTCCGGACATGCTCGCGACGCTTGCCAGCCTGTTTGTCATTCAGGGCGTGGCGATGACCTACAGCTACGGTGGGTCGATTACCGAGAACATGGTGCTGCCGAGCGGCGACATGGCGGAAGGCACGATTCCGGCGGCGTTCAGCCTGCTGGGGCAGGTGCCGACCATTGTGATCGTCATGCTGGTGGTGACCGTGCTGGCGCAGCTGGGCCTCTCGCTGACCACTCACGGACGCCGGATGTACGCCATTGGCGGCAACCCGGAAGCGGCGCGTCTCTCCGGCATTCGCACCACGCGCTACAAGGTGGCGGCCTACGTGATTGCCTCGCTGCTGGCGGGCCTGGGCGGGATTTTGCTGGCGTCGCGCATCGGTTCGTCGCAGGTGAATGCGGGCGGCGGATACCTGATGGATGCGGTGGCGGCGGCGTGGATTGGCTTCTCGCTGGCCGGGTCCGGCAAGCCGAACGCGCTGGGAACCCTGGTCGGGGCGGTCATTCTCGGCGTGCTGTCGAACGGGCTGGTGATGCTCTCCGTGCCGTATTACGCCATGGACATTATAAAAGGGCTGGTGCTCGCCGTGGCGCTGGCGATTACCTACATACAAAAACGCTAAACATTTAAAACAACACAACGGGATAACAGAATGAAAAAAATCGCTCTCTCTTTGGTGGCGCTCGGGTTGCTGACGTCTCTGCCAGGCTTCGCGGCTACGCCCGCGCCGCTTCCGGCTGCCATTGCGAACCATGACGGCCCGATCCGCATCGCGGTGATCCGTAACCTTGGCTCAGACGACAACACCACGCAGTTTATTGCGGGGGCAATTCAGGAAGGGAAGAAGCTTGGCTTTAAGATCAGCACCTTTTTAAGCAACGGAGACGACGCCAAATTCCAGGACTTCGTTAACCAGGCGATCAGCCAGAAATATGACGGGATTATTCTCTCTCAGGGGCGCGATCCGTACTCCACCGCGCTGGTGAAGAAAGCGGTGGATGCCGGTATTAAAGTCGCCGTTTTTGATACCGCCGTTAACGGCGAGATCCCGGGCGTGACCGTTACCCAGCAGGACGATGCCTCCCTGACTAACCTCTCCTTCGGCCAGCTGGCGAAAGATTTCAACGGCAAGGCCAATATCGTCAAGCTGTGGGTGGCGGGCTTCCCGCCGATGGAGCGCCGTCAGGCGGCCTATAAAGAGCTGCAAAAGCAGTATCCGGACATCAAAGAGCTGGAGTCCATCGGTGCCGTGTCCTCTGACGTGCAGGGTGATACCGCCAACAAGGTAGGCGCGATCCTGGCGAAATACCCGAAAGGCAAAATCGACGCCATCTGGGGAACCTGGGACGCCTTCAGCCAGGGCGCGTATAAGGCGCTGAAAGAGAACGGCCGCACCGAGATCAAGCTCTACAGCATCGACATCTCCAACCAGGATCTGCAGCTGATGCGCGAACCGGGCAGTTCGTGGAAGGTGAGCGTGGCGGTGGATCCGAAGCTGATTGGCGCGACTAACGTGCGTCTGGTGGCGAATAAGATTGCCGGGGAAGCCACGCCTGCAACCTACGATTTCAAAGCGGCCGCTATTCCTCAGGCGCTGCTGACCGCCCAGCCGGGCCCGGTGAACGTGGCGTCTCTGGGCAAAATCATTCCGGGCTGGGGCCAGACGGAAGATTTTATCGCGCCGTGGTTTGCGACGCTGGAAGCGAAAAATAAATAACACCAAGCCGGGTGGCGGCTGCGCCTTACCCGGCCTACATTTCGCACCCGTAGGCCCGGTAAGCGCAGCGCCACCGGGCGTAAGGAGCTCAAGGTGACTCATTTACCCCCTCCAGAATACAGCCGCAATATGCGGCTGATTGGCCATAGCGACCAGGGCGGTCGCCCGGACGGCGTGCAGCTGATGGTGCACCGCGGTTTCGCCTATATCGGCCATATGGTGTCGCAGGGCTTTTCGATTGTCGACGTGCGCGACCCTAAGAACCCGAAAGCGGCAGGCTACGTGCCCGCGCCGCCCGGCACCTGGAACGTGCACCTGCAGGCGCACGACGACCTGCTGCTGGTGATTAACGCCCGGGATCTGTTTGCCGATGCCCGCTTTGCCGACGAAAAGGTCTACTACACCCGTCAGGTGGGGGAGACCGTCAGCGACGTGCAGGACAAAGGCTGGAGCGCCGGGCTGCGCGTGTTTGACATCTCCACGCCCGACAGGCCGCGCGAAATCGGCTTTCTGTCGCTGAGCGGCATCGGCATTCACCGCATCTGGTACGTCGGCGGCCGCTGGGCCTACGTGTCTGCGCTGATCGACGGCTTTACCGACTACATCTTCCTGACCATCGATCTTGCGGACCCGCGTAAGCCTGAAGTGGCGGGGCGCTGGTGGCTGCCGGGGATGAACCAGGCCGAAGGAGAGAAGCCGAACTGGCCGGAAGGGAAACGCTACGCGCTGCACCATGCGATTATCGCGGGCGACACCGCCTACGGCAGCTGGCGCGACGGCGGCCTGACGCTGCTGGACGTGAAGGACCGCACCCGGCCGAAGCTGATTAGCCACCGCAACTGGAGCCCGCCGTTTGGCGGAGGGACGCACACCGCACTCCCGCTGCCGGACCGCGATTTGCTGGTGGTGCTGGACGAAGCGGTGCTGGATAACCAGGAGGACGGCGAAAAGCTCATCTGGCTGTTTGATATCCGCGAGCCGTCGAACCCGGTGAGCATCTCGACCTTCCCGCAGCCGGATGAAACCGACTACGTGGCGAAAGGGGCGCATTTCGGCCCGCATAACCTGCACGAGAACCGGCCGGGGAGCTTCGTTAGCTCAACGCTGATTTTTGCGACGTATCAGAACGCGGGCGTGCGGGCGTATGACATTTCCAATCCGTATCGACCGGTGGAAACCGGTGCGCTGGTGCCCGCCGCGCCGGAGAGAATGATGGACACGCGGCCCAATCGTCCGCAGGTGATCCAGTCGTGCGACGTGTTTGTCGATGCGCAGGGGATTATTTACAGCACGGATTATAACGGTGGATTGTCGGTGATTGAGTATTTGGGGTAAGTTTTTGCCGGGTGGCGGCTTCGCCTTACCCGGCCTACATTCGAATCGTAGGCCCGGTAAGCGCAGCGCCACCGGGCACAAAGCCGGCACTCAGCTGTACTGCCGCACCCGTGCCACCAGCTCTTCCGCGCTGTCGATGCGGTCGGCAATGACGATCAGCGCTTTACCGAGCGTTATCGCGTGGCGCAGGCATTCGTGGCGCATCGCCTCGTCCTGGATGGTGTCGATATCCGCCACGTGGGAAAGCCCGACGCTGCGGCGAATGAGCTCGGTGCCGCAGAAGCCGATGGCGTCATGCCAGACCTTTTTCAGGAACGCGGAGGCATAGCCCGGTGCGCCGAGCGCGGCGTCGCGGGCTTTCTCGTTTGCCAGCGCCTGGAAGCGTTCCGCGAAGGTGTTCCACAGCTCCTGAATATCGGTCAGCCGTTGCTCGCGCGCGGCGGCGGCATCGCGAATGCCCAGATGCCCCGGCAGGCCGCAGAAGTTCAGCAGCAGGTTGCCGATGGCGGTGCCAATATCAAAACCTATCGGCCCGAAATAGCCGAACTCGGCGTCGATGGCCTTCAGGCTGCCGTCGGCCACAAAAATCGACCCGCTGTGGATATCGCCGTGCAGCAGGGCTTCAGCCTGAGAAAAGAAACGGTGCTTCAGGGAGGCCACGGCAATTTTAAGCGGGGCGTCGTCGCGCAGGGCCGCGACGTCATTTTCCAGCTCGGCCGGGTAGCTGTTGCGCTCGTGGATCTGGTACGGATCGTTGAAGAACAGATCTTCGGTGATCTCGCACATTTCCGGGTTGATGAATTTCGCCACCTGCGCTTTTTTCTCGTGCGGGTGCAGGTAGAAATCGCTGGTGTGGAACAGCGCGTGCGCGAGGTATTCGCCCAGCTGCTGCGCCGCCTGCGGGTAGTAAATGTTGTTGATCAGCTCGCCGCGCCAGATGCGATGGCTGGAGAGATCTTCCATCACCATCACCGCCAGCTCCGGGTCGAAGTGGTGGATTTTCACGGTGTGCTGCGGGCTGTGCTGGTAGTGCTCGACCAGCGTTTGCGCCTCAAGTCGGGCGCGGTCCAGCGTCAGCGGCCAGGACTCCCCGACGCAGCGCACGTAGGGCAGCGCCTGCTTGACGATGATGCGGCTCACGCCCGCGCTGTCGAAAATTTTAAATACCAGATTGAGGTTGCCGTCGCCTACCTCCTGCGCCTCCACCAGCGATGATGGGTCATCAAGGCCGCCAAACTGCCTGGCATACTCCACGGCGTCCTGAGCGGTAAAGGTACGGTATTGCGACATGGCCTGCTCCTCACGAGTTTGCTAATAAAGACATGTAGACGTCTATACATCTGGATTTCATCCTGACACAATGTGCTACAACAACGCAACAGGGAATTAACGACATGCAGACATTACAGACAACCAGCCTGCGGGTGGCGAATAATCAGCTCTTTATTCTCGACCAGCAGGCGCTTCCGCAGGAGAAACGCTGGCTGGATGCCTCTACCGTAGAGGCGCTGGTTGGGCACATTCATGCCCTGCGGGTGCGCGGCGCGCCGCTGATTGGTCTCTCTGCAAGCCTGCTGCTGGCGCTGCTGGCGGAAAACGGCAAAAGCCGCGACGAGCTGGCGGCGGCGCTGGAAACCCTGCGCGCCTCCCGCCCGACGGCGGTGAACCTGATGAACAATCTCGACCGCATGAAGAGTGCGCTGTGGCAGGAAGATTATGTACCGGCGCTGGTGGCCGAAGCGCTGCGGCTGATTGACGAAGATAAACGGCTTTGCGACGCGATTGCGAAAGCCGGCAGCGCGCTGGTGAAGCCCGGCAGCCGTCTGCTGACCCACTGCAACACCGGCGGGCTGGCAACGGCGGGCGTTGGCACCGCATTGGGCGTGATTGCCCGCGCGCATCAGGACGGTAACGTCAGCAGCGTCTGGGTGGATGAAACCCGTCCGCTGCTGCAGGGCGGTAGATTGACCGCGTGGGAGCTTGGCGAGCTGGGCGTGCCGTATCGGCTGATTACCGACTCCATGGCCGCCAGCCTCATGGCGAAAGGGGAAGTGGACGCCGTGTGGGTGGGCGCAGACCGTATTGCCGCCAACGGCGACGTGGCGAACAAGATCGGCACCTATTCTCTGGCTGTGCTGGCGAAATTCCACGGCATTCCGTTCTATGTGGCCGCCCCGCAAACGACGCTCGATCCGGACTGCCCGAACGGTGATGCGATCCCGATTGAGCAGCGTGCCGCCAGCGAGGTGACGGGCGTGGCCGGAAGCTTTGGCGCGGTGCAGTGGGCGCCGGAAAACGCGCAGGTCTATAACCCGGCGTTTGACGTTACGCCTGCCTCGCTGATTAGCGGCTGGGTGCTGGATACGGGCGTGGTCACGCCGGAAGCTGTGGCAAACGGGAAATTCGCCTGAGTCCGGCTATCCTTTAAGGGGTTCCCCTGAGAGGACAACATCGTGACGCTCGATCCTGATACAGACTTAAAACTGGAGCGCGTGGTGGACGCACCGCGCGACCTGCTGTGGCTCTGCTGGACCACGCCGGAACACATCAAAAACTTCTTCATTCCTGCTCCCCATAAGGTGACCGAATGCGACCTCGACCTGCGCGTGGGCGGGCGGTTCAACACCGTGTTTGAGGTGGACGGGCAGCGGATGGATAACCGGGGTGTGTTTCTTGAAATCGATCCCGGTAAAAAGCTGGTCTTTACCGACGGTTACGGGGAAGACTGGAAACCTGCTGAGAAACCGTTTATGACGGCGATCCTGCTGCTGGAAGATGTGGGCGAGGGCAAAACCCGCTATACGGCGATTGCGCGCCATCCGACGAAGGAAATTCGCGAGCAGCATGAACAGATGGGCTTCCACGAAGGGTGGGGGATTGTACTGGATCAGCTGGTGGGGTATGTGAAGGGGCTTAACGCGTAGTGCGCGCTGATGCCCTCACCCCGGCCCTCTCCCACTGGGAGAGGGAGAAAAGATCATGCCAGCCTTGGATACGCATCCGCGATTGCATCGCCTGTAAACTGCGCCACCCAGCCTTCGGGATTGTCGAAAATACGGATCGCGGTAAAGTTCGGCTCTGAGCCCATATCAAACCAGTGCGGCGTGCCTGCGGGTACGGAAATCAGGTCGTTTTTCTCGCACAGCACCTGATACACCTCATCGCCAATGTGCAGGCAGAACAGCCCTGCGCCTTCCACGAAAAAGCGCACTTCGTCTTCGCCGTGGGTGTGTTCGTTCAGAAACTTCGCGCGCAGCGCCTCTTTCTGCGGGTTGTCGGCGCGCAGGCTGATCACGTCCCAGCTCTGATAGCCTTTCTCCGCTACCAGCTTGTCGATGGCATGCTGATACGCCTCGATCACGGCTTCAGGCGCGGGATCGTGGCCTAAATCGCGGTCAGCCGCCCAACGTTCGAAGCGCACGCCTTTAGCGTTGAGCTGTTGGGCAATCTCGGCGGCGTCGGTGCTGTGCCACTGGTGTTGACTGGCGTCTTTATCGGAATAAATGGTCAATGCGCTCATGAAGGGATCTGCTCCGGATTAATCTCGTCAAACTGGTGGACCTGATGGTGATGGCTTGCGCCGTCATCATCGCCGCGAATCAGCTGCAGGGTGCGAAAACCTGCCCGTTCAGCCGCGTCCAGCTCCTGATGAATATCGGACAGGAACAGGATCTGCGACGGGGCGATGCCCGTTTGCGCCGCTATGTTTTGATAAGACTGCACCTCGCGCTTGGCACCGATGTGGGTATCAAAATAGCCGCTGAACAGATGAGTAATATCACCTTCGTCGCTGTAGCCAAATAACAGTTTCTGCGCGGCGACGGAGCCAGAGGAATAAACATAGAGATCAATCCCTTGCGCTTTCCACTTTTCCAGTGCAGGCAGTACGTCCGGGTAGAGGTGGCCGGTAAAGTCGCCGTTCACGTAGCCGTCTTGCCAGATGATCCCCTGCAGGGCTTTGAGCGCCGTGGATTTGCGGTCTTCATCCATAAAGGCAAACAGGGCGTCGATAAGCTCGCTGACGCTGGCGTGCGGGTGACCGATTTCATCACGCAGGTTGTCCAGAATGGATTTGACCGGCTCGGCGTACTGCTGCGCGGTCACGAAGGCCGCCAGCCGCTCACGCGCGTAGGGGAACAAAACATCATGGACAAAACGGATATCGCTGGTGGTTCCTTCAATATCCGTCACAATCGCGCGAATCATACTCTCTCCAGTTGTCGTAAACGCATTTCGCATTCAAATAAGAATTCTAATCCTTCCAGATGACGGCGGGCCTCGGCCACATCGCGTCCCCAGCAGGTTAAGCCATGACCGCGCAGAAGAAAACCATAATTAAGCGGGCGTTCCTGCGCGTAATGGGCGATTCGCGAGGCGAGGGCGTCAATATCCTGGTCGTTATCAAATACCGGGATGGAAACCGTATCCAGATGCGTGGTCTGCCCGGTGAGAGATTTTTGCATTTCAAAGCCGCTGATGTTGAGCTCGGCTTCTTTCACCAGGCGCGAGAGCACCGTGGCGTTGACGGTATGAACGTGCAGGACGGCGTTGGCTTCCGGGAACAGACGATAGATGAGGGTGTGCAATCCGGTTTCCGCCGACGGCCTTCGGCCAGACGGCGCGCGGTTGGTGGCGATCTCCACCTGCAGAAAATCCTCCGTCGTCAGGCTGCCTTTGTCTTTGCCGGATTCGCTAAGCCAGCAGAGGCGTTCGTCCTGACGCACCGACATGTTGCCGCCGGTGGCGGGTGCCCAGCCTTTGGCGCCAATCCAGCGGCAGGCGTCGACCAGATGTGTGAGTTGCAGGTTGTCTGTCATTTCCTTTTACCCTCGCGGCCAGGAATATTCATATGGTTTAGACGTCTAAGCGTCTTGATTGCCAAAGACTAACATCGTGTTATAGTGGCAGCAACATAAGTATTACAAGCAGGCACGACACAATGAGCAATAACGCATTGATTCCGAAGAGTAAACTTCCCAATCTCGGGACCACCATCTTTACGCAGATGAGCGCTCTGGCGCAGCAGCACAACGCCATTAACCTTTCCCAGGGGTTCCCGGATTTCGACGGCCCGACCTATCTTCAAGAGCGTCTGGCGTACCACGTGGCGCAGGGGGCGAATCAGTACGCGCCGATGACGGGCGTGCAGGTGCTGCGGGAAGCCATTGCGGATAAAACGGCGGAGCTGTATGGCCATAAGCCCGATGCGAACAGCGAGATCACGGTGACGGCAGGGGCGACCGAAGCGCTGTATGCGGCCATCACCGCGCTGGTGCGTGCGGGTGATGAAGTCATCTGCTTTGACCCGAGCTACGACAGCTATGCGCCTGCGGTTGAACTCTCCGGCGGCGTGGTGAAACGCGTGGCGTTACAGCCACCGCATTTCCGTCCTGACTGGCAGGCGTTTGCGGCCCTTCTGAGCGACAAAACCCGCCTGGTGATCCTGAATACGCCGCACAATCCGTCGGCGACGGTGTGGCAGAAAGCCGATTTCGCCGCGCTCTGGCAGGCGATTGCGGAACGTGAAATTTACGTGCTGAGCGATGAAGTCTACGAGCACATCTGCTTTGCAGAAGAAGGGCACGCCAGCGTGCTGGCCCATCCGCAGCTTCGCGAGCGCGCTATCGCCGTCTCGTCATTCGGTAAAACCTACCATATGACCGGCTGGAAAGTGGGTTACTGCGTCGCACCGGCCGCCATTAGCGCCGAGCTGCGCAAGGTGCACCAGTACCTGACCTTTGCCGTGAACACGCCGGCTCAGCTGGCGCTGGCGGATATGCTGCGCGCTGAACCCGGACATTATCGCGAGCTG
Source organism: Enterobacter sp. KB-221C9 (assembly GCF_041320715.1). Classification (NCBI taxonomy): domain Bacteria; kingdom Pseudomonadati; phylum Pseudomonadota; class Gammaproteobacteria; order Enterobacterales; family Enterobacteriaceae; genus Enterobacter; species Enterobacter sp. KB-221C9. The sequence goes on from NZ_JBGIWG010000003.1 coordinate 297,454, forward strand.
CCGCACTTCTATCGTGAACGTCGGGATCTGTTTGTGGCGGCGCTGAGTAAAAGCCGACTGGAAATTTTGCCCTCAGAAGGGACGTACTTCCTGCTCGCGGACTACAGCGCGATTTCCGATCTCGATGACGTCAGCTTTTGCCAGTGGTTAACAAAAGAGGTGGGCGTGGCCGCCATTCCGCTGTCGGTGTTCTGCGCCGATCCCTTCCCGCATAAGCTGATCCGCCTTTGTTTTGCGAAGCAGGAATCGACGCTGCTGGCGGCGGCAGAGCGTCTGAACACGCTCTGATTATTTCACCGTCCAGGCTTCTGAGTAACGGCGGTCTGCAAACAGCTCCAGCAGGCCGTTGATTTGCTTGAGGCGCAAGACTTCATCGCTGTCCATTCCCAGCTCCTTGCTTATTCTCTCGTCATTCCAGCCAAGCCGCACCAGTTCGCGGACAATGTCTGACATGGCGTTAATTTGATGCCGCCCGCGCGCCCGGTTGTGACGGATGGTGGCCGCCATGCGGTTATGTTTATCCTGCCGATCCCGACGCAGGCAGGTGACGGGCAGGTAGCCTTTAAGCTCGCGCTTTAACACCGCCCGGTTCGTGCCGATTTCATGGCGATGAAAACCATCCACAATTTCGTAGTGTTGCGGGTCACTTTCTGTCACAACGATAGGCTGGGTGAATCCATCGAGTTCCAGCGACTTACTGAGCAGCCGCTTTTCTGGAGGGGCAACGTTATTCGGGTTGTAATCGTTAGCGGTAATAGCGTCCTGTCTGATCCAGAGGACGCAGTCTATCGGTTGCTCACGAAAAGGACTGTTTTTATGGATCGCTTCGCGAAAAGCATTTATGGCGTTAATGCGATCCTCTTCGGAAAGTGACTGAAGGTACGTTTCCATCTCGGTGATTAGTCTTTGTCGCATAATATGCCCCACTCCTTGCGTTTCGCCTTCACTCTGTCGCTGTAGCGCTGATAATGTTTGGGTTTATTTGGGCTGAACGATAGCGCTCTGCACCAGAAGTCGTTATTAAGGAGAACCTTGCAAATTCGGCGCCAGGAGGGAATGTCTTTGGCACCGATATCACCGTCCTGCGTATCGGGAATATCCTCTAAACCTCTCTTCTGATACCAGTGCAGATAAATGGCGATTTTATTGCGGTAATGCTCAGCCGTATTTTGCGGCATGCTGTCGAGGAGCAGCATGGCATATTCGCGCCAGCAGAGGTGTTCGGGTTTCAGGATTTTACGGTGGCCGTAAAAGTGGTTGTCGTGTCCGGCGTATATCCCCCCGCTGCGCACGCCGCTCACGCGCTCGCACATGGCCGCCCAGCGATCGGGCTCAACAACGTGGTACAGCCATAGCCCCTGGCGTTGCTCCGGGCCGAAGGGCTCACAAATACGCATATAGCGGGGCGGTACGCCGGCCTGGAACATCAGGTCATAGAGCGGGTTATAGCAACATCCCGATTTGGCGAACCAGGTCCAGATATCGGCTGTTTTCCAGTCGTAGAGGGGATAAACATACCAGGCATGCCCGCCTGGGGCGACGGTTGTCCAGGGTTTATCATCGGCAAACCGCTGCTTGCGTGACGACGCGATAGCCAGAAAACGGTTGTAAGATTCATCGGCGCGGATGCCTATCATCACGGCGGCCGGGCGATTGTGAGAGAACCAGTCGGAGAAGCTGCGGACAAAGGTTTCAAACGTCATGCCTGGCTGGTAGAAAGGAAAAAAAGCGGGATCGGTTATCGCATCGGCAGGAGGCTGGCGGACCCATCGGGTGCCGGGTTCCCAGCATTGCCATTCCGGCTGGAATTGGGACAGGGAATTTTGCGTTGTCAGGGGAAGCGCTACCCACCAGAAATGGCCGATAACATCGCTGTACAACTCGCGCATATGTTCAACATGGGTAATGGTATGGGAAAACTGCGCTTCCCAGTCGATAAAGAGGACATCTATTTTTATTTTCATCTGTCGCGCCTGCCGGGCAACCAGATGCAGCATGACGGTGGAGTCCTTACCTCCTGAAAAAGAGACACAGATCTTGGGTAAATTCTCGAAAGTCCATTTTATTCGCTCCCGAGATGCACAAAGAACATCCTGGTTAAGAGGGTACTTATAAATTGACATGTTTATTCTCATCCTGAGGAATAAATACCAGACGTTAGTGTCAATACTAGAGTGAGAATTATATCAGTCAATAATTAATGAGGTGTGTAAACTTTATGCTGAATGTTTCTATAACTATGGTGTATGTTTCTGAAATAGGTGGCTCTCATTCTGCGCGAGAACCACGCCACATTTCACGGTAAGGCTATTTCTTCAATAAAACTCGCGAATGCCGAGCTATTCAGCGCGGAACGATTATACATCATGTAAATATCAATGCTGGGAAATTGAATGTCTGTTTCCACTTGGCGCAGATTAAGTGCTGGACCATATTGTTCAAAGGCCGGTGTGGGCGCTAATCCTATGAGGTCAGATGAACTGATCACCGACAGAAGGGATATAAAAGAATCGCTACGATAGACAATATTTCTTTCGCTTAACAGGTTCTCGGCCTTTTCCTGGTATTCTTTGACGCTGTTCTCATCGCTCAGGTAGGCGGTGAAGTTTTCATTCAGAATCTCTTCACGCGTAGGATTTCCGCTCATGCGGGGATGATCCCCCCGACAAACGAGAACAAAAGGAAGTTTATGAAACAGACTGCAGGCGATGGAGCGGCTGTTGGAGGAGGCAAAAGAAAATATCAGGTCGGCTTTTCGGTAAGCCAGGAGATCTTCTGCTGAATCAGGGGCCAGAAAAACATCATGCAATTCAACTGAATAATTATACTTGTTCATGAGCAGCTTCATTGGCGCAAGCATCGTTTTGGTGCTCATAAATTGCGGGCAGTAAATGACAAAATTCTTCTTCAAGCCGCTGCTGTGCATGATATTGATAGTCTGCTCAAGCTGGTTCAGATTCTGTTCCAGATGATGATGCAAATTGACGCCGACGGTCGTTGGCGTGATCCCTTTACCGGAACGGATAAACAGAGGATCGTTGAGTTGTCCTCTCAGGCGTTGCAGTGACTGGCTCACGGCAGAGGGCGTGATATACAGCGTCTCGGCGGCTTTACTGATACTAAGATGTTGGTAAATGCACTCGAAAATGACTAACAGATTAAGATCGAATTTTTTAAGGTCGTAGAGGTTTGCCATGTTTCGTCCTGAGGATGCTGTGTTTGCTGTGGTTATCACATCACTGATAACTATAGTTTGAAGTTAACCATTTACAATCCTTTCGGTTAACTCTCTTAATTTTAAATTAAACTCATCTTAATATATCACGACGTCAGATTATTGAAATAGCGCTTCAAAGGCGATTAAGATAATTTTATCTTCGAAGAGGGCGAAAACGTTTAAATGACAATTGTTATTTATATATTGCGATGGTTTTATAATAAAAATAAATTTATAACGCTCCGGAATGATGTTCGACACAACCTATCACAGCCATAGGCAGGAATGTCTCTCTTAAGGATTGCTCAATCCCTGTACGGGTGGTGTAATCAAAAGGCTGTTACCGCCTTGATATTAAGGGTTGTAGAGCGCAACGCAACGCCAGTTTCGGCTGGCACTGAATGTACCTGCGGGGAATTCAGGTATCAGGGCCGCCCGTTGAGGCGGCCTTTTTACTTTCAGGCTTTCCTGTAAAAGGTTCACCTTGTTGTCTTGTCGACGTTGTAAGGTTTGGCTGATTGATTTGATAAAGCATATGCATTAGCCCCGATGGATAAAGTTGGTTACCTTACATCTCAACGAAAACACGGAGGAAGTACAGATGTCTTTGATTAATACCAAAATTAAACCTTTCAAAAACCAGGCGTTCAAAAACGGTGAGTTCATCGAAGTTACCGAGAAAGATACCGAAGGCCGCTGGAGCGTCTTCTTCTTCTATCCGGCTGACTTTACCTTCGTTTGCCCGACTGAACTGGGTGACGTGGCAGACCATTACGACGAACTGCAGAAGCTGGGCGTAGACGTCTACTCTGTGTCTACCGATACCCACTTCACCCACAAAGCATGGCACAGCAGCTCTGAAACCATCGCAAAAATCAAATACGCGATGATCGGCGACCCGACTGGCGCCCTGACCCGTAACTTCGACAACATGCGTGAAGATGAAGGCCTGGCTGACCGCGCCACCTTCGTTGTTGACCCGCAGGGCATTATCCAGGCTATCGAAGTTACCGCTGAAGGTATCGGCCGTGATGCTTCTGACCTGCTGCGTAAAGTGAAAGCCGCTCAGTACGTGGCTACTCACCCGGGCGAAGTGTGCCCGGCGAAATGGAAAGAAGGCGAAGCGACGCTGGCTCCATCCCTGGACCTGGTCGGTAAGATCTAAGTCTGTAAAGCCTGGCGGCGCTGCGCTTGCACAGGCCTACAGTATCGTAGGCCGGGTAAACGAAGTGCCACCCGGCAATCAATGGGCGCCCCCCGCGCCCATTTCATTCCAGCACCATGATGCAAGTTGCATTCAGGCCGCCCGTATAAGGCAGCTTGCATGATGACGTCTTAAGAGAGGGAAGAACAATGCTCGACACAAACATGAAAACCCAGCTCAAGGCCTACCTTGAGAAACTGACCAAACCCGTTGAGCTGATTGCTACGCTTGACGACAGCGCCAAATCGGCAGAGATCAAGGAACTGCTGGCGGAGATCGCCGAACTGTCGCCGAAAGTGACTTTCAAAGAAGACAACGCGCTGCCGGTCCGTAAGCCCTCTTTCCTGATTACTAACCCAGGCTCCGACCAGGGACCGCGCTTTGCCGGTTCTCCGCTGGGTCACGAATTTACCTCACTGGTGCTGGCGCTGCTGTGGACCGGTGGCCATCCGTCTAAGGAAGCGCAGGCGCTGCTGGAGCAAATCCGCGATATCGACGGCGATTTCGAGTTTGAAACCTATTACTCGCTCTCCTGCCATAACTGCCCGGACGTGGTGCAGGCGCTGAACCTGATGTCGGTCCTGAACCCGCGCATTAAGCACACGGCGATTGACGGCGGTACCTTCCAGAATGAAATCACCGATCGTAACGTGATGGGCGTACCGGCGGTCTACATGAACGGTAAAGAGTTCGGCCAGGGCCGCATGACGCTGACCGAAATCGTTGCCAAAGTGGATACCGGCGCAGAAAAACGTGCGGCGGAAGAGCTGAACAAACGCGATGCCTACGACGTGCTGATCGTCGGTTCCGGCCCTGCGGGTGCGGCAGCAGCGGTGTACTCCGCGCGTAAAGGTATTCGTACCGGCCTGATGGGCGAACGCTTTGGCGGCCAGGTGCTCGATACTGTAGACATCGAGAACTACATCTCCGTGCCGAAAACCGAAGGCCAGAAGCTGGCGGGGGCGCTGAAGGCGCACGTCAGCGACTACGACGTAGACGTGATTGACAGCCAGAGCGCCAGCAAGCTGGTTCCGGCTGCGGTCGAGGGTGGTTTACACCAGATTGAAACCGCGTCCGGCGCGGTGCTGAAAGCGCGCAGCATTATCATTGCCACCGGCGCGAAATGGCGCAACATGAACGTTCCGGGTGAAGATCAGTACCGTACCAAAGGCGTGACCTACTGTCCGCACTGCGACGGCCCGCTGTTCAAAGGTAAACGCGTGGCGGTGATCGGCGGCGGTAACTCCGGCGTGGAAGCGGCTATCGACCTCGCGGGGATCGTTGAACACGTTACCCTGCTGGAGTTCGCTCCAGAGATGAAGGCCGATCAGGTTCTGCAGGATAAAGTTCGCAGCCTGAAAAACGTCGATATCGTGCTGAACGCGCAGACCACGGAAGTGAAGGGCGACGGCAGCAAAGTGACGGGGCTGGAATACCGCGACCGCGTGAGCGGCGACGTGCACAGCGTTCAGCTATCAGGGATCTTCGTGCAGATTGGTCTTCTGCCAAACACCACCTGGCTGGAAGGCGCGATTGAGCGCAACCGCATGGGCGAAATCATCATTGATGCGAAATGTGAAACCAGCGTGAAGGGCGTGTTTGCGGCGGGCGACTGCACCACCGTGCCGTACAAACAGATTATCATCGCCACGGGCGAAGGAGCGAAGGCGTCTCTGAGTTCGTTTGATTATCTGATCCGCACCAAAACCGCATAATAAAAGAAAGTAAGGCTACACCTGCAACAGCGAGAGGCCACCGAAAGGTGGCCTCTTTTTTTATCTTACGACCATCACCGGTATGTGGGTGTGGCGGATCACGCTGGAGGCGTTAGAGCCCAGCAGATGCGTGGTAATGGAAGGGTTGCGCGAACCGATGACCACCACGTCTGCTTTCAGCTCGTTCGCCAGTTCGTTTACCGCATCGCGTACGCTGCCGAATCTGACGTGCGTTTTGATCCGCGAAGGGTCGATGCTGAAGTGGCTGACCATGGTTTGCAGACGGGTTTCCGCTTCATGCTGCAAATGCTCCTCGAAGCGACGCACGTCGGCGGCAAAGCGGTGAAGGCTCAGGCTGGCGGAGCCCGGCAGTACGTGCAACAGATGGATGACACCGTCCTGCTGCGCCAGGAACTCCGCATGGCGAACGGCCTTGTCGCTCAGCTCCATCTCAAAAACATCAACCGGCATAATGATTCTCTGATACATACCCGTTTCTCCTTGTTTATAAACGCTGAACTCATTTAACCATAAAATATAAATGGTTTCTGTAAGCGCTCCGTCAGTTTTCTTATCTCGCCAGGATAAATCTCAAAAGCCCCGTATTCCGGGGCAGGCCTTCAGGGGTAGCTACCCTTATACACTTATCTGGAACCTTTCGGAGGTCGCATGAAAGCACTTACGTATCACGGTCCGCACCATGTTCGCGTCGAGAATGTCCCCGATCCCATCATCGAACAGCCCGACGATATCATCCTGCGCGTTACGGCCACGGCTATCTGCGGCTCCGATTTGCATCTCTATCGCGGAAAGATCCCGAAGGTGCAGCACGGCGATATTTTTGGCCATGAGTTTATGGGAGAAATCGTCGAGTGCGGCGCAGAGGTGAAGAATTTGCAAAAAGGGGATCGGGTGGTGATCCCCTTTGTCATCGCCTGCGGGGACTGTTTCTTTTGTCGTCTGCAGCAATACGCGGCCTGTGAGAATACCAATGCCGGGCAGGGTGCCGCACTGAACAAAAAGCAAATCCCCGCGCCGGCCGCGCTGTTTGGCTATAGCCATCTCTACGGCGGCGTGCCGGGAGGACAGGCAGAATATGTTCGCGTGCCAAAAGGTAACGTCGGGCCGTTTAAGGTCCCGCAACTCCTTTCGGATGACAAGGCGCTTTTCCTTTCCGATATTTTGCCCACGGCCTGGCAGGCGGCAAAAAATGCGCAGATTGCAAAAGGCTCAAGCGTAGCGGTTTTCGGCGCCGGGCCGGTGGGGTTACTGACCATTGCCTGCGCGCGACTGCTAGGCGCTGAGCAGATCTTTGTTATCGATCACCACCCGTACCGTTTGCGATTTGCCGAGGCGCGTTACGGCGCAATCCCCATCAACTTTGATGATGATAACGACGCAGCGGAAAAAATCATCGAGCAGACCGCTGGCCAGCGCGGCGTTGACGCCGTGATTGATGCGGTAGGGTTCGAAGCGAAAGGCAGCACCACCGAAACGATCCTCAGCAATCTTAAAATTGAAGGCAGCAGCGGCAAAGCGTTGCGTCAATGCATTGCTGCCGTCCGTCGCGGTGGGGTGGTCAGCGTACCCGGCGTATACGCAGGGTTTATCCATGGCTTCCTGTTTGGCGATGCCTTTGATAAGGGACTGACGTTTAAGATGGGCCAGACGCACGTTCATGCCTGGCTGGGCGAACTGTTACCGCTGATCGAAAAAGGGCTGCTCACGCCGGAAGAGATCGTGACCCATTATCTCCCCCTTGCGGATGCGGAACGCGCCTATGAGGTATTCGAAAAACGGGAGGAGGAGTGCCGGAAGGTGATTCTGGTTCCTGGCGCAGAAACGCCTGAGGCCGCGGAGCAAAAAGTTAAAGGCCTGGTGAATGCCTTCCCGGGTGGGGTTGCTTGAGAATGTTCGCTTACCAGTGGCGTTCAAGATAGAGCACGGCCGTGACGATAATCGCCACAAAAATCAGAAAGATAAGTGTGATAACCAGTATCTCACTCATGACCGTCCCCGCGGCACTAAAACAGATTAAGCGTGGATTAAGACCATTCTGCGCGATATAGGAAAATCGGGTGAATTTGCGAAAAGAGGATGCGGCTGCATCCTCTGTGCAAAGCGGGTGGGCGCTTGTTCAGAAGGGGGTTAACGCAGGTAATCGCCCGCGGCTTCTGGCTGGTAGAGCAACGCCAGCACTTCAAGATGGGCAGAGGCGCCGCCCGGCAATTCCCAGTGGATGGTATCGCCCGTGCGTAGACCCAGCAGCGCGGCACCCACAGGCGCAAGTACAGAAAGCTGCGCGCTGCTGTCGGTCATCTGAGCCGGGTAAACCAGCGTGCGGGTCAGCTCTTCACCGGTGGTCAGGTTGCGGAATTTTACCTGGCTGTTCATGGTGACCACGTCATGCGGCATCGACTCAGCCGTGCACATCTGTGCCCGGTCGAGCTCCTCATTCAGGGCGTCGGCCACGGGAAGTGAGGCAAACTCTGCTTTTTCCAGCAATCTGTCGATACGTTCTGCGTCGAGCTCATTGATGATGATTGTAGGTCTGGACATTTTTACTCCATGTCGTTAATGCTGCGTGTCACGCAGAAACCGATCCAAAAGAAAACCCTCGCCGTCTGGCAGCGAGGGTTTAACTCTCCCGATGATACTGGCTGAGCGCCCAAGTTTGAAGTGATGAAGCTCACATTCATGGTCCATATGGATTTTCGCTGAAATTTATTCAGTCTTCATTCCGGGAGGAATACGTTACGCTGAGAACCTGAACCAGGGCGTTGCCCACCAACGAGAGAGAACTATGTACTTTTACCAACCGTCTCAGGGTCACGGCCTGCCGCACGATCCGCTGAACGCCATTATTGGACCACGTCCGATCGGCTGGATCTCCTCATGCGATAAGGCCGGTCAGCTGAATCTCGCGCCGTATAGCTTCTTTAACTGTTTTAACTATCGTCCGCCGATCATCGGCTTTTCCAGCAACGGCTGGAAGGACAGCGTGCGTAATATTACCGAAACAAAAGAATTTGTCTGGAACCTGGCGACGCGCGATCTCGCGCAAGCGATGAACCAAACCTCAGCGATGCTTCCCCACGATCGGGATGAATTTAGCTTCGCCGGACTAACGCCAGCGGCCAGCCGGTTGGTTAACGCGCCCCGCGTCGCAGAAAGCCCGGTGAACTTTGAGTGCCGCCTGTCGCAGTGCATTCAGCTTACCGGTGCCGACGGCACGCCGGTCGATACCTGGCTGGTGTTGGGGGAGGTGGTCGGTATCCATATTGCCGAAACGCTGCTGGAAGAGGGGATATACCAGACGGCAAAAGCGCAGCCCATCCTGCGCGCGGGTGGGCCGACGGCTTACTATGGTATCAGTGACGAAAACCGGTTTGATATGGTGCGCCCGGGCGCGGTTCAGTAACCGGCTTTATCAATCACGAACTGTTTTCCGCAGTTACCCGGATGTGGCTGCGGTGCAAATGACGCCGCAGAAAGCGGGTTGTTAATGGTGTCTGCCTTCAGGGAAATCTGCATCTCGGTCAGATACGCCGGATTACCGTTGCAGGTCAGCTTGATCGCTTTGATATTCTCCTTGCCCCAGCTTTTGGCAACGGCACCGTCAAAGTCGCTACGACTGACGGATTTCCCGTAGTTATCGGCGAGGAATTTACCGACCGCGCTGCTTTTAACTTCCTGATTCATGCGCACCATCGTGCCGAAATAGGCATCCGGATCGAATCCAAAGCAGACGCCATGTTTGGCATATTCGTAGCGTTCCAGGCAGGAATTTCCCCCCGCGCCCGGCATCACGTCGTTGAGCTTGGCGGCAGCGGAAAGCGACAGCCCGGTTTCGGCGGCATTGCATTTGCGGCTGGCCTTCACTTCCGGCATGTTCGGAATGGGGCGCGTGGCGCAGCCAAAACGCATCCATCGACGTTCATCCACGCCGCGCGCGGCAATAGATTTCGGCAGGCCGGGCCATAGCCCGTGAACGGTCAGGAAATCGGCTTTATTCTCGCGCTCTTTTTGCAGGCGACATTCGTCAGGTTCATTCCGGTTGCGCTCGACCATGCTCTGGCAAAACCCGGTTTGCCAGGAGAGAGCCAGCACATAGCGATCGAAATCGCCATACTGTGTTGCCTTCAGCGGTTCCGCCTGTGCGGAGAAGAGACAGAGTGCAAGCGCCATTGCGCCAGACGGGATGACGATATCCTTCCTGAACATATGATTTCCTGATCGAATGAGCACGATTAATTTCTGGAAGTTATTAAAGCACAAAAAGCGCCCGCAGGCGCTTTTTGGATATCCCTAATTTAGCTTAGGCTGCGCCGGGAACCAGCACTTCCGTAGCGATAATCACGATAATCAGGCCAACTATAACGGGCACTGAGGTGCGTTTGACGACTTCGAATGGCGAGATTTTCGCCATCCCGGCAACGGCAACGACCACGCCTGACACCGGAGAAATGGTACGGCCCAGGTTTGACGCCTGCAGCATGGGAATGGAGAGATAGGCGGGGTTAATACCGGATGAGTGGGCCAGTTTCGGGATCATCTCAACGAAAGCGTAGAAAGGCGCATTACCGGAACCGGTGGTCATGGCCGCCAGCATGGTGAGCACCACCAGAACCAGCATCAGGATAATACTGGCCGAGCCGAACGAGGTGGCGATAGATATCAGGCTCTGGATAAAGCCGATCGTGCTCAGACCCTGGGCAAAAACGCCTGCCGCAACCAGCAGCATCACCACGCCAGCGAAGGCATCCGCCATACCGCGATACGCCACTTCCAGACCAGAGAAGACTTTTTGCGTGTTAAAACCGCGTACAAACTCCAGCACGGCGGCCAGCAGCATACAGATGACCAGAATGGTGATGATGTGCAGCTGTGGACCCCATTTGCCGTCAAAAATCAGTACCCCGATGATTGGGGTGAACGGCAGAATGGCATAGAACGCGGGAGCGGTGGTGGTGATTTCACTTACGTCCATCATTTCATGGCTGATGTTTTCTTTCTTATCGAGATAGCGCTGCCAGAAGAAATGCGCGATACCCATGCCCACGATGGCAACAATCGAGATCGGTAACGTGGTTTTAAAGGCGAAGTCGATGAGTGACATCTCCGCCGCCTTTGCCGCCAGCACAACGTCGCCGGAGGTCGGGGAGAGAATAATGGCCGCCGGGGACGCGCAAATTGCCGCAGCCGCGCCGCGGCTGATACCGACGTTCACCATGACCGGGAACAGCGTCGCCATGAGCAGTACGCCAAGTCCGGTAGCCGACGAAACGGCCAGCGACATCAGGCAGGCGAGGAAATAGGCGGCGACCATCAGCAGATACGGCGAATTGATGTACTGCAGGGGTTTGGAGGCAAGCTTAACGACCATATCATTGGCGCCGATGTGGGTCATGTAGGCCGCAAAACCGCACAGCATCATGATCATCATGCCCAGATCGCCGCCGCGGCTCATGAGCAATATTTTAATGTATTCAACAATATCTGTAGCGGTATAACCGGTGCTGGCCGCGCTGGCAGGTAACACCTGGTGCCCCATTATTGCGCTGATAATCAACAGTGTTAAACCGCCAACAAATAATACGCCCGTGGCCGAATAGCCTTTAATGATGTAGCGCGCGACGCCGACAATGACGACGACGCCAATTAGGAGCTCGAATAACGTAAGCATGATTTCCCCTGTATCTCTGCTGCAATGGAGCACAAAAAATCAATAAAAAAAAAGAAGGATGAAAATGTGCCGAATAATTGGCCTGTTCTTGCTGATTAAAATCAATAAACAGACGACTAGAGAACAGAACAACCGTGTTTTTGCCATGGCCCATACATTTATGTCATGCGGCCCTTGACCGTCAGAAATAGCGCAACACGCCCCATTAATGATAACAAATTGTTAATGTTTTGTGTGGTTTCGCATGTTGCTGATTAACAAAGATTAATGGGGGAAGTCACACCCCTTGTGGGCTTATTTGCACGTATCTCTCGCTTTCTTTAAGAATATTCCCGGAAAGAGGTCGAATAATTAGGAATAACGCCGATGCCATTAAGCCTTGATTCAACTATTTTATGGTAAACTTTGCCTCGAATACTAAGAATGGTAATTGCATTGTGATCGTACGTAATACATTTTTCTCTACTTTGTTGTTTATTTTTGGGCAGGTAACGTTTTCTTCTGTTGCGCAGGCAGAAGGCAACGCGGCGGATAAAGGCTGGTTCTCTACCTTTACGAATAATGTTTCCCAGACATGGACGGCACCTGAACATTACGATCTCTATGTTCCGGCAATAACGTGGCACGCGCGTTTTGCTTATGACAAAGAGAAAACCGATAAATACAACGAGCGTCCGTGGGGCGCGGGTTTTGGCCAGTCGCGCTGGGATGAAAAGGGAAACTGGCATGGCATCTATCTGATGGCCTTCAAAGACTCGTTTAACAAATGGGAGCCGATTGGGGGGTATGGTTGGGAGAAAACCTGGCGTCCGTTAGCGGACGAGAACTTCCACGTCGGGTTGGGCTATACCGCTGGGGTCACCGCGCGTGACAACTGGAAGTACATCCCGATCCCGGTGCTGCTGCCGCTGGCCTCTATTGGCTATGGCCCCGCAACGTTCCAGATGACCTACATTCCGGGGACTTATAACAACGGAAACGTTTACTTCGCCTGGATGCGTTTTCAGTTTTAACTGACAAAACGTGAAATGGTGGTGAAAAAACGCGCAGGCGTTGATTCATAAACGATAAAAATCTGCCAGTGAAAATTAACGCGACTTTAGTCACTTTTTATCAAAGATCCGCTGGACAAAAGGTCCCACAATTGATGTACTGGTAACCGACACAGCATTTGTGTCGTTTTTTAATGTAAAGGTAATTTTGATGTCTAAGATTAAAGGTAACGTTAAGTGGTTTAATGAGTCCAAAGGATTCGGTTTCATTACTCCTGAAGATGGCAGCAAAGACGTGTTCGTACACTTCTCTGCAATCCAGTCTAATGGTTTCAAAACTCTGGCTGAAGGTCAGCGTGTAGAGTTCGAAATCACTAACGGTGCCAAAGGCCCTTCTGCTGCTAACGTAATCGCTCTGTAATTCAGACGCGTCAGCAAGAATTTCAAAACCCGCTCACTGAGCGGGTTTTTTTCGTTTTGAATCAGCCAAGCAAATACATTTTCAGGAAGCTGGCAACGATCAGCACGCTCAGTAACACCATTCCTGCGCTCATCAGACTCTGTTTCATTCTGTCACCCTCATTCAGTACTGCATCCAGAGTGACAGAGAAAAATTAAGCCAACATTAACGGTTCGGCTGTTAATGCGCGCTTGCGGAAGAAAATAGCCAAAATGCGATCCCCGTCATCGCAAAGGAGCCGAGCATATTGATCGCCATATTCATCAGCGCCCAGCCGATACGGCCTTCCTGAAAGAGAAAAACCGTTTCCGCAGAAAAGGTTGAGAAGGTGGTCAAACCGCCGCAGAAACCTGTCGTAATCAGGACTTTCCACATCGGATCGATATGCGTCATTCGGTTAAACCATGCCAGCCCCATGCCAATGATAAAGGCACCAATCAGGTTAGCGGCAAGCGTCCCCATGGGAATCGCCTGATGCAGGGGGTTAAACCGCATACTCAGAAACCATCGCGCAACGCTACCCGTTCCCCCACCAATAAAAACGGCTAAAAGTAGTTGTAACACGCTAAATACCTGCTATTTGATGTGTAAGAGATGCGAGTTTAACGCCGTTTATGATGAGGGGACAAATATGTATGTTGCGGTAGGGCAATTTGTGGTCACGCCTGACTGGCGTGAAAATGCGCTCACGTGCGTCGAACTGATGAAGCAGGCCGGCCAGAAAGGCGCGTCGCTGCTGGTTCTCCCCGAGGCGCTGCTGGCCAGGGATGATAATGACCCGGATTTATCCGTGAAGTCCGCGCAGCCGCTGGACGGTGAATTTTTACAGCAGCTGCTCGCCCAGAGCGCGGGCAATACGATGACGACGATCTTAACGATCCATGTTCCCTCAGCGCCGGGTCGAGCTGTTAATACGCTTGTGGCTATCCGTGGCGGGGCCATTGTCGCACGTTACGCCAAGCTGCATCTCTATGATGCGTTCAGCATTCAGGAGTCGCGTCGCGTTGATCCTGGCGACGGTATCCCCCCGCTGCTGGAGATTGACGGATTTAAAATTGGGCTGATGACGTGCTATGACCTGCGTTTTCCCGAGCTGGCGCTCCATCTGGCGCTGCAGGGGGCGGACGTACTGGTACTGCCCGCCGCGTGGGTCAGAGGGCCGTTAAAAGAGCACCACTGGGCAACGCTGCTTGCGGCGCGGGCGCTGGATACCACCTGCTATGTCGTTGCCGCAGGGGAATGTGGCACGAAAAACATCGGGCAAAGCAGGGTGGTCGATCCGCTGGGCGTGACGATCGCTGCCGCCGCTGAAGCCCCGCATTTGCTGGTGGCGGAGATAAACTTAGAAAGAATTGCGCTTGCGCGCCAGCAATTACCCGTTCTTCGCAATCGTCGGTTTGCGCCACCGCAATTATTGTGATGTTTTTTTCAACAATGCTTGATTCACCTTGTTACAGATTGCTATTGTGTGCACGCGCTAAATGACCGTTAATACAGTCAGGTTTTGGCGCTGAATGCAGCCTGTTTTAAGTAAAGAAGGTATCTATGGGTGAGATTAGTATTACCAAACTGCTGGTGGTTGCCGCACTGGTCGTCCTGCTGTTTGGTACCAAGAAGTTACGCACGCTGGGTGGTGACCTGGGGGCTGCCATCAAAGGCTTTAAGAAAGCGATGAACGACGATGATGCAGCGGCGAAGAAAAGCGCTGAGGATGATGTCCCGGCAGACAAGCTTTCTCACAAAGAGTGACAGCAACGCCTGAGGGCTTGCGAAAAAAAACCGGCTCATGAGGCCGGTTTTTTTGTATTACTGTAAAAGAATATTACAGCATCATTTAACTTCTTCGCCTTTTGCCTGCATATCGGCATGGTATGAGGAGCGAACGAATGGGCCGCAGGCAGCGTGGGTGAAGCCCATCGCCATCGCTTCGGCTTTCATTTCATCGAACTCGTCCGGGCTCACGTAGCGCTGTACCGGCAGGTGGTGACGGCTTGGCTGCAGATACTGTCCCAGGGTCAACATGGTCACACCGTGGCGGCGAAGATCGCGCATCACCTCAATGATTTCCTCATTGGTTTCACCCAGACCCACCATCAGGCCAGACTTGGTCGGAATATGCGGATGCGCTTCTTTGAAACGCTCCAGCAGTTTCAGAGACCAGTTATAGTCAGCTCCCGGGCGGACCTGACGGTAGATACGCGGCACGTTCTCCAGGTTGTGGTTAAACACATCTGGCGGCGTTGCGGTCAGGATATCCAGAGCGCGGTCCATGCGGCCACGGAAGTCAGGCACCAGCGTCTCGATTTTGATGCTAGGGCTTTTCTCGCGAATGGCCGTAATGCAGTCGGCGAAGTGCTGAGCACCACCATCACGCAGATCGTCACGGTCAACGGAGGTGATCACCACATAACGCAGCGCCATGTCGGCGATGGTCTGCGCCAGTTTCTGGGGTTCGTTAGCATCAGGTGCGACTGGACGGCCATGAGCAACGTCGCAGAACGGGCAGCGGCGGGTGCAGATAGCACCCAGAATCATAAACGTCGCGGTGCCGTGATTGAAACATTCAGCAAGGTTCGGACAAGAGGCTTCTTCACACACTGAGTGAAGGCCATTCTTGCGCATCGCCGCTTTGATCCCCTGGATACGCGAAGAGTCGGCCGGAAGTTTGATTTTCATCCATTCCGGTTTTCTTAACAGCGCCTCGCGCTCTGTAGCCACGTTTTTAACCGGGATAAGGGCCATTTTATCGGCATCGCGGTATTTAACACCGCGTTCCATCACAATGGGTTTACTCATAGCGTGCGTGTTCCAGTTGCGAATATCGAAGGAAAGCGTTTCAATTCAAGGGAATGTTGTATTTATCAACTATTTTTGAACGAACGACAGGCAGTATATCATTGAAACGGTCGTTAAAGCAGCCTGCCAGATCGCCAATTTGTAAAATAGTTGTTGTTTTCTGCCTTTTGCCCTGCCCGTTGCAGGGGCTTGTGCTGGCTGAACCTGTCAGAAGGCCTGACGGATAATGCGGATGACGTTTTCCAGAACCGGATCGCGCAAACTCAGCTTGTTGTAATGCAGTGAAATCTCGATAGATTCCGCATTAAGCTGACTGAGCGGAATGCTCTCCAGCGGCCAGCATTTTCGCAGCAGGCTGTACAGGCGTGATGGCATAACGCACAGCATGTCGCTGCTGCCGATCAGGGATGCGGTGGTGAACATATTGTAACTGCTGAAGCTGATCTGGCTCTCCGGGAAAATTTCATCAATACGCTGACGAAGCGCATGGTTAGACTGCCCTTCGGTCATGAAAGACGAGTGGTCGTAGTTGCGCAGGTTTTCGATGGTCAGCGGTTCGCTGAGAACCGGGTGCTGCTGCCGGCAAACCAGCACCAGGTTATCTGCATAGAGCACATTTTGCCCCAGCGCTCTGGCACTGAAGCTGCCGCTTTCAATAATCAGGTCCGTCTGGAACTGCGCAAGCTGAATGTCAGGTTCATTGAGCGGCACATTGCGAAGCAGGAGCTGCGGAGCATGCTCTTTCACGGCCTGGAAGATCGCCGGCATCACCAGCACACCCACAGAAGGGGAACAGCCGATGGTGATGGTTCTCTGCTTGTCATAGCTCCCGGTTAAATCCAGTGCGCCCAGAATCGACTCCAGCCCCTGGCTGATGTACTCGTGGAGATGCGTGGCGTAAGCCGTCGGCGTTACCCCCTGGCCCTTACGGATAAATAACGGGTCAGGAAATATAGCGCGTAGCTTTTGGATTGACTGGCTTATTGCTGATGGCGTGAGATTAAGAATTTTCGCAGCGTTAACGATACCCTTGTGGACATATACTGCCTCAAAAATAGTCAGTAAATTGAGATCAATATTACGTAAAGTCCGAAAAATTTGCGGCTTGTCTTCGCCAC
This sequence comes from Enterobacter sp. KB-221C9, assembly GCF_041320715.1. Classification (NCBI taxonomy): domain Bacteria; kingdom Pseudomonadati; phylum Pseudomonadota; class Gammaproteobacteria; order Enterobacterales; family Enterobacteriaceae; genus Enterobacter; species Enterobacter sp. KB-221C9. The sequence continues at coordinate 314,642 of NZ_JBGIWG010000003.1, forward strand.
CAGGTTCATTCAGTCGTTTGGCTGGTAAATTATTATACTCCACGCTTTCACTCCGTATTCATTCACAATATGAATGATAGTTGAATTTATTTATTATGCTTGTAGAGATTCGTAAAGTGTTGGTTTTGTTTCACTTGTTTATCAAAAGCAAACGGTTGTGTGATAATTGCTCACCTTACATATGCCGTGTTTGCCGTGGTTGCTGGGGGCTAAATAATATGTAGCGGTAATATTCGGGCGCTTCGAAAATATAGAATCTGTGGATTATTGTAAAGTGCAAAAACGGTAAATAAACAGCGGCCCGTCAAATTATCGAGCCCTGTTGTACGATATATTAAGCAGGGATATATTCGTGCGGGGGATTGTTAAGTAGTGCTAACACGTTCTTCAAAAGCACGGGACGAATATTTTCTGGCGTAGCGGTTTCTACCCACTGGCGCATGTGCGTCATTTCCATGCCGGCGTAGCCGCAGGGGTTTATGCGCTGGAAAGGCGTGAGGTCCATATTAATATTCAAGGCCAGGCCATGGAATGAGCAGCCTTTACGAATACGCAGCCCCAAAGAGCAGATCTTCATTTCCCCAACGTAGACGCCCGGCGCATCGGCGCGCGGATGCGCGTCAATACCATATTCCGCCAGCGTGTTGACGACAGTTTGTTCCAGCAAGGTCACCAGCTCACGCACGCCCAGCTTTCTGCGTTTCAGATTTAGCAGTACGTACATCACCTGCTGCCCGGGCCCATGGTAGGTGACCTGGCCGCCGCGATCGCTCTGAATAACCGGGATATCTCCCGTCATTAATAGATGTTCTGCTTTACCCGCCTGACCCTGCGTAAATACCGGCAGGTGTTCGACCAGCCAGATTTCATCTGGGGTGCTGTCATCGCGTGAATCGGTGAAGTCATGCATAGCCTGGGAGACAGGCTCATAAGGTTGCAGCCCGAGGTGACGGACCAGAATTTTATCCTGATACAAAACTGCGTCTCCGAAGACGAGGGACAAAAGGTGTGGGGGATTATATCACAGCGGGGAGAGGGGTTACCCGGCAAACCGGGTAACCGCAAAGGGACTACAGCACCATACGAACAATTTCGATATTGCCGAGCTCTTCGTACAGCGTTTCCACCTGCTCAATGTGTGTCGCAGTGATGGTAATAGAAACCGAGTGGTAGTTGCCCTTGCTGCTTGGTTTTACTGACGGAGAGTAGTCACCCGGCGCATGGCGCTGTACCACTTCAACCACCTGATCAACCAGCTCAGGTTTCGCCAGACCCATTACTTTGTAGGTAAATGAGGTAGGGAATTCAAGCAGTTCGTTAAGTTTGGTTTTCATGTCAGCTCCGGCGTAACGTCAAAAAATAATAACTCCCACGTCAGGTGGGAGTTATCAGGATACTTAGTATATGGGGATCAAAATCACACTTTCAAGTGTTCAATTTTTAACCAAACCAGTGGTGGAACATCAATTTAATGTAATCAATGATTTTGCCGAAGAAATTGCCTTCAGGAATTTCTTGCAGGACAACCAGCGGACGCTGATCGATCGTTTTTCCATCCAGCTGGAAGTTGATCGTGCCCACAACCTGGTTTTTCTGCAGTGGGGCATGCAGCTCGGTGCTGTTCAGCACGTAGCTGGCTTTCAGATCCTTCATACGACCGCGCGGAATGGTCAGGTAGAGGTCTTTATCGACGCCGAGAGAAGCACGGTCGTTGTCGCCGAACCAGACGGGTTCAGACGCAAACTCTTTGCCTGCTTTCAGTGGATTCACGGTTTCGAAGAAACGGAAGCCCCAGGTCAGCAGTTTCTTGCTTTCTGTTTCACGACCTTTAAAGGTGCGGCCGCCCATCACGGCAGAGATCAGACGCATCTGACCTTCAGTGGCAGAAGCCACCAGGTTGTAGCCCGCTTTGTCGGTGTGGCCAGTTTTAATGCCGTCAACGTTCAGGCTGTTATCCCACAGCAGGCCGTTACGGTTGGTCTGACGAATACCGTTGAAGGTGAACTCTTTCTCTTTATAGATAGAGTATTCATTAGGGACATCGCGGATCAGCGCCTGACCAATCAGGGCCATATCGCGTGCGGAGCTGTACTGACCGTCTGCGTCCAGGCCGTGTACGGTCTGGAAGTGGCTGTTTTTCAGACCCAGCGCGGTGACGTAGCTGTTCATCAGACCCACGAAGGCATCCTGGCTACCGGCGGCGAAATCGGCCATCGCCACGCAGGCATCGTTACCCGACTGCAGGTTGATACCACGAATCAGCTGGGAAACAGGAACCTGCATACCCGGCTTCAGGAACATCAGAGAGGAACCTTTGAAGACAGGGTTCCCGGTTGCCCACGCGTCGTTACCGATGGTGACCAGATCCGATTCTTTGAATTTACCTGCCTTCATCGCCTGGCCGATAACGTAGCTGGTCATCATTTTGGTCAGGCTGGCCGGGTCACGGCGGGCATCGGCATTCTGTTCTGCCAGCACTTTGCCAGAGTTGTAATCGATCAGGATGTAGGATTCCGCGTCGATTTGCGGAACGCCAGGGATCATGGTCTTGATATTCAGGTCATCGGCGTGAGCTGCGGAGAGCGCAGCAGCGCAAAGGGCCGTGGTCAGCGCCATGCGCTGCACAAAACGAGCAGAAAAAGTGGTCTTCATGGTCAGAACTACGACATCCGTGATGGAATTAAAAAAAGTGCCTTACTATAGCAAATGCTATTCAGGCAGGCATCCGACTTTAAGCATGAGTTTGTGAATGTATTTTACACTAACTGACAATTCGGATACCGCCGGTTCATTATTTCGCAACAGCGATAAATGACTGAAGTTGAGCCTCATTCTGCAGACGCTGCTGCAGGGATGCTGCCTGCGATTTGCTGGCAAACGGCCCCATCTGAATACGCCAGACCGCGCCGTTCTGCTCAACGCGTCCTGGTACGCCAAACTGCTGGCTCAGACGCTGTTGATACTGTTTGGCTCGGGCCTGATCGCTCACTGCGCCTACCTGAACCAGATAGCTGCCGCTGGCCGCTGCTGGAGCCGCCACCGCCGCACTTTGCGTGGCCGCTGGCGCCGTTACGGGAGCTGGCTGGGTTGCTGGCGCAGCTACGGGAGCAGGGGCTGGAGTCGGCTCACTTCCTTCCAGCACGCCCGAGGCTAAGGTCGTCGGCGCGCCAAGAAAGCCGCTACTCTTTACCGGTGCGCCGGTAGAATCATCGCTTTGCAGCGTGTCATTGCTGATCGGGCGTATTTCTCCCCCCGGCTGAGCAGGCTCTGCCGGAGACGAGACGCTTCCCATTCCGCCGTCAAGATTTGGGCGGTCAGGAAGGGCATAGGTCTGTTTTGCCACCGTCGTACACGCGGTACCTGGCCCGGAGAGCGAACCATCCTGCGCGACGATAATCGGGTCAATACGGACTTTGGTGTTGTTCGAGGTGTTCAGGCGATCGGCAGACGCGCGCGACAGGGAAATCACCCGGTCATTCCCGTAGGGGCCGCGGTCGTTGATACGCACGACGATCATGCGGCCATTAGCCAGGTTGGTGATACGGGCGTAGCTCGGGATCGGCAGCGTTGGGTGTGCCGCCGTCAGCTGCATGGGGTCGAACGCTTCCCCGGAAGCCGTCAGGTTACTGCCCGGCTCGGCATCATAAATGGCGGCAAAGCCCGCCTGACTGAAACGGGACGGATCCTGAACAATTTTGTAGCTTTTGCCGTCGCGCTCGTAATCCTGATTGGCACTGGCATTCAGCGGTTCATAAACGGGATCGGCACCGCTGATTTCAACGATCGGGCCATTACACACCGCAGGCTGCGGCGGCGCGACGGTTGCCTGTTGCTGACCATCATCACTTGTGCAGGCCGCAAGTAAACTTGCCGCGATGCAGATCCCCAGCCACTGCTTACGCATTCCGATCCCCTTATTTTTATACGCTTTTTGACAACATTTTTCTGTGGGTATGGATCGACATCACGATACCAAACCCGGCCATCAACACGATAAGTGCCGAGCCTCCGTAACTCACCAGCGGCAGCGGTACGCCTACCACCGGCAGAATACCACTCACCATACCAATATTTACGAAGACATAAACGAATAAAATCAGCATCAACCCGCCAGCCATGACGCGACCAAAGGTGGTTTGCGCGCGCGCTGCAATCCACAATCCCCGCATGATCAGCAGGACATAGAGCGCCAGGAGTATCAGGATACCCACCAGCCCCAGCTCTTCCGCCAGTACGGCGAAAATAAAGTCGGTGTGGCGTTCCGGTAAGAATTCCAGCTGTGACTGCGTGCCGTGCAGCCAGCCTTTACCGCGCAGCCCGCCGGAGCCAATCGCAATCTTGGACTGAATAATATGATAGCCCGCCCCCAGCGGATCGGTTTCCGGATCGAGCAGCATCATGACGCGCTGGCGCTGGTAATCATGCATCAGGAAGAACCAGAGGATAGGAATGAACGCCGCAATCAGCACCACCGCGATACCAATCAGACGCCAGCTCAGTCCCGACAGGAAAAGGACAAACAGGCCGGAGAGGGCGATAAGGATTGAGGTGCCAAGGTCAGGCTGCGCCGCAACCAGCAGCGTCGGCAGGAAAATCAGCACCAGCGCGATGGCGGTATTTTTCAGAGACGGTGGACAGACGTCGCGGTTGATAAAGCGTGCCACCATCAGTGGAACGGCGATTTTGGCAATTTCCGAAGGCTGGAAGCGGACAACGCCCAGATCCAGCCAGCGCTGCGCCCCTTTTGATATGGCGCCAAACGCATCTACCGCAACCAGCAAAATAATACAGAAGATGTAGAGGTAGGGCGCCCAGCCTTCGTAGACGCGCGGCGGAATTTGCGCCATCACCACCATGATGATCAGACCCATGGCGATCTGGCCGATTTTACGCTCCATCATGCCAATGTCCTGGCCGCTGGCGCTCCAGATAACCAGGGCGCTGTAAACCAGCAGAGCCAGCAGGATCAGCAGCATGGCTGGGTCGATGTGGATTTTGTCCCACAGCGATTTTTTATTTGGATTATCCGTCATGATTATTGGTCCTCCGCCGCAGCGGCGGCCGGGTTTTCAGCCGGCAGTTCGGTGTTGTTATCACCCAGCATAATGTGGTCAAGGATCTGGCGCATGATGGTCCCTACTGCTGGCCCGGCACCGCCGTTCTCCAGAATCATCGCCACCGCGACCTGCGGGTTGTCATAAGGGGCAAACGCCGTCATCAGCTTATGGTCACGCAGACGTTCAGCAATGCGGTGCGCGTTATAGGTTTCGTTGGCTTTCAGACCAAATACCTGCGCAGTACCGGATTTTGCGGCCACTTTGTACGGCGTACCGGCGAAGTACTTGTGCGCGGTACCGTTCGGGCGGTTTGCCACGCCGTACATACCGTCTTTCGCAATTTCCCAGAAGCCGGAATGAATGTCACCCACCGGGGCCTCGTGCGGCTGGTTCCACGGCACTTTTTTGCCGTCTTCAACCGTGCTCTGTAGCAGATGAGGCACTTTTACCACGCCATCATTGATGAGTATCATCATGGCTTTGTTCATCTGAATCGGCGTCGCCGTCCAGTAGCCCTGGCCGATACCCACCGGAATGGTGTCACCCTGATACCACGGTTTTTTAAAGCGCTTCAGCTTCCATTCACGCGTTGGCATGTTGCCAGAACGTTCTTCTGAAAGGTCAACGCCGGTGTAATGCCCGTAGCCGAATTTGCTCATCCACTCTGACAGGCGATCGATACCCATGTCATACGCCACCTGATAGAAGAAGGTATCCGCAGATTCCTCCAGCGATTTGGTGACGTTCAGATGACCGTGGCCCCATTTTTTCCAGTCACGATAGCGCTTGTCTGAACCCGGCAGCTGCCACCAGCCCGGGTCGAACAGGCTGGTATTACGATTGATGACGCCGGCACTCAGCGCAGAGACCGCCACGTACGGTTTAACCGTTGATGCCGGCGGGTAAACCCCTTGCGTCGCGCGGTTCACCAGCGGCGTGTTCGGATCGTTCAGCAGACCGGAATAGTCTTTACTGGAAATGCCGTCAACGAAGAGGTTCGGGTCATAGCTAGGCATGGAGACCATTGCCAGGATACCGCCGGTACGAGGATCGGTGACCACAACGGCTGCACGGCTGCCTGCCAGCAGGGTTTCGATATACTGCTGAAGTTTAAGATCGAGCGTCAGATAGACGTCATGCCCCGCCTGAGGAGGCACTTCTTTCAGCTGGCGAATCACGCGGCCGCGGTTGTTAACCTCAACCTCTTCATAGCCGGTTTGCCCGTGCAGGACGTCTTCGTAGTAACGTTCGATCCCCAGCTTACCGATATCGTGCGTTGCAGCGTAGTTTGCCAGCTTGCCGTCTTTATCGAGGCGGTCGACGTCTTTGTCGTTAATCTTGGAGACGTAGCCAATCACATGCGTCAGCGCGGAGCCGTAGGGATAGTAGCGACGCTTATATCCCTTCACTTCCACGCCGGGGAAGCGGTACTGGTTTACCGCAAAGCGGGCTACCTGGACTTCCGTCAGATTGGTTTTAACCGGAATGGAGGTGAAACGATGGGAGCGGGAGCGCTCTTTTTTGAAGGCGGCAATATCGTCATCGTTAAGATCGACAACGCTTTTCAGCGCTTCCAGCGTATCCTGAACGTTATCGACTTTTTCCGGCATCATCTCGATTTGATAGATGGTGCGGTTTAGCGCCAGCGGGGTGCCGTTACGATCGTAAATAATGCCGCGGCTGGGAGCGATAGGCACCAGCTTAATACGGTTTTCGTTTGAACGCGTCTGGTAGTCGGTAAAGCGGACAATTTGCAGATTATAAAGGTTGGCGATCAGCACGCCGGTAAGCAGCAAAATCCCGGTAAAGGCGACAAGCGCCCGGCGCACAAACAGCGCGGACTCAGCCGTATAGTCGCGAAAAGAATTCTGTAGTTTCATCCGCTGCTTAATCTACCCTGGTCAGTCATTACTCGCGGTGATAGGGGTGGTTGGTAGTAATGCTCCACGCGCGATACAGGCTTTCTGCCACCAGTACCCGGACGAGCGGGTGGGGAAGCGTCAGCGCGGAGAGGGACCAACTTTGTTCAGCCGCGGCTTTGCAGGCGGGGGATAACCCTTCTGGTCCGCCAATCAACAGACTGACGTCACGGCCATCCTGCTTCCAGCGCTCCAGTTCGTGCGCCAGCTGCGGCGTATCCCAGGGTTTTCCTGGAATATCGAGGGTGACGATGCGGTTTTTGCCTGCGGCAGCCAGCATCAGTTCGCCCTCTTTATCGAGAATACGTTTGATATCGGCGTTCTTGCCGCGCTTACCGGCGGGAATTTCCACCAGCTCGAACGGCATGTCTTTTGGAAAACGACGCAGATATTCAGTAAAACCGGTTTGTACCCAGTCCGGCATTTTTGTGCCGACGGCGACCAGCTGCAACTTCACGCATTAACCCCAGAGTTTTTCCAGCTCATACAGGCGACGGCTCTCGTCCTGCATAACGTGGACAATCACATCGCCGAGGTCGACAACCACCCAGTCAGCCGTCGCTTCACCTTCAACACCCAGCGGCAACAGCCCTGCGGCACGCGATTCCTGAACCACGTGATCGGCAATCGAAACAACATGACGCGTAGATGTACCGGTGCAGATGATCATGCAGTCGGTAATACTGGATTTACCCTTAACGTCGATAGCGATGATGTCCTGACCTTTCAGGTCATCAATTTTGTCAATAACAAAATCCTGGAGTGCTTTACCCTGCAAGTTTTCCCCCTGGGGTGAATAAGATTGTAAAACTTTGAATTCGTAGCCAGACAGTATACCTGAACTCACGCCTGTGTCGGGACAAATGTCTCCGGCCGGGCTTTTGAAGGCGGGTATCATCCCACCCTCTGCCTGAGATTGCATCGCCATTTTTGTAAAACAATTTCTGTAAAGCAATGATCGGCAGGAAAGCCTGGCAGCGGAGAATAACAGTATGGCTTACCCTGTCAAGGCAGGATAAACAATAAGCCGCTTTTTATACCCTCCGGCTATTCATCTGCGCTTTTCTGATACAAACCGTGCGTATGGATATAGGCCAGCACCGGGGTCGGCAGCAGATCGTCACATGCTAAACCCTGCTGTAAACGCTCACGAATGAGGGTCGCAGAGATATCAAACCACGGCGTTTCCGCCAGATAGATTTTCCCGGCAGGCTGATTGTGAAGATCTTCAACGTTATCGGTGAGGTGGTCTTCCAGCCACTGCTGGTACTGCTCTTCGCGCATGGTCAGCGGGTAGCCGGGACGGCGGCAGACGAGAAGATGGCTGTTCTCCAGAATGGTTTCATACTGATGCCACGTGGGGAAATTCAGCAGGGAATCCTGGCCGATGATAAACGCCAGCGGCTGGTCTGGCCCTTGTTCGGCGCGCCACTCCTGAAGCGTCTGAGACGTCCAGGAGGGTGTGTCGCGACGCAGCTCACGCTCGTCAAGTCGGAAGAGCGGCTTATCTGCGATAGCAAGGGCAAGCATCTCTTTTCGCTGCTCGCTGGTCGCCTCGGGCTGTGGACGATGGGGCGGAACATTATTGGGCATGATGGTGACGCGCTGAAGGCCGATCAGATTCGCCAGAATTTCAACCGGCTTCAGATGCCCGTAATGTACCGGGTCGAAGGTGCCGCCATACAAGGCCTGTAAAGAATGCATACTATCCATCAATAAAAACGTCTGCCAGCGCCTTGTGGCAGAGCAGCAGAGAAAGGCTTTCCAGCTCTGCCCAGACCGACTGGCCGTAATCTTGTTTTAACGTGAGCTCTGCGCGCATCAGAAGCTGTACAGCCTGACGAAGCTGTTCATGACTCAGGCGGTTGACGGCCTCGGTGGTCAAAGCCCGGCGATTTTGCCACACGCGGTGTTTATCAAACAGCGAACGCAGCGGCGTATGGGCAGACTGACGCTTGAGCGTAATCAGCAGCAGCAATTCGCGCTGCAGCGTACGCAGCAGAATGACGGGTTCGCTCCCTTCAAGACGCAGCTGTTGCAGAATATGCAGGGCGCGTTTGCTCTTCGCCGACAGCAGCGCGTCCACCCAGTGGAACGGCGTGAAGTGCGCCGCGTCGTTAACAGCCTGCTCGACGCGCGGCAAGGTGAGTTTGCCGTCCGGCCAGAGCAGAGAGAGTCTGTCCAGCGCCTGCGCCAGGGCCAGCAGGTTACCTTCATAGCAGTAGCAGAGCAGTTGATTCGCCGCATCATCCAGCTGAAGGTTGTTTTGCTTCGCTCTCGCGGCCACCCATTTGGGCAGATGCGCCTGCTCAGGCGTCTGACAGGTGACCTGCACCGCGTGGGCTGCGAGCTGGGTAAACCACGCCGCGTTTTCCTGGGCTTTGGTAAGCTTGTTGCCACGTACAATAAAGAGCAGATCGCTATGTAACAGGCTGACCAGCGTGGCGAGTTGCTCATTCATGGCCGCGTTAGGACCATTATCCGGGAGCAGGATCTGAATTGTCTGGCGCGAAGCAAAAAGGCTCATCGCCTGACAAAGCGAGAAGAGGGCGTTCCAGTCGGTGTTGTTATCCAGCTGGACGGTGTGGTGCTCATCAAAGCCCTGAGCGGCTGCCGCATGTCTCACGGCATCCAGACTTTCCTGAAGTAATAGCGGATCGTTTCCAAGAAGCAGATACGCCGCGCGCAGCCCTTCATTGAGCTGCGCGCGGAGTTGTTCAGGATACAGCCTGATCATCATTTACCCAGAGAGGTAGCAGCAGGAAGCGTGCCAGCAACCGGTTTTTCAACGATGTCAGATCCTTGTTTGGTTGACGCTGCAATACCTGGCAGTTTACGGATCAGCTGTTCCGCCGCCTTGTCGTACATTTCGTTGATGATAATCTGCTGCTCGGCATCTTTTGCCAGCGCCGTCTGCGGGTTATCGAAGAACGAACGATACACTTTCGTGCTGATTGGGTAGATGTCTTTACCCGGGATCAGAACGGCTGCGTTGACCGTCATAACCATCTGGTACTCTGCGGTACGACCGTCCTGGAAAATAGAGGCTGTATCTTTGCCGAGAGACATCCCCAGGAGACGCAGAGATGGAATGTCCTGGCGCAGCGTGTCTTTCTCAACAAGTTCAACGCCGTTCAGACGTAGCTGATTACGAATTGCCCGGCTGAGTGGGCCATTCGGATCTGATGAGTCGAAAATCATCGTTTTCATCTCAGCAGGCACCGCCGTAGTATTGCGCAGGTGCCAGCCACAGCCAGCGGTGACAAGCACCGCCAGAGATAAGAGTATTGTTGCCAGTTGTCGCACGTTTCCTCCCGCGCTTAGCCAACGACCAGATTGAGCAGTTTACCCGGTACGTAGATCGCTTTACGTACGGTAACGCCCTCAAGATATTTTGCGACCAGAGTTTCCTGGCCTGCGCGCTCGCGAACCTGTTCTTCGGTTGCATCGACCGCCACGGTAATTTTACCGCGGACTTTGCCGTTTACCTGGACCACAACCAGCGTCGTGTTTTCCACCATCGCTGATTCGTCTGCCACTGGCCACGGCGCGTTGTCGATATCGCCTTCGCCTTTCAGCTCCTGCCACAGGGTAAAGCTAACGTGCGGAGTGAACGGGTTCAGCATGCGAACAACGGCCAGCAGGGCTTCACGCATTAAGGCACGATCCTGCTCGCCGTCCTGCGGGGCCTTCGCCAGCTTGTTCATCAGTTCCATAATAGCCGCAATTGCGGTATTGAAGGTCTGACGACGACCAATATCATCGGTCACTTTCGCAATCGTTTTATGAACATCACGACGCAGCGCCTGCTGATCTTCAGTCAGTGCGGCGGCGTTCAGTGCCGGCGCATCGCCCAGTGCGGTGTGCTCGTAAACCAGTTTCCAGACGCGTTTCAGGAAGCGGTTCGCGCCTTCCACGCCAGACTCCTGCCATTCCAGGGTCATGTCCGCCGGAGAGGCAAACATCATGAACAGACGCACGGTATCTGCACCGTAACGCTCAACCATCACCTGCGGATCGATGCCGTTGTTTTTCGACTTGGACATCTTGCTCATGCCGGTGTAGACCAGTTCATGACCTTCGGCGTCTTTCGCCTTAACGATACGGCCCTTCTCGTCGCGCTCAACGATCGCATCAACCGGAGAAACCCAGTTACGCTCGCCGTTGGCACCGACGTAATAGAACGCATCTGCCAGCACCATGCCCTGACACAGCAGCTGTTTTGCTGGTTCGTCAGAGTTCACCATGCCCGCATCGCGCATCAGTTTGTGGAAGAAGCGGAAGTAGAGCAGGTGCATGATGGCGTGTTCGATACCACCGATGTAGATGTCTACCGGCAGCCAGTAGTTTGCTGCATCGGAATCGAGCATACCGTCCTGATACTGCGGGCAGGTGTAGCGCGCATAGTACCAGGATGACTCCATAAAGGTGTCAAAGGTGTCGGTTTCACGCAGTGCAGGCTTGCCGTTGACGGTGGTTTTTGCCCACTCAGGATCGGCTTTGATCGGGCTGGTGATACCGTCCATGACCACGTCTTCCGGCAGGATCACCGGGAGCTGATCTTCAGGCGTTGGCATCACGGTGCCATCTTCCAGCGTCACCATCGGGATTGGCGCACCCCAGTAACGCTGACGGGACACGCCCCAATCGCGCAGACGGAAGTTAACTTTACGCTCACCCACGCCCAGAGAGGCCAGCTTGTCGGCGATGGCGTTGAAGCCCTCTTCGAAGCTCAGGCCGCTGAACTCGCCGGAGTTGAACAGGGTACCTTTTTCAGTCAGCGCGTGTTCAGACAGGTCTGGTTCTGAACCGTCAGCCGCCAGGATAACAGGCTTGATGGTCAGGCCATATTTAGTGGCAAATTCGTAGTCGCGCTGGTCGTGACCCGGGACAGCCATCACGGCGCCTGTGCCGTACTCCATCAGAACGAAGTTGGCGGCCCAGACAGGGATCGCTTCGCCAGTCAGTGGGTGAATGGCTTTAAAGCCGGTATCAACCCCTTTTTTCTCCATCGTCGCCATGTCGGCTTCTGCCACTTTGGTGTTGCGGCACTCGTCGATGAAGGTAGCCAGCTCCGGATTGTTTTCCGCCGCTTTCTGCGCCAGCGGGTGACCTGCGGCCACGGCCAGGTAGGTCGCGCCCATGAAGGTGTCCGGACGGGTGGTGTAGACAGTCAGGGTCTGGTCGTAGTTCTCAACGTTGAAGGTAATTTCTACGCCTTCAGAACGGCCGATCCAGTTGCGCTGCATGGTCTTAACGGTATCAGGCCAGTGGTCCAGGTTATCCAGATCGTTCAGCAGCTCATCAGCGTAAGCGGTGATTTTGATAAACCACTGTGGGATTTCTTTACGCTCAACTTTAGTGTCACAGCGCCAGCAGCAGCCGTCAATAACCTGTTCGTTCGCGAGAACGGTCTGGTCATTCGGACACCAGTTAACGGCGGAGGTCTTCTTATACACCAGGCCTTTTTTGTACAGCTCGGTGAAGAACTTCTGCTCCCAGCGATAGTATTCCGGGGTGCAGGTTGCCAGCTCGCGGCTCCAGTCATAGCCAAAGCCCAGCATTTTGAGCTGGTTTTTCATGTACGCGATGTTGTCGTACGTCCACGGCGCCGGTGCGGTGTTGTTTTTGACCGCCGCGCCTTCCGCAGGCAGACCAAACGCATCCCAACCGATAGGCTGCAGAACGTTTTTGCCCAGCATGCGCTGGTAACGTGCAATCACATCGCCGATGGTGTAGTTACGCACATGGCCCATGTGTAGTCGACCAGAAGGATAGGGAAGCATCGACAGGCAGTAATACTTCTCTTTGCTCTCGTCTTCGGTTACTTCAAAGGTGCGCTTCTCGTCCCAGTGTTGCTGGACTTTTGATTCTATCTCTTCCGGGCGGTATTGCTCTTGCATGGCAGCCAGTGGTCCTGTTTTCAATACAGCTACAAATGTAGCCAATGGATGTGGTAATTCAGATCCGCATAGCATAGCCCAAACGCCCGCGTCAAAACAGCCTTTCGCACAAATGCGCTTTGCAGGAATTTACCGGGTCTGTGCTTCACCTGACAAAGCGGTGATGAAATAAGGTCTATTATTAGAAATAGTTACTTACCCGGGAGGCAAAATGATGAACAAGGTTGCTCAATTTTACCGCGAACTGGTGGCGACACTGACGGAACGGCTGCGTAACGGCGAGAGAGATATCGACGCGCTGGTGGAACAAGCGCGTGCCCGCGTGACGCAAACGGGTGAGTTAACGCGAACCGAAGTGGAAGAGGTGACGCGCGCCGTGCGTCGCGATCTGGAGGAGTTCGCGCGCAGCTACCAGGAGAGTCAGGAGGAGGTCACGGACAGCGTTTTTATGCGGGTGATTAAAGAGAGCCTGTGGCAAGAGCTGGCCGATATCACGGATAAAACGCAGCTGGAGTGGCGCGAGGTCTTTCAGGATTTGAACCATCACGGTGTGTATCACAGCGGTGAGGTGGTTGGGTTGGGAAATCTGGTGTGCGAGAATTGCCACCACCATATTGCGGTGTATACGCCGGATGTTCTGCCGATGTGCCCGAAATGCGGCCACGATCAGTTCCAGCGTCGGCCGTTTGAGCCCTAGGTAAAAGCAAAACGGCAACGTGGTTGCCGTTTTTAGTGTCTGCTCCCTCTCCCTGTGGGAGAGGGCCGGGGTGAGGGCATCAGGCCGCAGAATAGTAAGCCAGTCTCTCCGCCAGCAAATCCACAAACGCCCCCCGGTCAATGTCCACCATCACCGTGGTATTCGGTTTATTGCCCGTCAGCGAGTAATAATCCACCACCGTCATTCCCTGGGTATATTTTCCCTGCGTCTCCACGCCAACCCATCTGTCCACCGTGGTAAACATCTCAGGCTTCAGCAGCCAGGCAATCGTGCACGGGTCGTGCAGGGGCGCGCCGTGGAATCCCCACTTCTCGGCTTTGTGATACTCCATAAAGAAGTCAAGCAGTTCGGCCACGGTTGTCGCAACCGGATTGCCCACGGAGCGGAAACGCTCAATATCGTCTGCCATAATCTGCGCGCGGTGGGTAACGTCCAGTCCCGCCATCACAATCGGTAAGCCGGACTGGAAGACAATCTCGGCGGCTTCCGGGTCGACAAAGATGTTGAACTCCGCCGCAGGCGTCCAGTTACCCAGCCCCATGGCCCCGCCCATAATCACAATACGGGCAATTTTATTATGCAGCTCGGGATGGCTGTTCAGCAGCAGCGCAACGTTGGTTTGTGGTCCGGTAGCCACCAGCGTTACCGGTTCTGCACTTTCACGCAGCACTTTTGCCATCAGCTCCACGGCGGTACAGTTTTGCGGCGTAAAGCCCGGCTCCGGCAGTGCCGGACCGTCCAGCCCGCTTTCGCCATGAACGTTGTCGGCAATAATCAGCTCGCGCATCAGCGGCTTCACGGCCCCGCCGGCGACAGGAATATCGGTGCGCTTGAGCTGCGTGAGCATGCGCAGCACGTTGCGCAGGGTTTTTTCAGGGGTCTGGTTTCCGGCGGACGAGGTGACGGCTTTCAAGTCCAGTTCAGGGGAGGCAAGTGCAAGGACGAGCGCGATCGCGTCATCATGACCCGGATCGCAATCGAGAATGATCGGTTGTGCCATAGCGTTCTCCATTCATAGCGTTATTTTGTGACAAGGTTAACGCTGCAATGTGACGCCGACGAGAGGAAGTGAGTGAAAGCGTGAAGCAGTGCGCAATCCGCAGATTGCGCACCGGGAAGATTAGTGCAGGATTTTGGCGAGGAAGTCTTTGGCGCGGTCGGATTTCGGGTTAGCGAAGAACTCTTCTTTCGGTGAGTCTTCGACAATTTTCCCTTCGTCCATAAAGATCACGCGGTTGGCCACTTTACGGGCAAAGCCCATTTCGTGGGTCACCACCATCATGGTCATCCCTTCGTGCGCCAGCTCGACCATCACGTCCAGCACTTCGTTGATCATCTCAGGATCGAGCGCCGACGTGGGTTCATCAAACAGCATCGCCACCGGATCCATACACAGCGCGCGGGCGATCGCCACGCGCTGCTGTTGACCACCAGAAAGCTGTGCCGGGAACTTATCGGCATGCGCCGAAAGCCCAACGCGTTCCAGGAGCTTCAGGCCTTTCTCGCGCGACGCTTTTTTATCACGCTTAAGCACTTTTACCTGCGCCAGCGTCAGGTTCTCAATAATGGAGAGGTGAGGGAACAGCTCAAAATGCTGGAACACCATGCCAACGTGAGAGCGAAGCTGGGCGAGGTTGGTTTTCTTGTCGTTGACTTTGGTGCCGTTGACGACGATCTCACCCTGCTGCACCGGCTCCAGCCCGTTGACGGTTTTGATCAGCGTCGATTTACCGGAGCCGGACGGCCCGCACACCACCACTACGTCGCCTTTTTTGACTTCAGTGGAGCAGTCGGTCAGCACCTGAAAGTGCCCATACCATTTAGAAACATTTTTCAGGGAAATCATTATACCGTCCTTTTCTTCAGCCAGCTGACCAACAGCGACGCGCTTAAACTAATCACAAAATAGACCGCACCCGCAAAGAGCACCATCTCGACCTGCGTACCATCACGTTCACCGATGGTTGACGCGGTACGGAAGAAGTCTGCCAGACTCAGAACGTAGACCAGTGAGGTATCCTGGAACAGCACGATACCCTGGGTCAGCAGGAGCGGAACCATGGCGCGAAACGCCTGCGGCAGAATAATGAGCTGCATGGACTGCCAGTGCGTCATCCCCAGCGCGAGCGCGGCGCTGGATTGCCCGCGGGAGATACTCTGAATGCCCGCGCGGATAATCTCCGAGTAGTAAGCGGCCTCAAACATCGAGAACGCCACCATGGCGGAGATCAGACGGATATCGGTTTTCGGCGACAGCCCCAGCACGTTCTGCAGGAAGCCGGGTACAATCAGGTAAAACCACAGCAGCACCATCACCAGCGGGATGGAGCGGAACACGTTAACGTAGGCGGTCGCAAACCAGGCGAACGGCTTAAAGCTCGACAGGCGCATGACGGCCAGCAGGGTACCCCAGACGATACCAATGATGATGGCGATAACGGTGATTTTTAAGGTAATCACCAGGCCATCAAGCAGGTAAGGCATGGATGGAACGATAGAACTCCAGTCAAATTCGTACATTATTTGCCCCCCAGATTACCCGGCAGGCGGATTTTGCGTTCAACCAGGTTCATCACCAGCATGATGAAAGCGTTAATCAGAACATACGCGAGCGTAATCGCGGTGAAGGATTCCCACGCGTGGGCGGAGTAATCCAGCAGCTTGCCCGCCTGGGCAGCCATGTCGACCAGGCCGATAGTCGAGGCGATGGCCGAGTTTTTCACCAGGTTCATCATCTCAGAGGTCATCGGTGGAACGATAACGCGGTAGGCGTTAGGCAGCAGCACATAGCGGTAGGTTTGCGGCAGGGTCAGGCCCATCGCCAGGCCCGCATTTTTTTGTCCACGGGGTAATGACTGAATGGCGGCACGCACCTGCTCGCAAACGCGCGCAGCGGTAAACAGCCCCAGACACATCATGGAGGAGACAAAGAACTGTACGTTCGGATCCAGTTCCGACTTGAACCACATGCCAATATTTTCCGGCAGCAGTTCCGGGATGACCAGATACCAGGTAAAGAATTGCACGATCAGCGGAACATTACGGAACAGTTCCACATACAGGGTGCCAAGTGTTGAAAGAAAACGGTTTGGGACGGTGCGCAGAATACCGAACAAAGAACCGACAAGAAACGCGATGATCCACGCCGTTATCGATAATGCCACGGTGACCTGAAAGCCGCTCCACAGCCAGCCAAGATAGGTGGTGTTGCCGAACGGGGCTTGTTGCAGGAATATGCCCCAGTTCCAGTCTATTGACATAATAAACTCCAGAAAAAAAAGGGTAGCAGCGCTACCCTCGAAGATTGGTGAGAAGCTCATTTTTCGCGCCGAGTGGGGAACGACCACTCAGCGTATAGTCTGTCCATGCTTCCCGACAATCGAGAGGGCAGGAGATCCCGCCCCTGTTGTTCTAATTAGTTAAGAGCCTTGTCATTTGGAGATTTGAACAGCGCTTTCATGTCTTCAGACAGTTCAAAATTCATGTTCAGGTTTTTTGGTGGAATCGGGTTCTTGAACCACTTGTCGAACCATTTTTCGGCTTCGCCGGAGGTCTGCACCTGAGCGATGGTGTCATCGATCAGCTTTTTGAACTGCGGATCGTCTTTACGCAGCATACAGCCGTAGGCTTCTTTAGACTGCGCGGTACCGACGATATCCCAGTTGTCTGGTTTTTTCGCTTTCGCACGTTCGCCCGCCAGCAGGGCGTCATCCATCATAAACGCGACGGCACGACCGCTTTCCAGGGTGCGGAAGGAGTCGCCATGGTCTTTCGCGCTGATGATGCGCATATCCATTTTCTTCTCGTCGTTCAGCTTGTGCAGCAGCACTTCTGACGTGGTACCGGAGGTGACAACAACCGCTTTGCCTTTCAGGTCAGCGAAGTCTTTGACCTCACCGCCTTTCTTCGTCAGCAGACGGGTGCCTACGACAAAGATGGTGTCAGAGAAGGCAGCCTGTTTTTGACGCTCGAGGTTGTTGGTGGTGGAACCACACTCGAAGTCAAAGGTGCCGTTTTGCAGCAGTGGAATACGGTTCTGTGAAGTGATTGGGATCAGCTTCACCTGCAGGTCAGGTTTGTTCAGCTTTTTCTTCACAGCTTCAACGATGGCGTTGGAGTAATCCTGTGAATAGCCCACGACTTTTTGCGTGTTGTCGTAGTAAGAGAACGGGACAGAAGATTCACGGTGGCCGACCACGATGACGCCGTTTTTGGCAATCTTGTCGAGAGTGCTGCCTGCTGCCGGCGCATCTTCAGCGTGAACCACGCCTGCAGACATTCCCATAACCAGCATTGCTGTGGCCAGTTTACGTAATTGCATACCCAACTCCTTTTTTATCAGCGCCAGAGACGCTTTGATACCCATTGTGATGTTGTTATATCTCGCGCAATGCGAGTGCAGTGTTATGCAAGCTTGTTAACATTTAGTCTGGCTTAATGTAAAGATTTTGCTGCGTTATTGTTTATTTTTGCGAAGCGCGCCGCACCATTCAGGGGCAAATATCTCCCGTTGCACCGTTTCGGTGCTACCGATGATCTACGCTGGTGCGACAAAGTTGCACGTTAAGCCAAACTGCGTTTACCTGAATAAACAAAGCAATAGGCGTGCCAGAATGGGCGTCTGGAGGGAATTGTCGGGTGGCGGCTACGCCTTACCCGACCTACAGCATGGGAAAGTAGGCCGGGTAAGCGTTAGCGCCACCCGGCAACAGAAGGGAAGGTTATTTACGACGCTGACGCAGGCTCATCAGCACCGCGCCAAAGCCGAACAGCACGGTCAAAATCCACAGCGGCCAGTTGCCGGTGCGCGCGTATGGCGTCAGCCCCGTAGTTGGCGTGACTTTAGTGGTCAGTACCTCACGGGTAAACTGCGGGATCATCGCCTGAATTTCACCCTGCGGACCAATCACGGCGGTGATGCCGTTGTTGGTGCTGCGCAGCAGCGGACGCGCCAGCTCCAGGGAGCGCATACGTGCCATCTGGAAGTGCTGCCACGGGCCGATTGACTTACCAAACCAGGCATCGTTGGAGATGGTCAGCAGATAGTCAGTATCCGGGCGGAAGTTATCGCGTACCTGCTCGCCGAGAATGATTTCGTAGCAGATGGCCGCCGTCAGGGCAAAGCCGTGCGCGTGCAGCTGAGGCTGAACATACGGGCCGCGGCTGAAAGAGGACATCGGCAGGTCAAAGAACGGGGCCAGCGGGCGCAGAATCGACTCCAGCGGGACAAATTCACCAAACGGCACCAGGTGGTTCTTGTTATACCGGTCAGTGGAGTGGTAGCTGTACTCGCTATCCTTCCCGAGCGTAATGATGCTGTTGTAGGTGTCGTAGCGGTTCTGCTGATTCAGACGCGCATCGACAATCCCGGTGATCAGCGTGCTGCCGCGCGCCAGCAGCAGGTCGTTCATCATGTTGAGGAACGGCTGCTGGTTAATTTCCAGATCGGGGATTGCAGACTCCGGCCAGATAATCAGCTGCGATTTGCCCATCACCTCTTCGGTAGCGTTGGCGTAGATCTTCAGCGTATTCAGCAGCTCTTTCTCATCCCACTTCATGGACTGCGGGATATTCCCCTGCACCATGGAAACCTGCATGGCGCGCGCGGGCTCAGGCGTGAACCACTGGATATAACGCAGCGGGAAGGGCAGGGCGAACAACACCAGCGCCACGGCCAGCGGTTTCCAGCAGCGCTGGACCAGCGCCAGGACCAGCAGGCCGCTCACCACCATCAACAGGAAGTTGATGGCTTCAACACCCATTACCGGCGCCAGGCCTTTCAGCGGGCCGTCAATCTGGCTGTAGCCGAACTGCAGCCATGGGAAGCCCGTCAGCACCCAGCCGCGCAGGAACTCGGTGAGTTGCCAGACCACCGGCGCGGCAATGGCGACGCGCAGCCAGGTTGTTTTTGGCCACAGGCGAGAAAGGATGCCGGCGAACAGACCGGTATAGAGCGAGAGATACGCGGCGAGCAATACCACCAGGAAGACGTTAACCGGGCCCGGCATACCGCCAAACTGGGCGATGCTGACATAAACCCAGTTGATGCCTGAGCCAAACAGACCCAGCCCCCAGAAGTAACCGATGGCGGCGGCCTGTACCGGACGACGATTCAGGGTCAGGCCCTGAAGCCCCATCAGGGAGAGAATGGCCGCGGGCCAGATGTCGTAAGGAGAAAAAGCCAGCGTACCGCTGGCTCCAAGTAACAGCGCCAGCAGCAAACGGACGCGCTGGCGTTCAAGCAGTGGGGCAAATGCCATTTACATTAATCTTCCAGTTTTGGCACCGGTGAGTCGTCCGGCGTTCTGACGTGAACCTGTATAATACGTCGGCTGTCGGCCATTGCCACTTTGAACTGGTAACCGTCGATGTCAACGGTCTCACCGCGCGCCGGGAGGTGGCCAAAGGCCTGCATCACCAGCCCGCCAATGGTATCGACCTCTTCATCGCTGAAGTGGGTACCGAAGGCGTCGTTGAAGTCCTCGATGGAGGCCAGCGCGCGTACGGTCCAGGTGTGGCGGCTAAGCTGACGGAAGTCGATGTCTTCTTCTTCGTCGTACTCGTCTTCGATTTCGCCCACGATCAGCTCAAGAATATCCTCGATCGTGACCAGACCGGAAACGCCACCAAACTCATCAATAACAATCGCCATGTGGTAACGCTGAGAGCGAAACTCTTTCAGCATCCGATCCACACGTTTACTTTCCGGCACAACCACGGCCTGGCGTAACACTTTTTCCATGCTGAAGGCTTCGGCATCGCTGCGCATAAACGGCAGCAGATCTTTCGCCATCAAAATCCCTTCGATGTGATCTTTGTCTTCGCTAATGACCGGGAAACGCGAGTGGGCGGATTCGATGATCACATCGAGGCACTCGTCCAGCGTCTGGTTACGTTTCAGGGTGATCATCTGCGAGCGGGGGATCATAATATCGCGAACGCGCTGGTCGGCGATGTCCATAACCCCTTCGAGCATTTCGCGCGTATCTTCGTCGATAAGGTCGTTCTGCCCGGAATCACGAATCAGCTCCAGCAGTTCATCACGGTTTTTGGGTTCGCCGTGGAAAAGCTGGTTCAGAATGAGGGAGAAAAATCCCTTTTTACTGGTTGTCGTGTCGCTACTGTGTGAATTGTCGTCGCTCATGGCGTTTGTTAAGGGTTCTCTTGTTAGTTCAACGTTTACCGCCACGCGATGTCCTTTCGTGGCGGCATGTGAGTCAGTCAAATGACGGACTATTCTTTCTCGGCAATGTACGGATCCTCATAGCCCAGAGCAAGCATTATCTCTGTCTCGAGGGACTCCATCTCTTCCGCTTCGTCATCTTCAATATGATCGTAGCCCAGCAGGTGCAGGCTGCCGTGTACCACCATATGCGCCCAGTGGGCCTCAAGCGGCTTTTGCTGCTCTTTGGCTTCCTGTTCAACCACCTGACGGCAGATGATCAGATCGCCCAGCAGCGGCATCTCAATGCCCGGCGGCGCTTCGAACGGGAAAGAGAGCACGTTGGTCGGCTTATCTTTCCCGCGATAGGTCAGGTTAAGCTCATGGCTTTCCGCTTCATCCACCAGGCGAATCGTCACTTCTGATTCTTCCTGAAAATGAGGAATAACGGCATCCAGCCATTTCTGAAACTGTGCCTCATCTGGCATGCCGGAATTGTCTTCACAGGCCAGCTGTAAATCGAGGATCACCTGACTCATTTCTGTTCTTGCTCCTGCGCTTCGCGCTTACGTTCTGCGGCCAGTTCGGCCTTACGCTTCTGATCCGCCTCTTCCCAGGCTTCATAGGCGTTAACGATACGCGCGACCACCGGGTGGCGTACCACGTCTTCACTGTGGAAGAAGTTAAAGCTGATTTCGTCGACTTCGGCCAGCACTTCGATGGCGTGGCGCAGGCCGGATTTGGTGCTGCGCGGCAGGTCGATCTGGGTGACGTCACCGGTAATGACCGCCTTCGAGTTAAAACCGATACGCGTCAGGAACATTTTCATCTGTTCGATGGTGGTGTTCTGGCTCTCATCGAGAATGATGAACGCATCGTTCAACGTACGACCGCGCATGTAGGCGAGCGGGGCAACTTCGATAACGTTACGCTCAATGAGCTTCTCGACCTTCTCAAAGCCCAGCATTTCGAACAGCGCATCGTATAAAGGAC
This sequence comes from Enterobacter sp. KB-221C9, assembly GCF_041320715.1. Taxonomy (NCBI): domain Bacteria; kingdom Pseudomonadati; phylum Pseudomonadota; class Gammaproteobacteria; order Enterobacterales; family Enterobacteriaceae; genus Enterobacter; species Enterobacter sp. KB-221C9. Next base: position 336,394 of record NZ_JBGIWG010000003.1, read on the forward strand.
GCAGATACGGGTCGACCTTCTGGCTCAGGTCGCCCGGCAGGAAGCCCAGCTTTTCGCCCGCCTCAACGGCCGGACGGGTCAGCAGAATTCGACGGATATCCTGGCGTTCCAGCGCATCTACCGCAGCGGCAACGGCGAGATAGGTTTTACCCGTCCCCGCAGGCCCCACCCCGAAGGTGATGTCGTGGTCAAGAATATTGGCGATGTACTGCGCCTGATTTGGCGTACGCGGCTTAATGACGCCACGTTTGGTCTTGATGTTAATGGCCTTGCCGTAGTCCGGTACGCTTTCCGCGCTCTGTTCAAGCACGCGCGCCTCTTTAATGGCGAGGTGGATCTGTTCCGGCTCGATATCCTGCGTTTCGCCGCGCATTGGGGCGGTATCGACATACAAGCTACGCAGAATATCCGCAGCGGCGTTGACGCAGATAGGGCGCCCGGTAAGTTTGAAATGATTATCGCGACGATTGATTTCGATACCCAGACGTCGCTCCAGTTGTTTGATATTGTCATCAAACGGCCCGCACAGGCTCAGCAGGCGAGCGTTGTCTGCTGGCTCAAGGCTAATTTCACGCGTATCTATGTTCAAACTGTTCCTCTTTAATTGGTTAACCGATCCGTTGCGATAGGGCGTAATAAAACGGTCATTACCGAAATTATTCACGCCACAGAATAAAGGCGCAAGCGTTGCGGAAGATATTGGGGACGATGAGAGGAAATACAAGGCCTGCCGGAAGGGCAGGCCTTGGGGATTAAGGCTGGTAAATCCCAACGCCAGAATCGTTTTCTTTGCGGGTGCGAGAGATCACGGATTCCGGTGACTCGGCAATACGCAGGCCCATTTCATCCTCGGTGCGTACCAGCTTCGCGCGCAGCGAGTTGGTCAGCACGTCGACAATTTCGACGTCCACGAATTTGCCAATCATGTCCGGGGTGCCTTCAAAGTTCACCACGCGGTTGTTTTCGGTACGACCGGAGAGTTCCATAATGCTCTTGCGCGAGGTGCCTTCCACCAGAATGCGCTGAACGGTGCCGAGCATACGGCGGCTCCACGCGTTGGCCTGCTGGTTAATACGCTCCTGCAGAATATACAGGCGCTGCTTTTTCTCTTCTTCCGGCACATCGTCAACCATATCGGCCGCAGGTGTTCCAGGACGCGCAGAGAAGATGAAGCTGTAGCTGACGTCAAAATTCACTTCACCGATGAGCTTCATGGTGCGCTCGAAGTCATCAGCGGTTTCGCCAGGGAAGCCGACGATAAAATCGGAGCTGATCTGGATATCTGGACGCGCTTCACGCAGCTTACGAATGGTGGATTTGTACTCCAGCACCGTATGTGGGCGGCCCATCAGGTTCAGCACGCGGTCAGAGCCACACTGAATCGGCAGGTGCAGGAAGCTCACCAGCTCTGGCGTATCGCGATACACGTCGATGATGTCGTCGGTAAACTCCATCGGATGGCTGGTGGTAAAGCGAATACGGTCAATGCCGTCAATCGCGGCCACCAGACGCAGCAGCTCGGCAAAGCTGCCGGTGGTGCCGTCGTAGTTTTCTCCGCGCCAGGCGTTAACGTTCTGGCCCAGCAGGTTCACTTCGCGAACGCCCTGTGCGGCAAGCTGCGCGATTTCAAACAGAATATCGTCTGCCGGACGGCTGACTTCTTCACCGCGGGTGTAAGGCACCACGCAGTAAGTGCAGTATTTGTTGCAGCCTTCCATGATGGAGACGAAGGCGGTTGGGCCATCTGCGCGCGGCTCCGGCAGACGGTCAAACTTTTCGATCTCCGGGAAGCTGACGTCAACGACCGGACTGCGGTTGCCGCGAACCTGATTAATCATCTCTGGCAGGCGGTGCAGGGTCTGAGGGCCAAAGACAATATCCACATACGGGGCTCTCTGGCGGATCAGCTTGCCTTCCTGCGACGCGACGCAGCCACCCACGCCGATGATCAGGTCCGGATTTTTTCGTTTGAGAAGCTTCCAGCGGCCTAACACGTGAAAGACTTTTTCCTGCGCTTTTTCACGAATCGAACAGGTGTTCAGCAGCAGCACGTCCGCTTCTTTCACATTTTCTGTCAGCTGGTATCCGTGGGTTGAATCCAGCAGATCGGCCATCTTGGATGAATCGTATTCGTTCATCTGACAGCCCCAGGTTTTTATATGGAGTTTTTTAGTCATCGACTTGCTCAGCTCAGGATTGCAAGCCGCGTATTGTAATGCTTTGGTGGGGTTGTGACCAGTATGAAGGTTATGTGTCTCAGGACCGCAAAAATCCGGTAAACTTAAGGGATTCTCCAATAAGGACAATTGACCATGACACTCCTACACACCGAAGTTGCCGTTGTCGGCGGCGGTATGGTCGGCGGCGCGCTGGCGCTGGGGCTGGCGCAGCAGGGATTTGAGGTAACGGTAATTGAACAGGCTGCTCCGCCGGCCTTCGAGCCCACCAGCAAACCGGATGTGCGCATTTCCGCGATCAGCGCGGCGTCCGTGGATCTGCTGCGCGGGCTGGGCGTCTGGGAGGCGGTGCTGGCGATGCGCGCCCATCCTTACAGCCGTCTTGAAACCTGGGAGTGGGAAAATGCCCACGTCGCGTTTGATGCCGCTGAGCTGAAGCTGCCGCGCCTGGGTTATATGGTGGAAAACAACGTGCTCCAGCTGGCGCTCTGGCAGGCGCTGGAGGCGCATCCGAAGGTGACGCTGCGAGTTCCTGCCTCGATTAAAGCACTGCATCCTCACGAGAGCGGCTATTCACTGACGCTCGACAGCGGTGATGCACTGGCCGTGAAGCTGGTCGTTGGGGCGGACGGCGCTAACTCGCAGGTCAGACAGATGGCGGGTATCGGGGTTCATGCCTGGCAGTATGAGCAATCCTGCATGCTGATTACCGTCGAGTGCGAGAATGCGCCGGGAGAAAGCACCTGGCAGCACTTTACGCCGAACGGTCCGCACGCCTTTTTACCGCTGTTTGATAACTGGGCGTCGCTGGTGTGGTACGACAAACCCGCGCGCATTCGCCAGCTGCAGGGGATGAACATGGAACAGCTGCAGCGCGAGATCCTGCTGCACTTCCCGAGCCGTCTGGGCAACGTAACGCCGGTTACTGCAGGGGCGTTTCCCCTCACGCGACGTCACGCTTTGCAGTATGCCCGTGAAGGGCTGGCGCTGGTGGGCGATGCGGCACACACCATCCATCCGCTGGCCGGGCAGGGTGTCAACCTGGGGTATCGTGATGTCGATGCGTTACTGGATGTGCTGGGCAGCGCTCGCGGGCACGCTGAAAACTGGGCCAGCCATCAGGTCCTGAAGCGTTACCAGACGCGGCGCATGGCGGACAATTTCATCATGCAGTCGGGGATGGATCTGTTCTATGCCGGGTTCAGCAATGACTTAGCCCCGGTGCGCATTCTGCGTAATATTGGATTGATGGCGGCAGAACGCGCCGGTGGTCTGAAGCGCCAGGCGCTGAAATACGCCCTCGGACTCTAACCTTTTGTCCCTCTCCCTGTGGGAGAGGGACAGGGTGAGGGCATCAGGCCACACAATTCTGAACAACAAAAACAAAAAAGCCCGCAGAGCGGGCTTTTTTGTTACTTAAGTGGCTGGGGTGCAGGGATTCGAACCCCGGAATGCTGGTATCAGAAACCAGTGCCTTACCGCTTGGCGACACCCCAATTGCGTTAAACAAACGGCTTAACGACTTTTTAAATTGGCTGGGGTACGAGGATTCGAACCTCGGAATGCTGGTATCAGAAACCAGAGCCTTACCGCTTGGCGATACCCCAACAATTTTTTTTAGTCTATCGAATCATTCGACAGATTACTAATTTGGTGGCTACGACGGGATTCGAACCTGTGACCCCATCATTATGAGTGATGTGCTCTAACCAACTGAGCTACGTAGCCAGTACTGCAATCTTCGATTGGCTGGGGTACCTGGATTCGAACCAGGGAATGCCGGTATCAAAAACCGGTGCCTTACCGCTTGGCGATACCCCAATACCGCGGAGAACCGCAAAATCGAAGAAATATGGCTGGGGTACCTGGATTCGAACCAGGGAATGCCGGTATCAAAAACCGGTGCCTTACCGCTTGGCGATACCCCATCCGTGCAACGCTTACCTGGGAATGGTGCGGGAGGCGAGACTTGAACTCGCACACCTTGCGGCGCCAGAACCTAAATCTGGTGCGTCTACCAATTTCGCCACTCCCGCAAAAAAGATGGTGGCTACGACGGGATTCGAACCTGTGACCCCATCATTATGAGTGATGTGCTCTAACCAACTGAGCTACGTAGCCATCTTTTTTCGCGTTACCTTATCGGCGTTGCGGGGCGCATTATGCGTATAGACCCTTGCAGCGTCAACACCTTTTTCAACGAAAATAGCCGGAAAGTGACTGTTTGGTTAGGTTGCGAACAGCGTGACCGAATATTCGGCAATTATTGGTTATTAATCAGATTTAGACGGTGAAATACGAGGCAAAAAAATCAGGCCCCTGAGGGGCCCGATTGCGATCTGAATGATTATTTGTAGGCTGACTGGTGAACGCCTACCGCGCGTCCTGATGGATCGTTCATGGATTTGAAAGATTCATCCCATTCAATCGCTTTGGCAGAAGAGCAGGCGACGGACGGACCACCCGGTACGCACTCGGCAGCACTCGGTACCGGGAACAGCTCTTCAAAAATTTCACGGTACAGATACGCCTCTTTCGAGCCCGGCGTGTTGTACGGGAAGCGGAAGCTTGCGGTTTCCAGCTGTTGGTCAGAAACCTGCTTCGCCGCGACCTCTTTCAGGGTGTCGATCCAGCTATAACCTACGCCATCAGAGAACTGCTCTTTCTGACGCCACGCCACGCTCGCCGGCAGATAGGATTCAAAACATTCGCGCAGGATATGTTTTTCCATTTTACCGTTGCCGCACATTTTGTCCTGCGGGTTGATGCGCATCGCGACGTCGAGGAATTTCTTATCCAGGAACGGCACGCGCGCTTCCACGCCCCATGCGGACATCGCTTTGTTGGCACGCGCACAGTCAAACATATGCAGCGCCTGCAGCTTACGCACGGTCTCTTCGTGCAGCTCTTTGGCGTTCGGCGCTTTATGGAAGTACAGGTAGCCGCCAAACACTTCGTCAGAACCTTCACCGGAGAGCACCATCTTGATGCCCATCGCTTTGATCTTACGCGACATCAGGTACATCGGGGTCGAGGCGCGGATGGTGGTCACGTCATAGGTTTCAATGTGATAGATCACATCGCGGATCGCATCCAGACCTTCCTGCACGGTGAAATGAATTTCGTGGTGCACGGTGCCGAGGTGGTTCGCCACTTCCTGCGCGGCTTTCAGGTCAGGAGCGCCTTCCAGACCAACGGCAAAAGAGTGCAGCTGTGGCCACCAGGCTTCTGAGCGCTCCTGATCTTCCACACGACGGGCCGCGAATTTCTTGGTGATCGCGGAGATCACGGAGGAGTCCAGACCGCCGGAGAGCAGCACGCCGTACGGCACGTCGGACATCAGGTGGCTTTTTACGGAATCTTCCAGCGCCTGACGCAGCTCGGCTTTGTCCGTGACGTTGTCTTTTACCGCGTCGAAATCGAACCAGTCACGCTGATAATACTGACGGATCTCGCCGTCTTTGCTCCACAGGTAGCTGCCCGCCGGGAACTCTTTAATGGTGCGGCAGACCGGGACCAGGGCTTTCATTTCAGAGGCAACGTAGAAGTTGCCGTGCTCATCGTGGCCCATGTACAGCGGGATAATGCCGATATGGTCACGGCCAATCAGGTAAGCGTCCTTTTCGCTGTCGTACAGGGCGAAGGCAAACATGCCCTGCAGGTCGTCCAGAAACTCGGGTCCTTTCTCCTGATACAGCGCCAGGATCACTTCACAGTCAGAACCGGTCTGGAACGCGTAGCGGTCGCCGTATTCGGCGCGCAGCGCCTGGTGGTTGTAGATCTCACCGTTGACAGCCAGCGCGTGCGTTTTTTTCTCGTTATACAGCGGCTGTGCACCGGCATTGACGTCAACAATAGACAGACGTTCGTGAGCCAGAATCGCTTTGTCACTGGCGTAAACGCCTGACCAGTCCGGTCCGCGATGGCGCATCAGGCGGGACAGTTCGAGTGCCTTTTTACGCAGTTCGCCCGCGTCAGTTTTAATATCCAGTACGCCAAAAATTGAACACATAACCTTCTCCGTTAACCCTGTTGCTTTGTAATGGTGCTTGCTTATGAAAATGCCGCAAAGGGGCAGGGCGCGCAAGCGTTTTACGGGTGAAAACGGAAATAGTGCAATGGTGATTGCGGAATAGTGAAAAAAGAGTACGCCTTGAATTCTTTTATTGAGGATTATGCAATAAAACGTGATTTTTGTTAGATGGGATTTTATTTGTGTAGGCCATAAATGAAAAACCACGCCCTGAGGCGTGGTTCGATATCAGATAATGTCAATTTCATCGACGGAGGGGTAAATCCAGCTTGGCCGGAACGGCATCGAATCAATGTCATCAAGTTGAGAGACGCCGGAGAGAACCAGAATCGTCTCCAGACCCGCCTGGAAACCGGCCAGAATATCGGTACGCAGGTTGTCGCCGACAATAACGGTTTCTTCAGAGTGGGCCTGCATTTTGTTCAGCGCGGCACGAATGATCCACGGGCTAGGTTTCCCTACCACAAACGGCTTACGACCGGAGATTTTCTCGATACCGGCGCAGAGCGCGCCGCAGGCCGGATAAAAACCACGGCCGTGCGTATCCGGGTTGGTGGCGATAAAGCGCGCGCCGCTGGCGACAAAGTATGCTGCTTTATGCATCATCTCCCAGTTAAAGGATCGCGTTTCGCCAACAATCACAAAGTCAGGGTTGACATCGGTGATGGTAAAGCCTGCTTTGTACAGCTCATGGATCAGCGCACCTTCACCCACCACGTAGGCTTTTTTCCCTTCCTGACGCTTCAGAAAATCCGCCGTGGCCATCGCCGAGGTATAAAACACGCTGTCCGGGACGTCGACACCCGCCGTGGCAAAGCGGTTTGCCAGATCCTGACCGGTCTGAGAAGGGTAGTTCGTGAGAAGAACCAGAGGCATTCCTTTGTCGATGATGCGGTGCAGAAACTCCGCAGCACCCGGCACGGCAACGTTGTCGTGCATCAGCACGCCGTCGATATCACAAATTACATTCTTAATGGTCATGGACAGTCCGACATCAAAAAAAAGAAGGCGTTACTATAAGGTCCGATCAACTTTCCAGCAAATGCTGCAGCAGAATTCCGTTGAGCATCGCGCGTTTGACCAGCGCGAACGCGCCAATCGCCGAACGATGGTCAAGCTTTGAACGAACCACCGGGAGATTCTGGCGGAATGCTTTCAGCGCCTGGGTGTTAATACAGCCTTCAATGGCGGGGAGCAGCACCTTTTCCGCTTCCACAATTTCACCGGCGATCACCACTTTTTGTGGGTTAAACAGGTTAATGGCGATGGCGATGGTTTTCCCCAGGTGGCGTCCTACCTGCTCGATCACTTCACAGGCCAGCGCGTCGCCTTTATTGGCGGCTTTGCAGATGGTGCCTATCTTGCAATCGTCCAGCGTGACGCGGCTTTGGTAACCCTGTTCAAGAAGATGGCGAACGCGCTGCTCAATGGCCGTGTTGGCGGCAATGGTTTCAAGGCAACCGAAGTTACCGCAGTGGCAGCGCTCCCCGAGGGGCTCAACCTGAATGTGGCCAATCTCACCGACGTTACCGTTGCGACCAATAAAAATACGCCCATTAGAGATAATACCCGCGCCCGTTCCGCGGTGAACACGCACCAGAATAGAGTCTTCACAGTCCTGGCTCGCACCAAAGTAGTGCTCTGCCAGCGCCAGCGAGCGAATGTCGTGGCCCACAAAGCAGGTCACTTTAAAACGCTTTTCCAGCGCATCAACCAGCCCCCAGTTCTCAACCTGAATGTGCGGCATATAGCGGATCACGCCGCTTTCCGGGTCGACCAGACCGGGCAGAATCACGGAGATGGCGATGAGTTCGCGGATCTTGCGATGACAGCTTTCAATAAACTGCGCGATGGTATTCAGCAGCGCATGCTCCAGCGTCTCCTGGGTGCGCTCCGGAAGAGGGTAGTGCTCTTCCGCAATGGCTTTACTGCTCAGATCGTACAGCGTGAGCGTGGTGTCATGGCGGCCCAGACGGACGCCAATTGCCTGAAAATTGCGGGTTTCGGTAATAATGGAGATCGCGCGACGGCCTCCGGTGGAGGCCTGCTGATCGACTTCTTTGATCAGACCGCGCTCAATGAGCTGGCGGGTAATTTTTGTCACGCTGGCGGGAGCAAGCTGGCTTTGTTCGGCTATCTGAATTCGCGAGATTGGTCCGTGCTGGTCAATCAGGCGGTACACCGCCGCACTGTTAAGTTGTTTAACGAGATCGACATTACCGATTTGAGCTTGTCCGCCAGGTGTCATACTTTTACTTACTCAGTGACGACCTCGTTACCGTTAACGATGGTCTTAATAATTTTATAATCGTGTGTGAATGCCGTCAGGTTTGCAACCATACCTGGTGCAATTCCGCCGAGCTGTTTATCCACGCCCATTGCGCGAGCCGGATAAAGGGTTGCCATACGCAGGACTTCATCAAGCGCAATCCCGCAATGTTCAACCAGGTTACGCACCCCTTCAATCATGGTCAAAGAGGAACCGCTCAGCGTACCGTTTTCATCCACACACAGTCCATTGCGGTAGTATATTGTTTTACCGGCAAAAATGAACTGCTCAATATTTGCACCTGCCGGTGCGGTGGCATCCGTCACCAGACAAAGCTTGTCACCTTTCAGCCGCTTAGCGTTGCGAATGTTGGTATAATCGACGTGTAAGCCGTCAGCAATAATGCCGCAGTAGACGTCTGGCTCATCCAGAATCGCCCCGACCAGACCCGGTTCACGCCCCGTGATATACGGCATGGCGTTGTAAAGGTGCGTTGCGAAGGTAATGCCCGCGCGGAAACCTGCTTTCGCTTCTTTCAGCGTCGCGTTTGAGTGACCTGCTGAAACGATAATCCCGGCACCAGCCAGTTTGCTGATGACATCCGTACCCGTCATTTCAGGTGCCAGCGTCACTTTGGTGATCACATCGGCGTTCGCACACATGTAGTCAACCAGCTCCGCAGCAGGCTTACGCACGTAGTCCGGGTTATGCGTGCCTTTCTTGACCATATTCAGCCATGGCCCTTCAAGGTGCAGACCCAGCGCCTGATTAGGGTGTTTGGTCAGGTATTCGCGCATCACGCGGATACCCTGCTTCATGAGGTCATCACTGCTGGTGATGAGCGTTGGCAGATAGCTGGTGCAGCCCGATTTCTCGTTGGCTTTCTGCATGATCTCCAGCGTTTCGACCGTCACCGCATCGGCGGTATCATTGAATTGCACACCGCCGCAGCCGTTGAGCTGTACGTCGATGAAACCGGGGGAGATTACTGCTCCATTGAGTGAGCGCTGTTCAATCTCCGGCGGCAGCTCTGCCAGCGGGCAAACACGTTCAATCAGGCCATCAGCGATAACAATCGCATGGTCATCCAGAATTTCATGGCCGGTAAAAATCCGACCGTGGGTTAAAGCGTACATAACGACCCCCGGTTAAAAAAAGCGGCCGCCTCTTGATGAAGAGGCGGTTATTCAATTACAGACCTTTGATGTTCTCAGCTTCTAACTCGTTGAAGTATTTCAGCGTTTTTACCTTCAGCTCCATCGTGGACGGTTCGTCACACACGATGACGGATTTAGGATGCAGCTGCAGGCAGCTGATGGTCCACATATGGTTAACGTTGCCTTCAACGGCAGCCTGGAGCGCTTGCGCTTTCACGCCGCCCAGTACCAGAATCATCACTTCTTCGGCATCCAGCAGGGTGCCTACGCCAACGGTCAGGGCGTATTTTGGAACCTGGTTAACATCGCCGTCAAAGAAGCGGGAGTTTGCCACGCGCGTGTCATGGGTCAGCGTTTTAATACGGGTGCGGGAAGCCAGAGATGACGCCGGTTCGTTAAACGCGATGTGACCATCATTACCTACACCACCCATGAACAGATGGATCTTACCGTAAGAACGGATTTTTTCTTCATACTGACGGCATTCTGCGTCAATATCAGGCGCGTTTCCATTCAGCAGGTTAATATTTTCAGATGGAATATCAACATGATCAAAGAAATTGCGATGCATAAAGCTATGGTAGCTTTCCGGGTGGTCTTTCGGTAAGCCAACGTATTCATCCATATTGAAGGTCACAACATGTTTGAAGCTAACCTGGCCTGCTTTATGCATCTCAACCAGCGCCTTATAGGCGGTCAGCGGCGTGCCGCCGGTCGGCAGTCCAAGAACGAAAGGGCGATCGGCAGTTGGTTTAAAAGCGTTAATACGATTAACGATATGGCGAGCGGCCCATTTACCGACTTGTTCAGCAGTTGCCAGGGGAATCAGTCTCATTGTTCACCTCAAGAGTTAAAGTAGAAGAGTGGGCGGATGGCTATCGGAACCTGATACTTAAGCGTAACCTGGAAACTTTCAGGCCGGATCAATCCGTCTTGATTTTTTGAATGATAAAATAAGTTTTCGCTGTTAGCCAGTGTAAGGGAGGGTGAGAAACGATATTTGGTGACAAAAATCACAAAAAATACCCATTTAATTTGCGATACGAATTAATTTTTCACACACTCAGACTGCCAGTGAATTATCAACGGTATCTATCGTTCGTGACACAATAAAAACATAGTTTATGCGCGAGCCTGAAAAAGGTCTCGTAGGGGGAATAGGATGAATATTTTAGGTTTTTTCCAGCGCCTCGGTAGGGCTTTGCAGCTCCCTATCGCTGTGCTACCGGTTGCAGCGCTGCTGCTGCGATTCGGGCAACCCGATCTTCTTAATGTACCGTTTATTGCCCAGGCTGGCGGTGCCATTTTTGACAACCTGGCGCTGATTTTCGCCATCGGTGTTGCGTCAAGCTGGTCAAAAGACAGCGCGGGCGCTGCAGCGCTGGCAGGGGCAGTCGGTTATTTCATCCTGACGAAAGCGATGGTAACGATTAACCCAGAAATCAACATGGGTGTGCTGGCAGGTATTATTACCGGTCTGGTCGGTGGTGCGACGTACAACCGCTGGGCGAACATTAAGCTGCCAGACTTCCTGAGTTTCTTTGGCGGCAAACGCTTCGTGCCGATCGCGACGGGCTTCTTCTGTCTGGTTCTGGCCGCCATCTTTGGCTACGTTTGGCCACCGGTGCAGCATGCGATCCATGCGGGCGGCGAGTGGATCGTATCAGCGGGTGCAGTTGGCTCGGGTATCTTTGGTTTTATCAACCGTCTGCTGATCCCAACCGGTCTGCACCAGGTGTTGAACACTATCGCATGGTTCCAGATTGGCGAGTTCACCAATGCTGCGGGCACCATATTCCACGGCGATATTAACCGCTTCTATGCAGGTGACGGCACCGCAGGCATGTTCATGTCTGGCTTCTTCCCGATCATGATGTTTGGTCTGCCGGGCGCTGCGCTGGCAATGTACCTGGCTGCGCCAAAAGCGCGTCGCCCAATGGTTGGCGGTATGCTGCTGTCCGTTGCGATTACCGCGTTCCTGACCGGTGTTACCGAGCCGCTGGAATTCCTGTTCATGTTCCTGGCTCCGGTGCTGTACCTGATGCATGCGGTGCTTACCGGTATCAGCCTGTTTGTGGCAACCCTGCTGGGTATCCATGCTGGCTTCTCCTTCTCTGCAGGCGCGATCGACTACGTGTTGATGTACAACCTGCCGGCGGCAAGCAAGAACGTCTGGATGCTGGTGGTAATGGGTCTGGTGTTCTTCGTCATCTACTTCGTGCTGTTCACTGCGGTTATTCGTATGTTTAACCTCAAAACGCCGGGCCGCGAAGATACCAACGACGAAGTGGTAACCAACGAAGCCAACAGCAATACCGAGGAGGGTCTGACCCAGTTGGCGACAAGCTATATCGCTGCCGTCGGAGGGACTGACAACCTGAAAGCCATTGATGCCTGTATCACCCGTCTGCGTCTGACGGTGGGTGACTCTGCGCGCGTAAGCGACGCAATGTGTAAACGCCTTGGCGCATCGGGCGTCGTTAAACTGAACAAACAAACTATCCAGGTTATCGTGGGCGCCAAAGCGGAATCCATCGGTGACGAAATGAAGAAAGTGGTTGCCCGTGGCCCGGTAGCGGCGGCATCAGCCGATAGCGCGCCTGCGACCACGGTTGCCCCGGTAGCGAAGCCGCAGGCCGTGCCTAACGCCGTGACGGTGGCAACTCTGGTCTCTCCGGTAACGGGTGACGTGGTTGACCTTGAGCAGGTGCCTGACGAAGCCTTCGCCAGCAAAGCGGTCGGTGACGGTGTGGCGGTGAAACCAACGGAAAAAACCGTTGTGTCTCCGGCGGCCGGTACTATCGTGAAAATCTTCAACACCAACCACGCGTTCTGCCTCGAAACCGAAAATGGCGCTGAGATCGTTGTCCATATGGGTATCGATACCGTTGCGCTGAACGGCCAGGGCTTTACTCGCCTGGTGGAAGAGGGCGCTGAAGTGGTTGCCGGGCAGCCGATTCTGGAAATGGATCTGGACTTCCTGAACGCCAACGCGCGCTCCATGATAAGTCCAGTCGTTTGCAGCAACATCGATGACTTCAGTGGCCTGGTCATTCAGGCGAAAGGTCAGGTTGTTGCGGGTCAAACGCCGCTGTATGAGATTAAAGGCAAGTAATCGCTCCTGAGTAGAGTCATGCCTTAAGCGGCGGGGGATATCCTCCGCCGCTTTTTTTTGCAGCAAATGCCCCCATTATTTTCATCAGAGACGTATTTTCCGTAACTAAGGGTTGTCACTACGTCCGGCTTATAAGATCATACGCCGTTATACGTTGTTTACGCTTTGAGGAATCCACGATGAGTGAGGCAGAAGCCCGCCCGAGTAACTTTATTCGTCAGATCATCGATGAAGATCTGGCCAGTGGTAAGCACACCACAATTCATACCCGCTTCCCGCCGGAGCCGAACGGCTACCTGCATATCGGGCATGCGAAGTCCATTTGCCTGAACTTTGGCATTGCGCAAGACTACCAGGGACAGTGCAACCTGCGTTTCGATGACACCAACCCAGTAAAAGAAGACATCGAATACGTTGAGTCCATCAAGAATGATGTGCAATGGCTCGGCTTCAACTGGTCTGGCGATATTTGCTACTCCTCTGACTATTTTGATCAGCTGTACGCCTACGCGGTTGAACTGATCAACAAAGGTCTGGCGTATGTTGATGAACTGTCTGCAGATGAAATCCGTGAATATCGCGGTACGCTGACCGCGCCGGGCAAAAACAGCCCGTTCCGCGATCGCAGCGTGGAAGAGAACCTGGCGCTGTTTGAAAAAATGCGTGCCGGTGGCTTCGAAGAAGGCAAAGCGTGCCTGCGTGCCAAAATCGACATGGCATCTCCGTTCATCGTGATGCGCGATCCGGTGCTGTACCGCATCAAGTTTGCAGAACACCACCAGACCGGTAACAAGTGGTGCATCTACCCGATGTACGACTTCACCCACTGCATCAGCGATGCGCTGGAAGGCATTACGCACTCCCTGTGTACGCTGGAGTTCCAGGACAACCGTCGTCTGTACGACTGGGTGCTGGATAACATCACCATTCCTGTGCATCCGCGCCAGTACGAGTTCTCTCGTCTGAATCTGGAATACACCGTGATGTCCAAGCGTAAGCTGAACCTGCTGGTGACCGACAAGCACGTTGAAGGTTGGGACGACCCGCGTATGCCGACCATCTCCGGTCTGCGTCGTCGTGGTTATACTGCCGCCTCTATTCGTGAGTTCTGCAAACGCATCGGCGTGACCAAGCAGGACAACACCATTGAGATCGCTTCTCTGGAATCCTGCATTCGCGAAGATCTCAACGAAAACGCCCCGCGCGCGATGGCCGTTATCGATCCGGTTAAGCTGGTCATCGAAAACTATCCGCAGGGTGAAAGCGAGCTGGTCTCCATGCCTAACCATCCGAACAAACCGGAAATGGGAAGCCGTGACGTGCCGTTCAGCGCTGACATCTGGATTGACCGCGCTGACTTCCGCGAAGAAGCCAACAAGCAGTACAAGCGTCTGGTGCTGGGTAAAGAAGTGCGTCTGCGTAATGCCTACGTCATCAAAGCCGAGCGCGTAGAGAAAGATGCTGAAGGGAATATCACCACCATCTTCTGTTCTTATGATGCTGACACCCTGAGCAAAGATCCGGCGGATGGCCGCAAGGTGAAAGGCGTTATTCACTGGGTGAGCGCTTCCCACGCGCTGCCGGTAGAAATTCGTCTGTACGACCGTCTGTTCAGCGTGCCTAACCCAGGTGCTGCGGAAGACTTCCTGGCGACCATCAACCCGGAATCTCTGGTGATCAAGCAGGGTTATGCGGAGCCTTCTCTGAAAGCGGCTGAAGCGGGCAAAGCGTTCCAGTTTGAACGTGAAGGTTACTTCTGCCTGGACAACCGTTACAGCACGGCGGAAAAACCGGTATTTAACCGTACCGTAGGTCTGCGTGATACCTGGACGAAGATCGGCGAATAATATTGCTGCTCTGGTCAATGAGAGACAAACGCCGCACTATGCGGCGTTTTTTTATTTAACGATCAGGGTATTAAGTTAGGGCCTGAAGAGGCCTCATGAAAATATCAGGTCAATGAGGTGCTACTTATTTTTTAAAAAAAAGTTTGTGTCATTACGAAAATTAAAAAGGTTATAAAAAAGGAAAGAGAACCCACGTCTAGCTACTGAAATACCTGATAATTCCCCGCCATTACTCGTCTCCCTGCAAATGTTACAAATCACTACCAATTATGTGCACTTCGTCATAATCCTGACTTTTGTCCGCTAAAAAGCATTGATAATTCGCGTCGCGAAAAATAACCTAAAGACGGTAGTTAATTCGAGGGTATTTAAAACTACCCCTGACCATTTGGTCTTTTTTATTTACGCCGTTTCAGGCGTTTTA
This sequence comes from Enterobacter sp. KB-221C9, assembly GCF_041320715.1. NCBI lineage: Bacteria > Pseudomonadati > Pseudomonadota > Gammaproteobacteria > Enterobacterales > Enterobacteriaceae > Enterobacter > Enterobacter sp. KB-221C9. Next base: position 351,416 of record NZ_JBGIWG010000003.1, read on the forward strand.
ATTCGTCAAAGAGGAATAATCTATGCGTACGTTCAGTGGCAAACGTAGTGCGCTGGCGCTGGCTATTGCCGGTGTGACAGCAATGTCGGGCCTGATGGTAACACCAGAGGCGAAAGCCGCGGGCTTCATCGACGATTCTACCCTCACGGGCGGTATTTATTACTGGCAGCGTGAACGTGACCGTAAAGACGTCACTGAAGACAAATATAAAACCAACCTTTCGCACTCCACCTGGAACGCCAACCTGGACTTCCAGTCAGGCTATGCCGCGGATATGTTCGGTCTGGATATTGCTGCGTTCACCGCGATTGAAATGGCGGAAAACGGCGACAGCGGTCACCCGAACGAAATCGCCTTCTCCTCCAGTAACAAAGCGTATAAAGAAGACTGGTCCGGCGATAAGAGCGGTATCAGCCTTTACAAAGCCGCTGCGAAATTTAAATACGGCCCGGTATGGGCGCGCGGTGGTTATATTCAGCCAACTGGCCAGACCCTGTTAGCACCGCACTGGAGCTTTATGCCGGGTACCTATCAGGGTGCGGAAGCCGGGGCTAACTTTGACTACGGCGATGCAGGTGCGTTGAGCTTCTCCTATATGTGGACCAACGAGTACAAAGCGCCGTGGCACATCGAGATGGACAAGTTCTACCAGAACGATAAAAAAACCAAAGTCGATTACCTGCACTCGCTGGGCGCGAAGTACGACTTCAAAAACGATCTGGTGCTTGAAGCGGCATTTGGTCAGGCACAGGGCTATATCGATCAGTATTTTGCCAAGGCCAGCTATAAATTCGATGTCGCAGGCAGCCCGCTGAGCACCAGCTACCAGTTCTACGGTACGCGCGATAAAGTCAGTAACGGTGGCGTCAATGACATTTATGACGGCACCGCGTGGCTGCAGGCGTTAACCTTCGGCTACAAGGTCGGTCAGGTTGATTTACGTCTGGAAGGCACATGGGTGAAGGCGGAAGGGCAGCAGGGCTACTTCCTGCAGCGTATGACCCCGACCTACGCCTCCTCCAACGGTCGTCTTGATATCTGGTGGGATAACCGTTCCGACTTCAACGCCGACGGCGAGAAAGCGGTCTTCTTCGGCGCAATGTATGACCTGAAAAACTGGAACCTGCCTGGCTGGGCGGTGGGCGCTTCTTACGCTTACGCCTGGGACGCAAAACCTGCCGATATGGCAACACCGGACGCATACTACGATCCCAACTATCGCCTGAAAGAGTCTTCCTACAGCCTCGATGCTATCTATACCCTGCAGGATGGCCGCGCGAAAGGTACGATGTTCAAACTGCACTTTACCCAGTATGACAACCACTCCGATATCCCGAGCTATGCGGGCGGTTACGGCAACATCTTCCAGGATGAGCGTGACGTGAAATTCATGGTTATCGCCCCATTCACCATCTTCTGATGAACGCACCGGCGGGCTGAGTCCCGCCGGTATGGAGACTGCACATGATGAAAAAAATCGTAATCGTCGCGCTGCTGGCATCAGGGCTGGTGGCGTGCGCTCAGACGCAGGCGCCGAAAGAGGACACCCGTCTGAAGGAGGCCTATAGCGCCTGCATTAATACTGCGGAAGGATCGCCGGAGAAAATTGAAGCCTGCCAGAGCGTGCTGAACGTGCTGAAGAAAGAGAAAGCGCACGAGCAGTTCGCGACGCAGGAGAACGTCCGCGTGATGGATTACCAGGCCTGTATTCAGGCGCGTAAAACCGGTAACGATCAGGAAGTGGCGAAGCGTTGCGATAAGATCTGGAACGAGATACGCAATAACAATAAATAAGTTGCTTTACGCCCGGTAAGCGCAGCGCCACCGGGCTTTTTTCAGGCAAAAAAAAGCCAACCTTGCGGCTGGCTCAGAGTATGAATACTGATTATTTCGCGTCGTGCGCGTGGTCGTCTTCGCGGCAGTCGCCTTCAGCGCAGTGACCGTAAAGGTACAGGCTGTGGTTGGTCAGGCGGATGCCGTGACGCGCGGCGATTTCGCGCTGGCGTGATTCAATGGAATCATCGCTGAATTCAATGACCTTGCCGCAATCGAGGCAGATCAGGTGATCGTGGTGCTGCTGCTGGGTCAGTTCGAAAACAGATTTACCGCCTTCGAAATTATGACGGGTAACAATGCCCGCGTCATCAAACTGGTTCAGCACGCGATAGACGGTAGCCAGCCCAATCTCTTCACCCATGTCGATAAGACGTTTATAGAGGTCTTCCGCACTGACATGGTGATTGTCTGGACCCTGAAGCACTTCAAGGATTTTTAACCGAGGAAGCGTAACTTTCAGGCCAGCCTTCTTTAATGCGGTATTGTTGTCAGTCATGCGGAATCTGTCCTGTTGCTAAACGATTCACTTCCGTAGGAAGTGACAGAAAATGCACCTGGGATAATGCGTCTCATTATAGAACTGCCATGGCTAAATGAAAACTGCAAGTCTCAGGCAAAATATGCTTATAAAAATGGGGTATCACCAACAAACTTGCTCAATGGAAAACCACATTTTATCAGGGAGACATTGTACAGGTCTGGGCGAAAAAGTTAAAAGATTGTAGCGATTAATTTAATCGGTTTGACCTGGAGCACGGGCGCAGCCGCCGCTGCGCCGCGATAAAAATCAGGCGTTCAGAATATCGTCCAGGTGCAGTTCCTCTCGGATCTGCTTCACCCATTTCTCAACGCGCTCTGCCGTCAGCTCTGGCTGACGGTCTTCGTCGATGGCCAGACCCACGAAGTGATCGTCATCGGCCAGGCCTTTAGACGCTTCAAAGTGGTAACCGGCGGTCGGCCAGTGGCCGACGATAACCGCGCCATTCGGCTCAATGATATCGCGGATGGTACCCAGCGCGTCACAGAAGTATTCGGCGTAGTCTTCCTGATCGCCACAGCCAAACAGGGCCACCAGCTTACCGTTGAAGTCCACTTCTTCCAGCGTCGGGAAGAAATCATCCCAGTCGCACTGAGCTTCACCGTAGTACCAGGTTGGGATACCCAGCAGCAGAATATCATAGCCTTCCAGATCTTCTTTGCTGCTCTTGGCGATGTCATGCACATCAGCAACGTCTTTACCGAGCTGTTTTTGAATGTTTTTTGCGATATTTTCGGTATTGCCGGTATCACTGCCAAAGAAAATGCCGATGATTGCCATGAGTAAAATAACCTCTTGAAACTTAATAGTATGGTGGCGCAATTCGGCCACGGATAAGGGCAATAATAGCAGAACTGGCAACCCTGCGGAAACTGCTATCGCGCAGGACTGCACTCTGTGCTACATGAAAAGGGCGATAAAGGGGATTTTCAGACTTATGCCTGGCTGCGTAACGTCTCAAGCTGGACAAGCAACATCTCTTCAATGAGCTCGCTGCGGCTGATATTTCGCGCGTCAGCCAGCTCGTTCAGCGCATCGACGGCGTCGGCGTTAAGCTTCAGTTCGACACGCTTAAGCCCACGATTTTTATCGCGTTTAAGCTGGTTGCGTTTATTGATACGCAGCTGTTCATCGCGCGAAAGCGGATTCGTCTTGGGTCGTCCCGGGCGACGCTCATTCGCGAACAGATCTAGTGTCGTACGGTCCGTTTGTTCTTTGGCCATGATTCTGAGACTTCGGGGGAAACACGCCGCCCTGCTAATGCCCGGGCGATAAGCGCGCCATCATACATCACCAAAAACGGCACGCCAACGACTGGAAGCCCGCAGCCTTCCAGTCGCTTTATTTTTAATCAATTTGCAGTATCAGCGAGATAGCGGCGAATGGCGCGCAGTACAGCATCCGGTTTTTCCGCATGAACCCAGTGCCCGGCACCGGCAATCACGTGGGCGCGAGCCTGCGGGAATTGGGCCAGCAGCGTGTCGCGGTACGCGTCGGTTACGTAAGGAGAGTTTCCGCCGCGAATAAAGAGGGTAGGGTGTGGCCAGGCGGGGACGGTTTCCCAGCCCACGATGTTGTTGTACTGGTCCCAGAGCACCGGCACGTTAAAACGCCATTGCCCGTCAACAAACGACTTCAGCAGAAACTGGACGACGCCTTCTTCATCAAGATGCTCACGCATGACGGCAGCCGCCTGCTGGCGTGTCGCGACACCCGCTTCTGTGACCGCATTAATGGCGGCAAAAATCTCGTCGTGACGGCGGACGTCATAATCCACGGGCGCGACGTCAATCACCACCAGGCCGCTAATACGGTCCGGGGCCAGTGCCGTCAGGGCCATCACCGCTTTGCCACCCATTGAATGCCCGATCAGCGTTACCTTCTGCAGGTTATGTGCATCCAGCGTATCCAGCAGATCCTGCGCCATCGCCGCGTAGGTCATCTCGTCGGAACGCCCGGAAAGACCGTGATTACGCATATCAACCTGTAAAATATCGTGGTCGGTAACCAGATCGCGCGCCAGCACGCCCAGGTTATCCAGACTGCCAAAAAGCCCGTGAACCAGTACGATGGGAGAATTATTGTTCGGCGATTGTGCAGTTTGCGCTCGGGTATTCAATTTCATGGCAAAGTTCTTTTTTTACGTATGTCAGGTTAGGGTATCATGTTGACCATTCTGCCGCCCGGCTGCAAGGTTCCAGTTTAATCTGACTTTTGCCGCCAACCTGGTTTGACGCTATCCGCTGTTGGGATTTGACCTTATAATCCCAATGACTTGTATTCAGATAAGATATCGCACTGGATTAAGATGAAAACAATCGAAGTTGATGACGAACTCTATCAGTATATTGCCAGCCAGACGCGGCATATCGGGGAGAGCGCGTCCGACATTTTACGGCGCATGCTTAAAATTTCCGCCGCTTCACAGCCTGCTACCCCAGTCACCAAAGATGTCGTGTCTCAGCCGAGCGTTGCTGCGCAAGCAAAACCTGCCGTGACACCGGCAAAAGATAAAGTGCGCGCGATGCGCGAGCTGCTGCTCTCCGATGAATACGCGGAGCAGAAAAAGGCGGTCAACCGCTTTATGCTGGTGCTGTCTACACTTTATTCACTGGATAACAAAGCGTTTGCCGAAGCGACCGAGTCGCTTCACGGCCGTACTCGCGTCTATTTCGCGGGCGACGAGCAGACGCTGCTGCAAAATGGCAATCAAACCAAACCCAAACATGTTCCTGACACCCCGTACTGGGTGATCACCAATACCAATACGGGCCGCAAGTGCAGCATGATTGAACACATCATGCAGTCCATGCAGTTCCCGGCGGAATTGATTGAAAAGGTTTGCGGTACAATTTAACCCTTGCATCAGAAGGACCCGGTAATGGCAAATCACAGCCGTGCAGGCCAACCTGCACAACAAAGCGATTTGATTAACGTCGCTCAGCTGACCGCGCAGTATTACGTGCTGAAACCGGTCGTGGGCAACGCAGAACACGCAGTGAAGTTTGGTACATCCGGTCACCGCGGCAGCGCGGCGCGCCACAGCTTTAACGAACCGCACATTCTGGCCATTGCTCAGGCCATCGCGGAAGAGCGCGCTAAAAACGGCGTTACCGGTCCGTGCTACGTGGGGAAAGATACCCATGCCCTGTCTGAACCGGCGTTCATCTCTGTGGTGGAAGTGCTGGCGGCAAACGGCGTCGACGTGATTGTTCAGGAGAACAACGGCTTCACCCCAACGCCTGCGGTCTCTAACGCCATCCTGGAGCACAACAAAAAAGGTGGCGCGCTGGCTGACGGTATCGTTATCACGCCATCCCACAACCCGCCGGAAGACGGTGGTATCAAATACAACCCGCCTAACGGTGGCCCGGCAGACACGAACGTCACCAAAGTGGTGGAAGATCGTGCTAACGCCTTGCTGGCTGACGGGCTGAAAGGCGTGAAGCGCATTTCTCTGGATGCGGCTATGGCGTCCGGTCACGTGAAGGAGCAGGATCTGGTTCAGCCGTTTGTGGAAGGGCTGGCGGATATCGTCGATATGGCGGCCATTCAGAAAGCCGGCCTGAAGCTGGGCGTGGATCCGCTGGGCGGCTCCGGTATCGAATACTGGAAGCGTATCGCCGAGCATTACAAGCTGGATCTGACCATCGTGAACGATCACGTCGATCAGACCTTCCGCTTTATGCACCTGGACAAAGACGGCGCGATCCGTATGGACTGCTCCTCCGAGTGTGCGATGGCGGGCCTGCTGGCGCTGCGCGATAAATTCGATCTGGCGTTTGCTAACGACCCGGATTATGACCGTCACGGTATCGTCACCCCTGCCGGGCTGATGAACCCGAACCACTATCTGGCGGTCGCGATTAACTACCTGTTCCAGCACCGTCCGCAGTGGGGCAAAGAGGTGGCTGTCGGTAAAACGCTGGTTTCCTCCGCGATGATCGACCGCGTGGTCGAGGCGCTGGGCCGCAAGCTGGTGGAAGTGCCGGTGGGCTTCAAATGGTTCGTTGACGGTCTGCACGACGGCAGCTTCGGTTTTGGTGGTGAAGAGAGCGCGGGGGCATCTTTCCTGCGCTTCGACGGCACGCCATGGTCAACCGATAAAGACGGCATCATCATGTGCCTGCTGGCGGCGGAAATCACCGCGGTTACCGGTAAGAACCCGCAGGAACATTACAATGACCTGGCGGCACGCTTTGGTGCACCAAGCTATAACCGTATTCAGGCTAGCGCGACGTCAGCCCAGAAGGCGGCCCTGTCCAAACTCTCTCCGGAGATGGTCAGCGCAAGCACCCTGGCGGGCGATCCGATCACTGCCCGTCTGACGGCGGCACCGGGCAACGGCGCATCCATTGGTGGTCTGAAAGTGATGACCGAGAACGGCTGGTTCGCCGCGCGTCCATCCGGTACGGAAGATGCGTATAAAATCTATTGCGAAAGCTTCCTCGGCGCTGAACATCGTCAGCAGATTGAGAAAGAAGCGGTAGAGATTGTCAGCGAAGTGCTGAAAAACGCGTAAGTGCGGTTTGTGTGCCGGGCGGCACTGCGTTTGCCCGGCCTACAACAGCGATCGTAGGCCCGGTAAGCGCTAGCGCCACCGGGCTTTTTTTAACTATGCTTATTCTTCAATTCAAATCTCGGCGATACCAGACCGTACAGCGTCCAGCCCATAAAGGTCACCATCGCCCCGTAGAGCATCGCTTCCTGGCCGGATGAGTAGAGCGCATAGAAGCTGTAGATTGCCCCAATCAACGCCACGATATTGGCCGCACGCGCTTTGCGTGGATCCACCTTCGCTACCTTCTGAATAATCACCAGCGCCGCCATCGACAGAATATACGGAATGATATTCGTCACTACCGCCAGGTTGACCAGCACGTTGAACTGGCTGTTCAGCGACGGGCTAATGGTCATCAGCGACAATCCACTCTGGAAGATGACAATCGCCAGCATCCCCTGCACCGGCGCATCGGCTTTGCTCACGCGGGAGAAGATTTTTGGGAAGTAACCTTCATCAGCCGAAGATTTAAACACCTGTGCGATGGTGAACTGCCAGCCGAGCAGCGAGCCGCAGCAGGACATGACCATCAGACCCATGATCACTTTCCCGACTTCCGGGGTGAACATCTGCGCAAAGGCCAGCCCGAACGGTGCCGTGGAGTTAGCCAGATCCATATTCGGTACGATGCCCGCAATCACGTTAGTTGAGACGATATAGATCACCGCCGCGCCCAGCGTTCCGCCGAGGACCGCAATCGGTACGTTCTTTTCCGGATTCTCCACCACTTCCGCATTCGCGCAGGCGGATTCCAGACCCAGGAAGGCCCATAGCGTCATGGCGATGGATGACCCAACAGCGGTAAAGAACGGCACGTGGTGCGGGTTCCAGGAATTCGCATACAGCGTCGGGCTGAACCAGAACCAGCCGATGATGCACAGGCCGACAACCGGGATAATCACGCCCCAGACGGTGATGCTGGAGAGCTGCCCGGTGATACGCGCGCCGCCAAAGTTAGCCACGGTGCAGATCCACAGAACCCCGATGGTCGCCAGCCCAATTTGTACCGGGCTGAGCGTCGCGCCAAACAGCTCCGTACCGTAACCCACGGCGGAGATGGCAATCGCCACGTTGGCGATCAGCAGCGACACGCCGTAGGTATAGTTGGCCATAAAGTTGCCCGACTTGCCAAAGGCGTATTCGGCATAGCCACCCATGCCGCCTGACTTACGGCTGAACATCCCGCACTTGGCAAACGCCCACGCCAGCGCCATTGAACCGACTGCCGTCACCAGCCAGGAGATGATAGAGATGGTACCCACCTCTGCCAGCTTGGTCGGCAGCATGATAATCCCGGAGCCCATCATGTTCACCATGGTGAGGATGGTCAGCTGCACCACGCCCATCTTATTGGACTTACTCATAATTTCTCTCCTTTCAGCAGCGCGGGCTGAGCGGCGGGTTGTTTGATAACGTTGCAGCGAACCTGTTTGCGCCCTTCACACTCCTCGACGTACACACCCTGCAGCTCCGGCGCGAAGCCCGGCAGAAGGTTGATGCCTTCTTCCAGCGCGGCAAAGTAGCGCAGCACGGAACCGCCCCAGACTTCCCCTGGGACAACGCACAGCACCCCTGGCGGATAAGGGAGCGCGCCTTCGGCGGCGATGCGGCCTTCCGCGTCGCGCAGGGAGACCAGCTCAACTTCACCGCGCAGATAGGCGTAGTTCGCGTCCTGCGGGTTCATCATCACGCGTGGGAAGTGAGACTTGCGGAACATCTCTTTCTGCAGCTGTTTCACGTTGTGGCGGGCGTACAGGTCATGCATTTCCTGGCAGATCTGGCGCAGGGTGTAATCCGCGTAACGTTCCGGATGCTGTTTGTAGAGAGAAGGCAGGACGTCTTTCAGCGGAACATCGCTCTCGAGCAGTTTTTCGAAGCGCACCAGCTGCGCCACCAGCTGTTGCAGTTTGCCCATATCTTCCGCAGGCGTGAGCAGGAACAGGATCGAGTTAAGGTCGCATTTCTCCGGCACGATGCCGTTTTCACGCAGGAAGTTGGCGAGGATGGTGGCGGGCACGCCGAAGTCCTCATATTCCCCGGTGCGGGCGTTAATGCCCGGCGTGGTCAGCAGGAGCTTGCACGGGTCGATAAAATACTGATGCTCAGCATAGCCTTCAAAAGCGTGCCAGTTTTCACCCGGTACGAAGTGGAAGAAGCGCAGATCGGTCGCAATCTCCGCCGTGTCCCAGCTTTCCCACGGGCGGCCATCCACCGTCTCCGGCACGAAGGGGCGCAGATACCGGCAGTTCTCCAGGATTAGCTTGCGCGCTTCGATACCGTTCACCACGCAGTCCATCCACATGTTGCGGCCGCTCTGGCCTTCATGCATACGGGCGTTGATGTCCAGAGCAGCAAACAGCGGATAAAACGGGCTGGTGGAGGCGTGCATCATAAAGGCATTATTCAGCCGCTTATGCGGGACATAGCGCTGTTGCCCTTTGATATGGCTGTCTTTCTTATGGATTTGCGAGGTCTGCGAGAAGCCGGCCTGCTGTTTATGCACGGACTGAGTGACCAGGATCCCCGGATCGTTTTCGTTCAGCTCCAGCAGCAGCGGAGAGCAGTCGGCCATCATCGGAATAAACTGCTCGTAACCCACCCATGCTGAGTCAAACAGGATGTAATCACACAGGTGCCCAATCTTATCCACCACCTGACGGGCGTTATAGATGGTGCCATCGTAAGTGCCCAGCTGGATCACCGCCAGACGGAACGGACGCGCATCGCGTGCACGGCCCGGCGCCACCTCTGCCACCAGCTCGCGCAGATAACGTTCTTCAAAGCAGTGGGCGTCAATGCCGCCAATAAAGCCGTACGGGTTGCGCGCGGTTTCCAGATAGACCGGCGTTGCGCCAGCCTGGAGGAGGGCACCATGATGGTTAGATTTGTGGTTGTTACGGTCGAACAGCACCAGGTCGCCCGGGGTGAGCAGGGCGTTAAGCACCACTTTGTTGGATGACGAGGTGCCATTCAGCACGAAGTAGGTCTTATCGGCATTAAAGACTTTTGCTGCATGCTGCTGGGCGATGCATGGCGCGCCCTCGTGGATCAGCAGATCGCCCATCGCCACGTCGGCGTTGCACAGATCGGAGCGGAAAAGCGTCTCACCAAAGAAATCGACAAACTGATTACCGGCAGGATGGCGGCGGAAGAATTGGCCACCCTGATGCCCCGGGCAGTCAAACGCGCTGTTGCCCTGCTTCACATAGTCGACAAGCGCGCGGAAAAACGGCGGGCGCAGCTGGGTTTCATACTTCTGGGCTGCCGCTTCCAGCTGGCGTCCATAAAAGTCGTTGCTGGTGTCTGAATACTCAAATACGCCATGAATGCGCGATAAATAGTCTGCCGGGATGAACTCTTCTTTGTGCGTCGCGACAAATACAGGAATGCCAAAACCGGTGGCTTCTATTTCGTCCAGGATACCGCTGGCAATATCCGTGACCGCCAGAACAATGGCGGCAACATCAATATAATCAGACGCGCGGACATCCACCAGTTCACGCTGGGTAGTAAAGCAATCCGGACATGCACGGCTGGCTGCGATTTTTAAACTTTTCATCTTTCTCTCTTTATTTTAGGTAATAAGCGTCCTTCGATTTCTTGCAAGAAAGAAATCGATAATTTTCCGGAAAAAAAGCAAAGGGTGGCCGCTGATTAAAATCAGTGAATTGCTTTTTTGATGATTGAAATTCAGTCCGCCCGGTGCGGATGAGTCTGAATCAAAATGAATGAGCGCACGAGGTCACAGGCAATAGCCTGTAAAATAAGGTGTTTCAGGATAACCTGTAAGCGAGTGCGCCAGAAGTCGAAGGACTACCGGGCATTAAAGAGATGAAAGTCAAAGCAGTTTCGGTGGGCAAACATCATGATATGTGTTGTCCGCCTTATATGGGGCATTAAGCGATTGTTGTTTTCCATGTTTCATTTTCCTTTCAGTAATTGAAAGCATGGTCATTTTATCCAGGAAAAGCCGATTAACCGTGAGGTAGATCACCGTTAACCGATCAAACCAGAAATAAATATTCGTTTTAAATGAATATCGCAGATCAAAATTCTGATTTGTTGATGATGCGTTAATGGGTTGTGTTATTAATGTTTTAAATGAGCGGAAATAACCCGGAAAAATAACGCATGGGTTATTTGTGAAATATTTTCTGAGGGATTTCATTTTTATTTAAAAATAAAATGAATAGTTATTCAAAGCATAAACCGATAACCGATACCGGTTTCAGTTAATAAATGGCGAGGGCGAGCGGGGTCGACTTCGAGTTTCTGACGAAGATGTCCCATATATATGCGTAAATAATGACTATGTTCAACAGCGTTGGGTCCCCACACCTGGCTTAACAGCTGGCGTTGGGTGAGTACCTTGCCGTGGTTGTTGAGCAGTACGGCGAGCAGGCGAAATTCTATTGGCGTGAGGTGAATCTCCTCATCGCCGCGCACAATGCGCCGCGCGGCCAGGTCAACCCGGATATTCCCAAACGTGTAGGTTGGGTCAGCAGGCGTGGTTGCGCTGTGGCGACGCAGCGCCACGCGAAGGCGAGCCTGCAGTTCGCCGATACCAAAAGGTTTAATCAGATAGTCATCCGCACCGGCATCCAGCGCCGCGATTTTATCCGTCTCTTCAGTACGGGCGGAGAGCACGAGGATTGGCATCTGGCTCCACTGACGCACTTCCCGGATAAAGTCGATGCCGTCACCGTCCGGTAGACCAAGATCGAGGATCACCAGGTCCGGCTTGCGGGTAGCGGCTTCAATTAAACCCCGCTGAAGCGTACCCGCATCATGAACGCGCAGACCGTCTCCTTCCAGCGCAGCGCGCAGAAAACGGCTAATGGCGATCTCATCTTCAACAATCAGAACGTTGATCACAAATCCTCTGGTAATTCATTAAGTTCTGGCGGGGTTTCCAGAGGAAGTGTAACACAAAACCGCGCGCCGCCTTCCGGACGATTCTCTGCGGAAATGGACCCACCGTGGACGTCAACGATCGCCTGGCAAATGGCCAGCCCGAGCCCGACGCCCGGAATGGCCGACTCCTTATTGCCGCGCGCGAATTTTTCGAAAATAGCCAACTCCTGCCCGGCAGGAATGCCCGGCCCGGTGTCCCAGACGTCAAGGCGAAGCGTGCCATCGTCCACCGTCGCATCCACCCCAATTTGAGCGTTGGTACCCGCATATTTGCCGGCATTTTCCAGCAGGTTGATCAGCACCCGCTCAAACAGCGGGCCATCGACGTGAATTAACGTCAGGGGCTCGGGCATGTTCAGCGCGATATGTCGCCCACCCAGACCGGGTTCGAGCATTTTCAGGGCGCTGCCCACCACCTCTTCAATCGTGAGCCACTCTTTTTTGAGGTTAAAACCGCCTGACTGGATACGCGCCATATCGAGCAGGTTATTCACCAGGCGCGTGGTGTTCAGCACGTGCTGGCGGATCTCGCTGGCCTGAAGGGCGTGTTTAGAGCCTTCCGCCGCCAGGTCCAGCGTCAGGATTTCTGACTGACCAAACAGGACGGTGAGCGGGGTTCGCAGATCGTGAGAGAGCGCCGCCAGCAGCGAGTTACGTATGCTTTCACGCTCGCTCGCCAGCCGGGCCTGCTCTTCGCTGGCGGTGAGGGACAGCCGCTCCAGCGCGCTGGCAACCAGCAGCGTAAAGGTCTCCAGCAGCCGCTGCTGTTCGGGGATCATCAGCTGGCGCAGGTTGGAGGGCTCAACAATCACCAGCCCCTGATTTTTATCGGCACTGCGCAGCGGCAGAATTTGATAGGGCACGCCGGGCAGGGTGTCGGTGCCTGCGCCCGCAGGCAGCCCTTTATCAAAGCTCCAGCGCGCGATGGCCTCGTCCCAGGGCGTCATGCCTGAGGCCGACGTCAGCGGGCGCAGCCTGCCGTGTTCGTCCGGGAGTAAAATCAGGTTGCTGGCATGAAACGTCGAGCGAATAAACTGCTCGCTGGTCTGCACAATATCCAGCGGCGTACGGCCCACCGCCAGCGATTTCGACATCTCATAGAGATGGCGCGTGCGCTGCTCGCGATAGCGGGCGATACGCGCCTGATAGCGAACGCCCGCCGTCAGGTTACCAATCACCAGCCCGACGGTGAGCATCACGCCAAAGGTGAGAATGTACTGAACGTCGGACACGGCAAGCGTTCCGCGCGGGGCGATAAAGAACAGATCGAAGCTGATGACGTTGATGACGGTCGCAAGTACCGACGGCCAGCGTCCGTAAAAGAGCGCAACCACCACCACGCCGAGCAGGTAAATCATCACCAGGTTGGCCGCGTCGAAGGCAAACAGCCACTGGCTGGCAATCATGGTGATCAGGGCACAGAGCACGACGGCAACAAAACAGCCGCGAATTTGCATACGCCATTTATCACCAAACGCCCGCGCGTCCGGTGTGCGGGAGGGCAGGAGCGTGGGTTTGTCGTCCAGCGCCACGATCACCAGATCCAGATCCGGCGCGCGGCGGGCCAGTTTGTCAGCAAACGATTCGCGGCTAAACCAACGGCGATGCTGGCGACGGCCAATCACGATTTTCCCCAGATTGTGCTCACGGGCGTAGCGCAGAATGGCTTTATCTTCCTGAGGATCGGAAAGGGTGGCGGTTTCCGCGCCCAGCTCCTGCGCCAGGCGAAGCGAACTCAGAATAGCGCGACGCTGGTTTTCGGGCAGAGCATGCAGCTGCGGCGTTTCGACATAGACCGCATGCCAGACGCTGCCAAATTTGGCCGCCAGGCGAGCGGCGGTGCGGACAAGCTTTTCATTGCCGCTGCCGTGGCCGACGCACAGCAGGATGGCGTCCCGGGTATGCCAGACGCGTTCCTGTCCCTGTAAGTCGCGCCAGGCTCGCATCTGATCGTCGACGCGATCGGCAGTACGACGCAGGGCCAGCTCGCGCAGGGCAATCAGGTTACCTTTACGAAAGAAATGCTCGATGGCGCGCTCGGCCTGGCCGGCAATATAGACTTTGCCTTCGTGCAGGCGCTGGCGTAAATCATCGGGAGGCAGGTCAACCAGCACCACCTCGTCCGCGGAATCAAAGAAGGGATCGGGCACCGTCTCGCGTACCTGAATGCCGGTCACGCCGCTCACCACGTCGTTCAGGCTTTCGAGATGCTGAACGTTAACCGTCGTGAAAACGTCGATGCCGGCTTCAAGCAGCTCTTCAACGTCCTGCCAGCGCTTCGGGTGGCGTGAGCCTGGCGCATTGCTGTGCGCCAGTTCGTCCATCAGGATAAGGGCGGGGCGGCGGGCGAGGGCGGCATCAAGATCGAATTCGGTAACTAACCGACCGCGGTGGCTGATGCGTCGGGGCGGCTGGGTAGCCAGCCCCTTCAGCAGCGATGCCGTCTCTTTACGTCCGTGGGTTTCAACCACGCCAATCAAAATATCGAGCCCCTGCGCCCGAAGCCGCTGGGCTTCCGTCAGCATGGCGAAGGTTTTCCCGACGCCTGCGCAGGCGCCAAAGAAAATTTTCAGTTTGCCACGATGGGCTTCAGCCGTCTGTTCAAGCAGCCTGTCCGGATCCGGGCGCATGGGCTCGTCGGTCATTTAGTTTTTCCTTAGCGCGTCCAGCGCCAGATTCAGCTCAACAATATTTACCACGGGCATGCCGATGAAGCTGACCAGCGGCTTTTGCGTGTGCTCTGCAACCAGCTGGCTAACCTGTTCTACCGGCAGCTGACGGGCCGCGGCGACGCGCGGGATTTGCCATGCCGCTGCTGCCGGGGTCAGGCTGTAGTCCAGCCCGCTGGCAGAGGCGGTGACTAGCTCTACGGGAACGTCACGGCTGGCCTGTGGATTGGCGGCGCGCAGGGCTGCCACGCGCTCGGCAACGGCTTTATCCAGCTCAGGGTTGCTGCCCGCCAGGTTGCTGCCGCCGGATGCCATCGGATTATACGGGCTTTCGGCAGTGGCGGAAGGGCGTCCCTGGAAGTAACGGGCATCCGTAAAGTTCTGACCAATCAGGCGAGAACCGCGGTTTTCACCGCTTTGCATAATCAGCGAGCCGTTGGCCCGATCCTTAAACCACCACTGGCCCAGCGCGGTGGTCACCAGCGGATACAGCCCGCCGGTAATAAGAGACAGCAGAATAAACAGAAGTATAGCGGGGCGTAACATCGTCATTTGATTCACCTTTTAAACCAGGCCAAACAGCGTCAACAGCAGGTCGATAACCTTGATACCGATGAAGGGCACCACCAGCCCCCCCAGGCCGTAAATCCACAGGTTGCGGCGCAGCATGGCGGCGGCCGTGAGCGGCTTATAGCTCACGCCTTTCAGCGCCAGCGGGATCAGGAAGACAATAATCAGGGCGTTAAAGATCACCGCACTCAGAATGGCCGAGGACGGGGAGTGCAGGTGCATCACGTTCAGGGCGTTTAATTGCGGATAGGTCGCAGCAAACGCGGCAGGAATGATGGCGAAATATTTCGCCACGTCGTTAGCGATGCTGAACGTGGTCAGCGACCCGCGCGTCATCAGCATCTGCTTGCCAATGTGTACCACTTCAATCAGCTTGGTCGGGTTAGAGTCGAGGTCGACCATGTTGCCCGCCTCTTTTGCCGCCTGGGTACCGGAGTTCATTGCCACCGCCACGTCGGCCTGCGCCAGGGCAGGGGCATCGTTGGTACCGTCACCCGTCATCGCCACCAGACGGCCTTCCGCCTGATACTGACGAATCAGCGCCAGCTTCGCTTCCGGTGTGGCTTCAGAAAGAAAATCATCCACGCCCGCTTCGGCGGCAATCGCCGCGGCGGTAAGACGGTTATCCCCGGTGATCATCACCGTTTTGATCCCCATTTTACGCAGCTGGGCAAAGCGCTCCTTGATGCCGCCTTTGACGATATCCTTCAGGGCAATCACCCCCAGGACGCGCGCGCCCTCGGCCACCACCAGCGGCGTCGCCCCCTGACGGGCCACGCTTTCGACCAGGCTGTCCACTTCCGGTGGGAAGTGGCCGTTATTGGCCTCAATGTGGCGACGGATGGCGTCAACAGAGCCTTTACGGATCATGCGATCCTGAATGTTAATGCCGCTCATGCGGGTTTGCGCCGTGAAGGGCACGAAAGTGGCGTGCAGGCTTTGAACGTCGCGCTGGCGCAGGTTAAAGCGCTGCTTGGCGAGGATCACGATACTGCGGCCTTCCGGGGTTTCATCGGCAAGCGAGGAGAGCTGCGCGGCATCCGCCAGCGTTTTTTCATCCACGCCCGGGGCGGGTAAGAAATCTGACGCCTGGCGGTTACCGAGGGTAATGGTCCCGGTTTTATCCAGCAGTAAGACATCCACGTCACCGGCGGCTTCCACCGCACGTCCGCTGGTGGCGATGACGTTGGCACCGAGCATACGGCTCATGCCGGCCACGCCGATGGCAGACAGCAGGCCACCAATGGTGGTTGGGATCAGGCAGACCAGCAGCGCCACCAGAACAGTGATGGTGACCGCGGTGCCGCCGTAGGCGGAGAACGGCCACAGCGTCGCGGTGGCCAGCAGGAAGACGATGGTCAGCGCCACCAGCAGGATGGTGAGGGCAATCTCGTTCGGCGTTTTACGACGCTGCGCGCCTTCTACCATGGCGATCATCCTGTCGAGGAAGGTTTCACCTGGGTTCACGCTGCACTGGATCACCAGCCAGTCGGAGAGAATGCGCGTCCCGCCCGTCACGGAGGCGAAATCACCGCCGGATTCACGGATAACCGGCGCGGATTCCCCGGTAATGGCGCTTTCATCCACCGAGGCGCCCCCTTCAATAACTTCCCCGTCGCAAGGAATAATGTCACCGGCTTCCACCAGCACCACATCGCCTTTGCGCAGTTCATCCGCCGGAACGTGGTCCATCTGCGCGCCGTATTTCGGCTCGCGCAGCTTGCGCGCGAAGGCGGTTTTTTTCACCCCTTTCAGGCTGTTGGCCTGGGCTTTACTCCGGCCTTCCGCCAGCGCTTCCGCAAAGTTGGCGAACAGCACGGTAAACCACAGCCACAGGCTGATGGCGCCGGTAAACATCGCATTCCCCGGCATGTGGCCCGTACCCATGGCAATCGCCAGGGCGGTGGTCAGCACGCTTCCCGCCCAGACAATAAACATCACCGGGTTGTGCCACTGCACGCGCGGGCTCAGCTTTTTCACCGCATCCATGAGCGCCTGGCGAACTAATGACGGTTCGAACAGGGCCAGTTGTTTACGACTCATGACAATTTCTCCGCAAAATCAGCGTAAAGAGAGGTATTCCGCGACCGGGCCTAACGCGAGGGCGGGGATAAAGGTCAGGGCGCCGACCAGTAACACGGTGCCCGTCAGCAGGCCGATAAACAGTGCGCCGTGGGTCGGTAATGTCCCGGTGGTGGTCGGTTGAATTTTTTTATTCACCAGCGATCCGGCAATCGCCATAACCGGCACAATGATCCCGAAGCGACCCACAAACATGCAGAACGCCAGCAGGCAGTTCCAGAACGGTGAGTTGGCGCTTAAGCCTGCAAAGGCGCTGCCGTTATTGTTGGCGGCAGAGGAGACGGCATACAGCACTTCACTAAAACCGTGAATGCCGGGGTTAAAGATGCCGCTGCGTCCGGCCTCGGTCATCAGCGCCAGCGCGGTGCCGAGCAGCACAAGCGCCGGGGTGACCAGAATCGCCAGCGCGGTTAATTTCATCTCGCGAACGTCGATTTTTTTACCGAGGTATTCCGGGGTGCGGCCAATCATCAAACCGGCAATAAACACCGCCAGCAGTACGAACAGCAGCATGCCGTACAGACCCGAGCCCACGCCGCCAAACACTACCTCGCCAATCTGCATCAGCCACATCGGGATCATGCCACCCAACGCCGTAAAGGAATCGTGCATGGCGTTGACCGCCCCGCACGAGGCTGCCGTGGTGACCACCGCATACAGGCTGCTGGCGAGAATGCCAAAGCGGCTCTCTTTACCTTCCATGTTGATTGCGCTATCGGCACCCAGCGAGAGGAAGTGCGGATTACCCTGCCACTCGGCCCACATCACCAGCGCGGCGCAGACCACAAAGATAAGCGACATCGTCCAGAGCAGGGTGCGGCCCTGACGGCGATCGTTGACCACGTCGCCAAAGGCAAAGCAGAGCGCGGCGGGGATCAGGAAAATCGCCAGCATCTGCACGAAATTGGTCAACGCGGTAGGGTTTTCAAACGGATGCGACGAGTTGGCGTTGAAGAAGCCCCCGCCGTTCGTCCCGAGCATTTTGATGGCTTCCTGTGACGCCACTGGCCCCATCGGCAGGAGCTGTTTTGCCCCTTCCAGCGAGGTATAAGGCGCGTAAGGCATCAGGTTTTGCAGGGTGCCCTGCTGAATAAAGAACAGCGCGATCAGCAGCGCAATCGGCAGCAGGATCCACAGCGTAATGCGCGTCAGATCCACCCACGCGTTACCGAGCGTGCTCACCTTCTGGCGCGCAAACGCACGCGTCAGCGCGAAGATCACCGCTATACCGCTCGCGGCAGAGAGGAAGTTCTGCACGGTTAACCCGACCATCTGGCTGAAGTAGCTGAGCGTGGTTTCGCCGGAATAGGACTGCCAGTTAGTGTTGGAGACAAAGCTGACCGCCGTGTTCAGCGCAAGATGCCAGGACAGGCCCGGTAACTGTTGCGGGTTCAGCGGCAGGATGCCCTGCAGCATCAGCATGGCAAAAAGCGCAATGAGCCCAACGATATTCAGCAGCAGAATGGCGATCAGATACTCACGCCAGTTCATCTCCCGATCGTCTATTCCCAGTACGCGCCAGATCCCTTTTTCAACGCTTCCCGTGCCGGGCAGGGGGACGTTGTTGATCAATCGTGCCAGTCCTGTTCCCAGTGGTCTTGCCAGAACGAACAGTACCACTAAGAAGCTGGCAATAAGCAGAAACGCCTGAGCAGCCATCAGAAGGCCTCCGCATTAATCAGGGCATAGACCAGATAACCCAATAACAGGAACACCAGCACGATGCCGGCAATAAGACCTGCACTCACAATCCACCTCCGGGTGACTTTCGTTGTTGTACTAACGGTAGGATTTTCGGCGCAAAGATTTCGCAAAAATGGGGAGGGCGGGTGTAAAAAAAGTATAAAAATGGCAAAGCCCACAATTTAACTATTGATAAGTAAATCGTTAACTTTTTTGTAACTTAATTACGGCGTGAATGTAAATATTCACTAAATGGATAAAAATAAGTGGTCGGATGAGTAGTAAAATTACAAACAAAGCGATATTATTTTAGCCAGGTCACAGATTTTGAATTTTCCGGATGACGTTTCCGGCCAACTATAGGGGAGAAAATATGGATCTTTATAAAGAGTATCCGGCTCATATCGTGTTCATGCGTCGCACTTTCGCCGTAGTGGCTGGCGTGCTGGCTCTGCCGGTGATGCTGTTCTGGAAAGATCGTGCACGTTTTTACAGCTATCTGCACCGCGTCTGGGCGAAAACCAGCGAGAAGCCGGTGTGGATGGATCAGGCCGAGAAAGCGACCTGCGATTTCTACTGATACGAAGACTACACATAGCAATAAAAAAAACCGCCAACAGCAATGTGGCGGTTTTTTTGTCCCTCGGGATTCGCGGTCCGTTAGGGGGCTTCAGGCCCTCGTCAGAGGTTACAGGGATATATTTAGCCCTCTATCTTGCCGGGTGACGCTGCGCTTACCCGGCCTACACAGTGCAGAGATATCAATGCATTGCATGTTTCATTGTAGGCCCGTGCAAGCGTAGCGCCGCCGGGCGAAACGCACAACAAGCACTTTGTTAGCAGTCTGTATGGCCGCCCTGGCGGCCTTTTTTATTTCATCCCGTCTACACTTCATGGCAAAGTAGTTCAATGCATGCTTTTTTCCTTTTACGGCATGCCCTTATGGACATAATGGACAATAGCCTGGAGTTTTATGCCCACCCATCTGGTTTGGTTTCGCGCGGACCTGCGCGTACATGACAACATCGCACTCGCGGCGGCCTGTCGCGCCAAAGACGCTAACGTACTGGCTCTGTTTATAGCCACGCCCGAGCAGTGGCGGCAGCACGATATGGCCCCCCGCCAGGCGGCCTTGCTGCGTGCGTATCTGACCGACCTGCAGCATTCGCTCGCCGGAAAAGGCATACCGCTTCTCTATAAAGAGGTGAGTGATTTTGCCGCACAGATGCAGACGGTGCAGGAGATCTGTAAGCAGCACAACGTTACGCATCTTTTTTACAACTATCAGTACGAATTCAACGAGCAGCAGCGCGACCGTCAGCTGGAGAAGATGCTGGAAGGGGTGGTCTGCGAAGGGTTTGATGACAGCGTGATGCTGGCACCGGGCAGCGTGATGACCGGCAGCCGCGAGATGTATAAAGTTTTTACGCCTTTCAAAAATGCCTTTATCAAACGTCTGAAAGAGGCGCTGCCGGAGTGCGTTGCCGCGCCTGCCGTGAGAGGCGAAGCCATAAAAGACCTGCCTGAACTGACGTTTGATTACCCTCAGCAGCCGTTTGATGAAACGCTGTTCCCCGCCGACGAGAAAGCGGCTATCGCCCAACTGCGCCAGTTCTGCAAACAGGACGCGGCCTGTTACGACGCGCGTCGGGATTTTCCCGCCATCGAGGGCACCAGCCGCCTGTCGGCCTGTCTGGCGCTGGGCGCGATCTCTCCTCGCCAGTGTTTACATCGCCTGCTGGCGGAGCAGCCGCAGGCGCTGGAGGGGGGCGCAGGGTCCGTCTGGCTGAATGAACTGATCTGGCGCGAGTTCTATCGCCATCTGATGACGTATCACCCTGATTTATGTAAACATCGTCCCTTCATCAACTGGACGGAGAAGGTGGCGTGGCAAACGAACGATCGGCTGCTGAAAGCCTGGCAAACAGGGCAAACGGGTTACCCGATAGTCGATGCCGCCATGCGTCAGCTTAATGAGACGGGGTGGATGCACAACCGCCTGCGGATGATTACCGCCAGCTTTCTGGTGAAGGATCTGCTTATCGACTGGCGTATCGGAGAGCGCTATTTTATCTCTCAGCTGATCGATGGCGATCTCGCGGCGAATAACGGCGGCTGGCAGTGGGCGGCCTCAACCGGCACCGATGCCGCGCCCTATTTCCGGATTTTTAATCCGACCACTCAGGGACAAAAATTTGATGCAGACGGCGAGTTTATTCGCCGCTGGGTTCCTGAGCTTAACGGTATACCTGCTAAAGCGATCCACGAACCGTGGGCATGGGCGGATAAACAGCGTGTAAAGCTGGATTACCCTCGTCCGGTTGTCGACCATAAACAGGCGCGTGTCGCCACGCTGGCGGCGTACGAAGCTGCCCGTAAAGCATAAGAGAGTGATGATGAAAAACAGCGAACTGGAAAGCCTGATTAACGAAAAACTGAACAGCACGTCCTTCAGCGATTACGGCCCGAACGGGCTTCAGGTCGAAGGTCGTGAGACGGTGCAAAAAATTATCACCGGCGTGACGGCAAGCCAGGCGCTGCTGGACGAGGCCGTTCGTCAGGACGCCGACGCGGTGATTGTCCATCACGGTTACTTCTGGAAAAACGAATCGCCGATTATTCGCGGGATGAAGCGCAACCGCCTGAAAACGCTGCTGGCAAATGACATCAACCTTTACGGTTACCACCTGCCGCTGGATGCGCACCCGGAGCTCGGCAACAACGTCCAGCTGGCGCAGCTACTGGGCATTACCGTGATGGGCGAAATTGAGCCGCTGGTGCCGTGGGGCGAACTGGCGATGCCGGTTCCGGGGCTGGAGCTGGCCTCGTGGATTGAAGCGCGCCTGGGGCGTCGCCCGCTGTGGAGCGGCGATACCGGTCCGGATACGGTGAAGCGTGTTGCCTGGTGTACCGGGGGCGGTCAGGGTTTTATCGACAGCGCCGCGCGTTTCGGCGTCGATGCTTTTATCACCGGCGAGGTTTCCGAGCAGACCATTCATTCGGCGCGTGAACAGGGACTGCATTTTTACGCGGCAGGCCATCATGCCACCGAGCGCGGCGGCATTCGCGCCCTCAGCGAGTGGCTGACGGAAAATACCGATCTGGATGTGACCTTTATTGATATCCCTAATCCTGCCTGATGAGAGGTGCCTGAGTGCAGCGAGCGCGTTGTTATCTTCTGGGAGAAACGGCAGTGGTTCTGGAGCTCGAGCCGCCGGTGACCCTTGCCACGCAAAAGCGTATCTGGCGGCTAACGCAGCGTCTGGTCGATCTACCGGAGGTGGTTGAAGCCATTCCGGGGATGAATAACATCACCGTGGTGCTCCGTAGCCCGCATACGCTGGCGCTGGATGCCATCGAACGTTTGCAGCGCTGGTGGGAAGAGAGTGAGGCGCTGGAGCCGGAATCGCGTGCCATTGAGATCCCGGTCGTTTATGGCGGTGCGGGGGGGCCGGATCTTGGCGTGGTGGCAGACCACTGTGGATTAACAGAAAAGCAGGTTGTTGAGCTGCACAGCTCGGTGGACTACGTGGTCTGGTTCCTGGGATTTCAGCCCGGATTCCCGTATCTGGGGGGATTATCCCCTCAGCTGCATACGCCACGCCGTGCCGAACCGCGCCTGAGCGTACCAGCGGGGACGGTGGCTATCGGCGGCGAGCAGACCGGCGTTTATCCGCTGACATCGCCCGGCGGCTGGCAGCTTATTGGGCATACCGCCACACCGTTATTTGACCCGGGGCTGGAGACGCCAATACTCCTGCGTCCCGGCGATACCCTTCGCTTTATCCCACAGAAGGAGGGGGTATGTTAACGCTTATTCGCGCCGGGCTTTATACCTCCGTACAGGATGCGGGCCGCTTTGGTATGCGCCAGTCTGGCGTGAGCTATTGTGGCGCGCTGGACAGGCCTGCGCTGGAGATTGCTAACGTGCTGGTGGGCAACCCCGGCAATACGGCCGCGCTCGAAATTACGCTCGGCCAGTGCGTCATTGAGTTTAGTCAGGAGACCTGGTTTGCCTTAACCGGCGCAGGGTGTGATGCGACGCTGGATGGCAAAGCGGTGTGGACCGGCTGGCGGCTGCGGGCCAAAGCCGGACAGCGTCTGACCTTAAAGCGTCCTTTGCACGGTGTGCGTAGCTATCTCGCGGTGGCGGGGGGCATCGACGTGTCGGAGGTGCTGGGCTCGTCCAGTACCGATCAGAAAGCCGGGATCGGCGGTCACGAAGGGCGTCTGCTGCGCGACGGCGATCGGCTGGCAATCAAGCCCTCCGCGCGCCATTTCTCGACCACGCAGGGCGTAAAACAGCTGCTGTGGGGAAACAAGATCCGCGCCTTACCGGGGCCGGAATATCATGAGTTTGACGAGGCTTCTAAAGAGTCCTTCTGGCGCTCGCCGTGGAAGCTCAGCCCGCAGAGTAACCGTATGGGCTACCGCCTGCAGGGGCAGCCGCTGACCCGCACGACGGACCGGGAACTGCTCTCCCACGGGTTATTGCCGGGGGTCATTCAGGTGCCCGGCAACGGTCAGCCCATCGTGTTAATGAACGACGCGCAGACAACGGGCGGTTACCCGCGCATTGCCTGCATCATTGAAGCCGATCGCTACCATCTGGCGCAAATTCCCCTCGGACAGCCGATTCACTTCGTGCAGTGCTCGCTGGAGGAGGCGCTTAAGGCGCGACAGGATCAGCAGCGTTATCTGGAGCAGCTGGCGTGGAGGCTTGATGGTAAAGATTGATTTAAACGCCGATCTGGGGGAGGGCGGCAGCGCTGATTTGGCGCTGATGACGCTGGTCACCTCGGTCAACATCGCCTGTGGCTTTCACGCGGGCGATGCGCAAACCATGCTGGAGAGCGTGCGTAATGCCATCAAAAACGGCGTGGCGATTGGCGCTCACCCGAGCTTCCCCGACCGGGAAAACTTTGGCCGCACGGCGATGGATCTCCCGCCTGAGAGGGTCTACGCTCAGGTGCTCTACCAGATCGGCGCGCTGGAGGCGATGGTGCGCGCCGAGAAGGGCGTGCTGCGCCACGTGAAGCCGCACGGCATGCTCTATAACCAGGCGGCGAAAGATCCGGCGCTGGCGGAGGCGATTGCCCGCGCGGTGCGGGACTGTAATCCACAGCTGATTCTGGTAGGCCTTGCGGGCAGCGAGCTGATTCGTGCCGGAGAACGGCTGGGCCTGACCACCCGTCAGGAAGTGTTTGCCGATCGGGGCTACATGCCGGACGGCAGCCTGGTTCCACGTGCGCTGGCCGGGGGGCTGATTACCGACGAAGCTAAAGCGCTGGCGCAGACGCTGGAGATGGTGCGCGCCGGGCGGGTGACCGCCGTGGACGGAACACCGGCAAACGTGCAGGCCGATACGGTATGTTTACACGGTGACGGCGAGCATGCGCTCCAGTTCGCGCGCCGCCTGCGGGCGGCGTTCTCTGAAGAGGGCATTCTGGTCAGCGCAGAATAATCACGAAAGGACAATAACATGCCAGAAGGTCCGGAAATCCGCCGCGCGGCGGATAGCCTGGAGGCGGCGATAAAGGGCAAACCGTTGACGGATGTCTGGTTTGCTTTTCCTCAGCTAAAACCGTTTGAATCACAGCTGGTGGGGCAGACGGTGACCCATATTGAAACGCGCGGCAAGGCCTTGCTCACGCATTTTTCCCATAACCTGACGTTATATAGCCATAACCAGCTTTACGGCGTCTGGCGAGTGGTGGAGGCGGACGAGCAGCCGCAAAACACCCGCGTGCTGCGCGTCAGGCTGCAAACGGCGGATAAAGCAATCCTGCTTTACAGCGCGTCGGATATCGAAATGTTAACGCCGGAGCAGCTGCTGACGCACCCGTTTCTGCAGCGGGTCGGGCCGGACGTGCTGGACATGCGCCTGACGGCGAGCGACGTGAAGGCCCGGCTGTTATCACCTAAATTCCGTAACCGACAGTTTTCCGGCCTGTTCCTCGACCAGGCCTTTCTGGCCGGGCTGGGTAACTACCTTCGGGTAGAAATTCTGTGGGAAGTGGGGCTGGCACCGCAGCATAAAGCGTCTCAGCTGAATGATGAACAGCTGGAGGCGTTATCCCACGCGCTGCTGGATATTCCGCGGCTGTCGTACACCACGCGCGGCGTGGTAGATGAGAACAAGCATCACGGGGCGCTGTTCCGCTTTAAGGTGTTTCATCGGGCGGGGAAGAAGTGCGAGCGGTGCGGCGGGATTATCGACAGGATTATGCTCTCTTCGAGACCCTTTTACTGGTGCCCGCACTGCCAGAAATAAAAGTAAAACGGTAACCCTTGGGTTACCGTTTTTAAGGTTTTCTCCCTCTCCCTGTGGGAGAGGGCCGGGGTGAGGGCATCAGGCCGCACCCAACTCCTGTTAGCGCTTAATATCAGACTTAAAATCACGCTGCTCGTAGCCGGTATACAGCTGACGAGGACGGGCGATTTTCATGCCTTCGCTGTGCATTTCGTTCCAGTGCGCAATCCAGCCTACGGTACGGGCCATGGCGAAGATTACGGTGAACATGGAAGACGGAATGCCCATCGCTTTCAGAATAATGCCAGAGTAGAAATCGACGTTCGGGTAGAGTTTCTTCTCGATGAAGTACGGGTCGTTCAGCGCGATGTGTTCCAGCTCCATCGCCACTTCCAGCAGGTCATCTTTGGTACCCAGCTCTTTCAGCACTTCGTGGCAGGTCTCACGCATGACGGTGGCGCGCGGGTCGTAGTTTTTGTAAACACGGTGACCGAAGCCCATCAGGCGGAAGGAGTCATTCTTGTCTTTCGCGCGACGCACGAACTCAGGAATGTGCTCAACGGTGCTGATCTCTTCCAGCATCTTCAGTGCCGCTTCGTTCGCGCCGCCGTGCGCCGGTCCCCACAGGGAGGCGATGCCCGCAGCGATACAGGCGAACGGGTTCGCGCCTGAAGAGCCCGCGGTACGGACGGTAGAGGTAGAGGCGTTCTGTTCGTGGTCAGCGTGCAGGATCAGAATACGGTCCATTGCGCGTTCCAGCACCGGGTTCACTTCGTACTCTTCGCACGGCGTGGAGAACATCATGCGCAGGAAGTTACCCGCGTAGGAGAGGTCGTTGCGCGGATACACAAACGGCTGGCCGATGGAGTATTTGTAGCACATCGCCGCCATGGTAGGCATTTTGGAGAGCAGGCGGAACGCCGCGATATCACGGTGACGCGGGTTATTCACGTCAAGGGAGTCGTGGTAGAACGCCGCCAGCGCGCCG
Source organism: Enterobacter sp. KB-221C9 (assembly GCF_041320715.1). NCBI lineage: Bacteria > Pseudomonadati > Pseudomonadota > Gammaproteobacteria > Enterobacterales > Enterobacteriaceae > Enterobacter > Enterobacter sp. KB-221C9. The sequence goes on from NZ_JBGIWG010000003.1 coordinate 377,510, forward strand.
GTAATCCCGCACATCACCGCCATTGGGTGAGAGTCACGACGGAACGCATGGAACAGACGGGTAATCTGCTCATGGATCATGGTGTGACGGGTCACGGTGGTTTTGAATTCATCGTACTGTGCCTGCGTCGGTTTTTCGCCGTTCAGCAGGATGTAGCACACTTCCAGATAGTTGGATTCGGTGGCTAACTGATCGATGGGGAAGCCGCGATGGAGCAGGATACCTTCGTCACCGTCAATGTAGGTGATTTTGGATTCGCAAGATGCGGTAGAGGTAAATCCAGGGTCAAAGGTGAACACACCTTTAGAACCCAGCGTACGGATATCAATAACATCCTGACCGAGCGTGCCTTTTAGCACATCCAGTTCAACAGCAGTGTCACCATTTAGGGTGAGCGTTGCCTTTGTATCAGCCATTTACGGTCTCCTTAGCGCCTTATGCTTAAGACTGCGCTTCACCGGATTTGCTTTCAGCTGTTAATCACCGTTACCAGATTGTTATTTGGCTTACCGCTCAGCTCACGAGGACAAACCAGGGTACAGAGCTATGGCGCCTTGCAGGTAAACGAATGAAATATCAGTGAAACAACAGCAAATCAGCGTTTTTGCAGTCCGAATTATTCAAACCTGTATATCACTAATAACTGTCCTGATAACTTCGGTCAATACCATCACACTGTTACATAACTATTTGTCAGGTGAAAGTGAGACCTCATAACTTTTGCGCATTATATGCCTTTTCTGCTGACGTTTGTAACAATATTGTTTAACATTTGTCAAATCAGATGATTAAAAATTAAAAAGATGTTGTTATCGTGACCCTGATCACTGTTCCAGAGAAAACCCGACAAACTGTATGTAGGTTAATTGTAATGATTTTGTGAACGGCCTATACTGCCGCCAGGTCTCCGGAACACCCTGCAATCCCGAGCCACCCAGCGTTGTAACGTGTCGTTTTAGCATTTGGAAGCAATGTTTTGCATGACGCGCAGTTATAGAAAAGGAACGCTGCTTGACCCGCATCGCAGTCCGGAGGAAGGAAACAATAAGAACAGCATGTGGGCGTTATTCATGATAAGAAATGTGAAAAAACAAAGACCTGTCAATCTGGATCTCAAAACGATCCGGTTCCCTGTAACAGCAATAGCGTCCATTCTGCACCGTGTTTCTGGTGTGATTACGTTTGTGGCGGTCGGTATTTTACTGTGGTTACTGGGCACCAGCCTCTCTTCCCCTGAAGGATTCCTCCAGGCCTCTGCCATCATGAACAGCTTCTTCGTGAAATTCATCATGTGGGGCATTCTGACCGCGCTGGCGTACCACGTTGTTGTGGGTGTTCGCCATATGCTGATGGACTTTGGCTACCTGGAAGAAACGTTCGAAGCCGGGAAACGCTCCGCTAACATTTCATTTGTGATTACAGTCGTGCTTTCACTTCTCGCAGGAGTTCTCGTATGGTAAGCAACGCCTCCGCATTAGGACGCAACGGCGTACATGACTTCATCCTGGTCCGTGCTACCGCCATCGTTCTCACGCTTTACATCATCTATATGATTGGTTTCTTCGCGACCAGCGGCACGCTGACGTGGGAAATCTGGAGTGGGTTCTTCGGCTCCGCCTTCACCAAAGTGTTCACCCTGCTGGCTCTGTTCTCCATCCTTATTCATGCCTGGATTGGTATGTGGCAGGTGTTGACCGATTACGTTAAACCGCTGGCGATTCGCCTCCCGCTGCAGCTGGCCATTGTTGTTGCACTGGTGGTTTACGTTATTTATGGATTCGTTGTGGTGTGGGGTGTGTAATGAAACTGCCAGTCAGAGAATTTGATGCTGTTGTGATTGGTGCCGGTGGCGCAGGTATGCGTGCCGCACTGCAAATTTCCCAGAGCGGCCAGACCTGTGCGCTGCTCTCTAAAGTGTTCCCGACCCGTTCCCACACCGTGTCTGCGCAGGGCGGTATCACCGTTGCGCTGGGTAACTCCCATGAAGACAACTGGGAATGGCACATGTATGACACGGTAAAAGGTTCCGACTACATCGGCGACCAGGATGCCATCGAATATATGTGTAAAACCGGCCCGGAAGCGATTCTGGAGCTGGACCATATGGGGCTGCCGTTCTCCCGTCTGGAAAATGGCACTATCTATCAGCGTCCGTTTGGTGGCCAGTCGAAAAACTTCGGCGGCGAGCAGGCGGCACGTACCGCGGCGGCGGCTGACCGTACCGGTCACGCACTGCTGCATACCCTTTATCAGCAGAACCTGAAAAACCACACCACCATCTTCTCCGAGTGGTACGCGCTGGATCTGGTGAAAAACGCCGATGGCGCAGTCGTCGGCTGTACCGCGCTGTGCATCGAAACCGGTGAAGTGGTTTACTTCAAAGCTCGCGCTACCGTGCTGGCGACCGGCGGCGCAGGCCGTATCTATCAGTCCACCACCAACGCCCACATCAACACCGGTGACGGTGTCGGTATGGCTATCCGCGCGGGCGTGCCGGTGCAGGATATGGAAATGTGGCAGTTCCACCCAACCGGTATCGCCGGTGCGGGCGTTCTGGTGACGGAAGGCTGCCGTGGTGAAGGTGGTTACCTGCTGAACAAGCACGGCGAGCGCTTCATGGAGCGTTATGCCCCGAATGCGAAAGACCTGGCGGGTCGTGACGTGGTGGCGCGTTCCATCATGATCGAAATCCGTGAAGGCCGCGGCTGTGACGGCCCATGGGGTCCACACGCGAAGCTGAAGCTCGACCATCTGGGTAAAGAAGTGCTGGAATCCCGTCTGCCGGGCATCCTGGAACTGTCCCGCACCTTCGCACACGTCGACCCGGTGAAAGAGCCGATTCCGGTTATTCCAACCTGCCACTACATGATGGGCGGTATTCCGACCAAAGTGACCGGTCAGGCGCTGACCGTGAACGAGCAGGGCGAAGACGTTGTCATTCCTGGCCTGTTCGCGGTGGGCGAAATTGCCTGCGTATCCGTACACGGCGCAAACCGTCTGGGCGGCAACTCCCTGCTGGACCTGGTGGTGTTTGGTCGCGCAGTGGGTCTGCATCTGCAGGAATCCATTGCCGAGCAGGGCGCGCTGCGTGACGCGACCGACGACGAAATTGATGCCTCTCTTGAGCGCCTCAACCGCTGGAACGGCAACCGTAACGGCGAAGATCCGGTGGAAATCCGTAAAGCGCTGCAGGAATGTATGCAGCACAACTTCTCGGTATTCCGCGAAGGTGACGCGATGGCGAAAGGTCTTGAGCAGCTGAAAGCGATCCGCGAGCGTCTGAAAAATGCCCGTCTGGACGACACCTCCAGCGAGTTCAACACCCAGCGCGTTGAGTGCCTGGAGCTGGATAACCTGATGGAAACCGCGTTCGCGACCGCTATGTCGGCAAACTTCCGTACCGAAAGCCGTGGCGCGCATAGCCGCTTCGACTTCCCGGATCGTGATGACGAAAACTGGCTGTGCCATTCCCTGTATCTGCCAGAGTCGGAATCCATGACGCGTCGTAGCGTCAATATGGAACCGAAACTGCGTCCGGCGTTCCCGCCGAAGATTCGTACTTACTAATGCGGAGACAGGATAATGAAACTCGAATTCTCAGTTTATCGTTATAACCCGGATGTTGATGACGCTCCGCGTATGCAGGATTACACCCTGGAAGCGGAAGAAGGTCGCGACATGATGCTGCTGGATGCCTTAATCCAGCTGAAAGAGAAAGATCCAACGCTGTCGTTCCGCCGCTCCTGCCGTGAAGGGGTCTGTGGCTCTGACGGGGTGAATATGAACGGCAAAAATGGCCTCGCCTGCATCACGCCAATTTCAGCGTTGCAGCGCCCTGGTCAGAAAATTGTTATCCGTCCTCTGCCAGGCCTGCCGGTCGTGCGTGATTTGGTGGTAGACATGGGGCAATTCTATGCACAATATGAGAAGATTAAGCCTTACTTATTGAATAATGGGCAAAATCCACCCGCTCGCGAGCACTTACAGTCTCCTGAGCAGCGTGAAAAACTCGATGGGCTGTACGAGTGTATTCTCTGCGCATGCTGTTCAACGTCCTGCCCGTCGTTCTGGTGGAACCCGGACAAGTTTATCGGCCCGGCCGGTCTGCTGGCTGCCTATCGCTTCCTGATCGATAGCCGCGACACCGAAACCGACAGCCGTCTGGAAGGACTGAGTGACGCTTTCAGCGTATTCCGCTGCCATAGCATCATGAACTGCGTCAGTGTGTGTCCGAAGGGGCTGAACCCGACGCGCGCCATCGGCCATATTAAGTCGATGCTGCTGCAGCGCAGTGCGTAAGTAAAAACGCCGGATGGCGCTGCGCTTATCCGGCCTACGTAACAGTAGGCCCGGTAAGCGTAGCGTCACCGGGCAAATTGCAGAAACCTTTAAAAACTGCCCTGAAGTCTAGACAGTTTCTAAAGGTTCCTTCGCGGGCCAAATGAAAAGAGCTCGCAGGTGAACCCCGGCACGTACACGTGGTGTGCGTGGTAGTTTCTACGGCGAAAGTAAGCATAAAAATGCTTAAGGGATCACGATGCAGAACGGCGCAATGAAAGCCTGGCTGGACTCTTCTTTCCTTTCTGGTGCGAACCAGAGCTGGATTGAACAGCTCTATGAAGACTTCTTAACCGATCCTGACTCAGTGGACGCAAACTGGCGTTCCATGTTCCAGCAGTTGCCTGGCACAGGGGTCAAACCGGATCAATTCCATTCCAAAACACGTGATTATTTCCGTCGTCTGGCGAAGGATGCCTCACGTTACTCTTCTGCGATTTCCGACCCTGACACCAATGCGAAGCAGGTTAAAGTCCTGCAGCTTATCAACGCTTATCGCTTCCGCGGTCACCAGCATGCGAATCTCGATCCGCTGGGACTGTGGAAACAAGACCGTGTGGCCGATCTCGATCCGGCGTATCACGATCTGACCGAGGCCGATTTCCAGGAAAGCTTTAACGTAGGTTCCTTTGCCATCGGCAAAGACACGATGAAGCTGGGCGATTTGATTGACGCGCTCAAGCAAACCTACTGCGGCTCCATCGGCGCGGAATACATGCACATTACCTCTACCGAAGAGAAACGCTGGATCCAGCAGCGCATCGAATCCGTAGCGGGCCACGCGACCTTCTCGGCTGACGAGAAAAAACGCTTCCTGAACGAACTGACCGCAGCGGAAGGGCTTGAGCGCTATCTGGGCGCGAAATTCCCGGGCGCAAAACGCTTCTCGCTGGAAGGCGGCGACGCGCTGGTGCCGATGCTGAAAGAGCTGATTCGTCACGCAGGCAAGAGCGGTACCCGTGAAGTCGTTCTGGGTATGGCGCACCGCGGCCGTCTGAACGTACTGATCAACGTGCTGGGTAAAAAACCGCAGGACCTGTTCGACGAATTCGCGGGCAAACATAAAGAACACCTCGGCACCGGCGACGTGAAGTACCACATGGGCTTCTCGTCTGATATCGAAACCGAAGGCGGTCTGGTTCACCTGGCGCTGGCGTTTAACCCGTCACACCTGGAAATCGTTAGCCCGGTGGTTATCGGTTCCGTGCGTGCGCGTCTGGATCGTCTGGACGAACCGAGCAGCAATAAAGTGCTGCCTATCACCATCCACGGTGATGCGGCGGTAACAGGGCAGGGCGTGGTTCAGGAAACCCTGAACATGTCGAAAGCGCGTGGTTACGAAGTGGGCGGTACCGTTCGCATCGTGATCAACAACCAGGTGGGCTTTACCACCTCTAACCCGCTGGATGCGCGTTCTACCCCGTACTGCACAGACATCGGTAAGATGGTGCAGGCGCCAATCTTCCACGTTAACGCGGATGACCCGGAAGCCGTGGCTTTCGTTACCCGTCTGGCGCTGGACTTCCGTAATACCTTTAAACGCGATGTGTTCATTGACCTCTTCTGCTACCGCCGTCACGGCCACAACGAAGCGGATGAGCCAAGTGCAACCCAGCCGTTGATGTATCAGAAAATCAAAAAACACCCAACGCCGCGCAAAATCTATGCTGACAAGCTGGAAGCGGACAAAGTGGCGACGCTGGAAGATGCGACCGAGCTGGTCAACCTCTACCGCGACGCGCTGGATGCGGGTGAATGCGTGGTGAAAGAGCTGCGTCCGATGAACATGCACTCCTTTACCTGGTCGCCGTACCTCAACCACGAGTGGGATGAGAGCTACCCGAACAAGGTTGAGATGAAGCGCCTGCAGGAGCTGGCTAAACGCATCAGCACCGTACCGGACGCTATCGAGATGCAGTCTCGCGTGCAGAAAATCTACGCTGACCGCCAGTCCATGGCGGCAGGTGAGAAGCTGTTTGACTGGGGCGGTGCGGAAACGCTGGCCTACGCAACGCTGGTTGACGAAGGCATTCCTGTTCGTCTGTCCGGTGAAGATGCGGGCCGTGGTACCTTCTTCCACCGTCACGCGGTTGTTCACAACCAGTCCAACGGTTCAACCTACACCCCGCTGCAGCACGTGCACAACGGTCAGGGCCAGTTTAAGGTCTGGGACTCCGTGCTGTCTGAAGAAGCGGTGCTGGCCTTCGAATACGGTTACGCCACCGCTGAACCACGCACCCTGACCATCTGGGAAGCGCAGTTCGGCGACTTCGCCAACGGCGCGCAGGTAGTTATCGACCAGTTCATCTCTTCCGGCGAGCAGAAATGGGGCCGTATGTGTGGCCTGGTGATGCTGCTGCCGCACGGTTATGAAGGGCAGGGTCCGGAGCACTCCTCCGCGCGTCTGGAACGTTATCTGCAGCTCTGCGCCGAGCAGAACATGCAGGTCTGCGTGCCGTCCACCCCGGCTCAGGTCTACCACATGCTGCGCCGTCAGGCGCTGCGCGGTATGCGCCGTCCGCTGGTGGTGATGTCGCCAAAATCCCTGCTGCGTCATCCGCTGGCGGTGTCCAGCCTGGAAGAACTGGCGAACGGTACCTTCCAGCCGGCCATCGGTGAAGTTGACGAGCTGGATCCGCAGGCCGTGAAGCGTGTCGTAATGTGTTCTGGTAAGGTTTATTACGACCTGCTGGAACAGCGCCGCAAGAACGATCAGAAAGATGTCGCCATCGTGCGTATCGAACAGCTTTATCCGTTCCCGCATCAGGCGATGCAGGAAGTGCTGAAACAATATGCTCACGTACATGATTTTGTCTGGTGCCAGGAAGAGCCGCTCAACCAGGGCGCATGGTACTGCAGCCAGCATCATTTCCGTGAAGTGATTCCATTTGGGTCAGCCCTGCGCTATGCAGGTCGCCCGGCCTCCGCCTCTCCGGCGGTAGGGTATATGTCCGTTCACCAGAAGCAGCAACAAGATCTGGTCAATGACGCGCTGAACGTCGATTAATTAAAGGATACAAAATGAGTAGCGTAGATATTCTTGTTCCCGACCTGCCTGAATCCGTAGCAGATGCGACCGTCGCTACCTGGCACAAAAAACCAGGCGATGCCGTTAAGCGCGATGAAGTGCTGGTAGAAATCGAAACTGACAAAGTGGTACTGGAAGTACCGGCTTCGGCGGATGGCGTTCTGGACGCGGTGCTGGAAGATGAAGGTACTACCGTCACCTCTCGTCAGATCCTGGGTCGCCTGCGTGAAGGCAACAGCGCGGGCAAAGAGTCCAGCGCGAAATCTGAAGAGAAAGCCTCTACGCCGGCTCAGCGCCAGCAGGCTTCTCTGGAAGAACAGTCTAACGACGCCCTCAGCCCGGCGATCCGTCGCCTGCTGGCTGAACACAGCCTTGACCCGGCAGCCATCAAAGGCACCGGTGTGGGCGGTCGTCTGACCCGCGAAGACATCGACAAGCACCTGGCGAAAGCGCCTGCTCAGGCAGAAGCGAAAGCCCCTGTGGCAGCACCGGCAGCACAGCCTGCTCTGGGCGCCCGCAGCGAAAAACGCGTGCCAATGACTCGCCTGCGTAAGCGCGTGGCCGAGCGTCTGCTGGAGGCGAAAAACTCCACCGCGATGCTGACCACCTTCAACGAAGTGAACATGAAGCCAATCATGGACCTGCGTAAGCAGTACGGTGACGCGTTTGAAAAACGTCACGGTATCCGTCTGGGCTTTATGTCCTTCTATGTGAAAGCGGTAGTTGAAGCGCTGAAACGCTATCCGGAAGTTAACGCGTCTATTGATGGCGATGACGTGGTTTACCACAACTATTTCGACGTCAGCATGGCGGTTTCTACCCCACGTGGCCTGGTAACGCCGGTTCTGCGTGATGTGGATACCCTGGGTATGGCTGACATCGAGAAAAACATTAAAGAGCTGGCTGTTAAAGGCCGCGACGGCAAGCTGACCGTAGACGACCTGACCGGCGGTAACTTCACCATTACCAACGGCGGCGTATTCGGCTCGCTGATGTCTACCCCGATCATTAACCCGCCGCAGAGCGCGATCCTGGGTATGCATGCCATTAAAGATCGCCCGATGGCGGTAGACGGTAAAGTGGAGATCCTGCCAATGATGTACCTGGCGCTCTCTTACGACCACCGCCTGATCGACGGCCGCGAGTCCGTGGGCTTCCTGGTCGCGATTAAAGAGCTGCTGGAAGATCCAACGCGTCTGCTGCTGGACGTCTAGTGACTATTTAGCATCACCTGCCCTGTAGGCCGGATAAGCGTAGCGCCATCCGGCACACAGACTGCGCCGGTCTACAGGTTTGAAGATAACGATTACCCTGAAGGATGGATAGAACACATGAACTTACATGAATATCAGGCCAAACAGCTGTTTGCCCGGTATGGCTTACCGGCTCCGGTGGGTTATGCCTGTACTACCCCGCGTGAAGCAGAAGAAGCTGCATCTAAAATCGGTGCCGGCCCGTGGGTAGTTAAGTGTCAGGTTCACGCTGGTGGCCGTGGTAAAGCGGGCGGTGTGAAGGTTGTTAAGAGCAAAGAAGAGATTCGTGCGTTTGCTGAACATTGGCTCGGCAAGCGTCTGGTAACGTACCAGACAGATGCGAACGGCCAGCCGGTTAACCAGATCCTGGTTGAAGCGGCGACCGACATCGCGAAAGAACTGTACCTGGGCGCGGTTGTTGACCGTAGCTCCCGTCGCGTGGTGTTCATGGCGTCTACCGAAGGCGGCGTGGAAATCGAGAAAGTGGCGGAAGAGACCCCGCACCTGATCCACAAAGTGGCAATCGATCCGCTGGCGGGCCCAATGCCTTACCAGGGTCGCGAGCTGGCGTTCAAACTGGGTCTGGAAGGCAAGCTGGTTCAGCAGTTCACCAAAATCTTCATGGGTCTGGCGAACATCTTCCTGGAGCGCGACCTGGCGCTGATCGAGATCAACCCGCTGGTGATCACCACCCAGGGCGACCTGATCTGCCTCGACGGCAAGCTGGGCGCTGACGGCAACGCGCTGTTCCGTCAGTCCGATCTGCGCGAAATGCGCGATCAGTCTCAGGAAGACCCGCGTGAAGCGCAGGCTGCACAGTGGGAGCTGAACTACGTGGCGCTGGACGGCAACATCGGCTGTATGGTTAACGGTGCGGGCCTGGCAATGGGCACCATGGACATCGTTAAGCTGCACGGCGGTGAGCCAGCTAACTTCCTCGACGTAGGCGGTGGCGCAACCAAAGAGCGCGTAACCGAAGCGTTCAAAATCATCCTCTCTGACGACAACGTGAAGGCCGTTCTGGTTAACATCTTCGGCGGCATCGTCCGCTGTGACCTGATCGCCGACGGTATCATCGGTGCGGTAGAAGAAGTGGGTGTTAACGTTCCGGTTGTTGTGCGTCTGGAAGGTAACAACGCTGAACTCGGCGCGAAAAAACTGGCTGACAGCGGCCTGAATATTATTGCAGCGAAAAGTCTGACGGATGCAGCTCAGCAGGTTGTTGCCGCAGTGGAGGGGAAATAATGTCAGTTTTAATTAATAAAGATACCAAGGTTATCTGCCAGGGCTTCACCGGTAGCCAGGGGACTTTCCACTCCGAACAGGCGATTGCCTACGGCACGCAGATGGTTGGCGGCGTAACGCCAGGTAAAGGCGGCACCACGCACCTGGGCCTGCCGGTGTTCAACACCGTGCGTGAAGCCGTAGAAGCGACGGGCGCAACCGCGACCGTGATCTACGTTCCGGCGCCGTTCTGCAAAGATTCCATTCTGGAAGCGATCGACGCAGGCATCAAGCTGATCATCACCATCACTGAAGGCATCCCGACGCTGGATATGCTGACCGTGAAGGTGAAGCTGGATGAAGCAGGCGTGCGCATGATCGGCCCGAACTGCCCTGGCGTTATCACCCCGGGCGAATGCAAAATCGGCATCATGCCGGGCCACATTCACAAGCCGGGCAAAGTGGGCATCGTGTCCCGTTCCGGTACCCTGACCTATGAAGCCGTTAAGCAGACTACCGACTACGGCTTCGGCCAGTCCACCTGTGTGGGCATCGGCGGTGACCCGATCCCGGGCTCTAACTTCATCGACATCCTGAAGCTGTTCCAGGAAGATCCACAGACCGAAGCGATCGTAATGATCGGTGAGATCGGTGGTAGCGCGGAAGAAGAAGCGGCTGCTTACATCAAAGAACACGTGACCAAGCCGGTTGTGGGTTACATCGCGGGTGTGACCGCGCCGAAAGGCAAGCGTATGGGTCACGCAGGCGCGATCATCGCCGGTGGTAAAGGTACGGCTGATGAGAAATTCGCAGCGCTGGAAGCCGCAGGCGTGAAAACCGTTCGCAGCCTGGCGGATATCGGCGAAGCACTGAAATCCATCATTAAGTAAGTCCTCTCTGCTCCCCGAAAGGGGGGCGTTGAAGTATAAAAATGTCCGTTTCGACATGGTTGGCCGCTGTAAAGCGGCCTTTTTTATTGCCTGCCGGACGTCATGCAATAGTCACAAATAGGTGTTAATTAGAGAGGGTGTAAAAGTAAAATAATTGTTATTTATTTACCTTAAAGAGAGAAGATGGAAAAAAACGAAAAACCCACTAAAATTTATGTCCTGAATAAATGAGGCATTCAGACTACTAGGTTAATAAAAATCACTTCTGTTTATATTCACCCGTCAATTCGATAACCTTAATTGTATTTTATATACATATCTTTAACATGGTCTTTACTATGTTCACCGCATCAGAACACAATTAACATAACGGATTGTTTTTGATTTAAATCAAAGTTTAATCCTTGGAAAAACCCATCAAAAGGCGCTAAATTGTCCCCGATCAAAATGGCCGAAAAGTGGTAATTTTGCTATAAATTGATCACCGTCGAAAAACGTAAATGTGATTCAATAAAAACCTGTTTATTGTAAGGGTTTTGCAGCGTATTATATTTGCGGGATCAATTTGAGTTTTTTATTAACGTATTTGTAACCTCACGTCATCGTTTTTATCCTCCTTTAGGGTAATAACGACGACAAGGATGCGAATAATTTGTATTGGGGCATGCGTGTGGATCTCTCTCTGACGGGGTTCACTCTCGGAGTCTTCATGCGATGAGCAAGGAGTCATGATGTTAGATATAGTCGAACTGTCGCGCTTACAGTTTGCCTTGACCGCGATGTACCACTTCCTGTTTGTGCCACTGACGCTCGGTATGGCGTTCCTGCTGGCCATTATGGAAACGGTATACGTTCTCTCCGGCAAACAGATTTATAAAGATATGACCAAGTTCTGGGGCAAGTTGTTTGGTATCAACTTCGCACTGGGCGTGGCAACCGGTCTGACCATGGAGTTCCAGTTCGGGACTAACTGGTCTTACTATTCCCACTATGTAGGGGATATCTTCGGTGCGCCGCTGGCCATTGAAGGTCTGATGGCCTTCTTCCTCGAATCCACCTTTGTAGGTCTGTTCTTCTTCGGCTGGGACCGTCTGGGTAAAGTCCAGCATATGGCGGTGACCTGGCTGGTTGCATTAGGTTCGAACCTGTCCGCGCTGTGGATCCTGGTAGCGAACGGCTGGATGCAGAACCCTATCGCGTCTGATTTCAACTTCGAAACCATGCGTATGGAGATGGTCAGCTTTGCCGAGCTGGTCCTGAACCCGGTTGCGCAGGTTAAATTCGTTCACACCGTCGCTTCTGGCTATGTGTGCGGCGCGATGTTTGTCCTGGGTATCAGTTCTTATTACATGCTGCGCGGTCGTGACTTCGCGTTTGCTAAGCGCTCCTTTGCTATCGCTGCAAGCTTTGGTATGGCTGCAATCCTCTCTGTTATCGTTCTGGGTGATGAATCCGGTTACGAAATGGGTGACGTGCAGAAAACCAAACTGGCCGCAATTGAAGCCGAATGGGAAACCCAACCGGCGCCTGCTGCCTTCACGCTGTTCGGTGTTCCCGATCAGGACGCGCAGGAAAACCGCTTCGCTATTCAAATCCCTTACGCACTGGGTATCATCGCCACTCGTTCTGTTGATAAGCAGGTGACCGGTCTGAAAGAGCTGATGGTTCAGCACGAAGAGCGTATCCGTAACGGTATGAAAGCCTACTCGCTGCTGGAACAGCTGCGTGCTGGTTCTACCGATCAGGCTGTTCGCGACCAGTTCAACAGTGTGAAGAAAGATCTGGGTTACGGTCTGCTCCTGAAACGCTATACCCCGAACGTTTCTGATGCGACAGAAGCGCAGATCCAGATGGCAACCAAAGACTCGATTCCACGCGTTGCGCCACTGTACTTCGCATTCCGTATCATGGTGGGCTGCGGCATCATCATGCTGCTGATCATTGCGGCGTCCTTCTGGTCCGTGATCCGCAACCGCATCGGCGAGAAAAAATGGCTGCTGCGCACCGCGCTGTACGGTATTCCACTGCCGTGGATCGCGATCGAATCCGGCTGGTTTGTTGCGGAGTATGGCCGTCAGCCATGGGCGATTGGTGAGGTACTGCCAACGGCGGTAGCGAACTCATCCCTGACAGCGGGCGATCTGATCTTCTCCATGCTGCTGATTTGTGGTCTGTACACCCTGTTCCTGGTGGCTGAACTGTTCCTGATGTTCAAGTTCGCGCGCCTTGGCCCAAGCAGCCTGAAAACCGGTCGCTATCACTACGAGCAGTCCACTGCGACTACTCAGCCGGCACGCTAAGACAGGAGTCATCAAATGATCGATTATGAAGTATTGCGTTTTATCTGGTGGCTGTTGGTCGGCGTTCTGCTGATCGGTTTCGCCGTCACGGATGGTTTCGACATGGGGGTGGGGATGCTCACCCGTTTCCTCGGTCGTAATGACACCGAGCGTCGAATCATGATCAACTCCATCGCCCCGCACTGGGACGGTAACCAGGTGTGGCTGATCACCGCAGGCGGCGCGCTGTTTGCTGCCTGGCCGATGGTCTACGCGGCTGCGTTCTCCGGCTTCTACGTGGCGATGATCCTGGTGCTGGCCTCTTTATTCTTCCGTCCGGTCGGTTTCGACTACCGTTCCAAGATTGAAGATACCCGCTGGCGCAACATGTGGGACTGGGGCATCTTCATCGGTAGCTTCGTTCCACCGCTGGTGATCGGCGTGGCGTTCGGTAACCTGCTGCAGGGCGTGCCGTTCCACCTGGACGAATACATGCGTCTTTACTACACCGGTAACTTCTTCCAGCTGCTGAACCCGTTTGGTCTGCTGGCCGGCGTGGTGAGCGTGGCGATGATCATCACTCAGGGCGCAACCTATCTGCAGATGCGCACGGTTGGTGAACTGCACCTGCGTTCTCGCGCGACGGCTCAGGTTGCCGCGCTGGTGACGCTGGTCTGCTTCGCACTGGCCGGTGTGTGGGTAGTGTACGGTATTGATGGTTACGTGGTGACATCTGCGATTAACCATACTGCACCGTCTAACCCGCTGACCAAAGAAGTGGCGCGTCAGGCGGGAGCCTGGCTGGTGAACTTTAACAACACCCCTGCGCTGTGGGCTATTCCTGCTCTGGGCGTGCTGCTGCCGCTGCTGACCGTGCTGACGTCTCGTCTGGAGAAAGGCGCTCTGGCGTTCGTGTTCTCATCACTGACCCTGGCGTGCATCATCCTGACGGCGGGTATTGCGATGTTCCCATTCGTGATGCCATCCAGCACCATGCTGAATGCTAGCCTGACCATGTGGGATGCAACCTCCAGCCAGCTGACGCTGAACCTGATGACGTATGTTGCTTGCGTGTTCGTACCGATTATCCTGCTCTACACCACCTGGTGTTACTGGAAAATGTTCGGTCGCATCACTAAAGAACATATCGAAAGCAACACCCACTCTATGTACTAAGTAAGGAGCTGAATATGTGGTATTTCGCATGGATTTTAGGGACGCTTCTTGCCTGTGCATTTGGTGTCATCACTGCCCTGGCGCTTGAGCACGTCGAAGCGACCAAAGCGGGTGAAGAAAAACACTAATGAATATTATCGCAATGTTATATGCGGTAATGGATAAGCGCCCGTTACGGGCGCTTTCTTTAGTGATGGCATTACTGCTGGCAGGTTGTATCTTCTGGGACCCTTCGCGCTTTGCAGCGAAAACCAGCGAGCTTGAAATCTGGCACGGCTTCCTCATTATGTGGGCGGTGTGCGCAGGTGTGATCCACGGCGTGGGCTTTCGTCCGAAAGCCGTTCACTGGCAGGGAATTTTTTGCCCGCTGATTGCCGATCTGGTGCTTCTCGCCGGTTTGATTTTCTTCTTCTTCTGAATAAGAAATGTCCGTTAACGTTATGGGCTTACCCGAGCCCATAAAAATTTACTCTCCGTTTACTTTCTCCCATTCCAAACCATCATTCCCGCGCGTATAGTAGCGAAGTTTAAAAGCATTAACTTTTGTTGCATTACCGGGATGTAAAGTGAATACAACGCTGTTTCGATGGCCGGTTCGTGTCTATTACGAAGATACCGATGCCGGTGGTGTGGTTTACCACGCCAGCTACGTTGCTTTTTATGAACGGGCACGCACAGAGATGCTGCGCCATCATCACTTTAGTCAACAGGTGCTGTTGGCTGAGCGAGTTGCCTTCGTGGTTCGCAAGATGACGCTTGAGTATTTTGCGCCTGCCAGACTCGACGATATGCTCGAAGTCCAAACTGAAATTACATCAATGCGCGGGACCTCACTGGTTTTCACGCAGCGGATAGTCAACGCAGAGAATACCGTACTGAACTCAGCTGAAGTGCTGATTGTTTGTGTTGATCCAACCATAATGAAGCCTCGTGCGCTTCCTAAGTCTATTGTCGCGGAGTTTAAGCAGTGACTGACATGAATATCCTTGATTTGTTCCTGAAGGCAAGCCTTCTGGTTAAACTTATCATGTTGATTTTGATTGGTTTTTCAATCGCATCCTGGGCCATCATCATCCAGAGAACGCGTATCCTCAATGCCGCTGGCCGTGAAGCCGAAGCGTTTGAAGATAAGTTCTGGTCGGGTATTGAGCTTTCTCGTCTGTATCAGGAAAGCCAGGGGCGCCGTGAAAACCTTACAGGCTCCGAGCAAATTTTTTATAGCGGTTTCAAAGAGTTTGCCCGTCTGCATCGTGCAAACAATCATGCGCCGGAAGCGGTGGTGGAAGGTGCCTCGCGTGCGATGCGCATCTCTATGAACCGCGAGCTGGAAAACCTTGAAACGCATATTCCATTCCTCGGCACTGTCGGTTCCATCAGCCCGTATATCGGCCTGTTTGGTACCGTGTGGGGGATCATGCACGCCTTTATCGCGCTGGGCGCGGTGAAGCAGGCGACGTTGCAGATGGTTGCACCGGGTATCGCTGAAGCACTGATTGCGACCGCTATCGGTCTGTTTGCGGCAATTCCGGCGGTTATGGCATACAACCGTCTGAACCAGCGCGTGAACAAACTGGAACTGAACTACGACAACTTTATGGAAGAGTTCACTGCGATTCTGCACCGTCAGGCGTTTACCAGCACCGAGAGCAACAAGGGGTAAACCATGGCCAGATCGCGTGGACGAGGTCGTCGCGAGCTCAAGTCCGAAATCAATATCGTTCCACTGCTGGACGTCCTGTTGGTACTGCTGCTGATCTTCATGGCGACAGCGCCAATCATTACCCAGAGCGTGGAAGTGGATCTGCCGGATGCGACAGAATCCCAGGCGGTGAGCACCAATGACGATCCTCCGGTTATCATTGAGGTTTCCGGCGTAGGGCAATACAGCGTCGTGGTAGAGAAAGATCGTATGGATCAGCTGCCGCCTGAGCAGGTTATTGCTGAGGCACAGCGTCGCCTGGAGTCAAATCCGAAAACGGTCTTCTTAATCGGTGGCGCAAAAGACGTACCCTACGATGAAATTATTAAAGCGCTGAACTTGCTACATAGTGCGGGTGTTAAGTCAGTTGGCTTAATGACCCAACCTATTTGATCATCCGCGTAGTTTTTGGGAACCGATAGTGTCAAAGGCAACCGAACAGAACGACAAGCTTAAGCGAGCGATAATCGTCTCCGCAGTGCTGCACGTTATTCTCTTTGCAGCGCTGATCTGGAGTTCGTTCGACGAGCATATTGATGCATCAGCCGGCGGCGGTGGAGGGTCTTCCATTGACGCCGTGATGGTGGATCCCGGTGCGGTAGTACAGAACAATAATCGCGAGCAACAGCAGAAGGCGAGTGCCAAACGGGCTGAAGAGCAGCGTGAAAAAC
Organism: Enterobacter sp. KB-221C9; assembly: GCF_041320715.1. Taxonomy (NCBI): domain Bacteria; kingdom Pseudomonadati; phylum Pseudomonadota; class Gammaproteobacteria; order Enterobacterales; family Enterobacteriaceae; genus Enterobacter; species Enterobacter sp. KB-221C9. Next base: position 394,068 of record NZ_JBGIWG010000003.1, read on the forward strand.
AGTCGCAACAGCAGGCGGAAGAACTGCGTGAAAAGCAGGCCGCAGAGCAGGAGCGTCTGAAGCAGCTTGAGAAAGAACGTTTGCAGGCGCAGGAAGCCGCGAAAGAGCAGGCGGAACAGCAGAAACAAGCCGAAGAGGCCGCGAAGAAAGCACAGGAACAGCAAAAGCAGGCGGAAGAGGCGGCAGCAAAAGCCGCAGCGGACGCCAAAGCACAGGCTGATGCCCAGGCAAAATTAGCGGCAGAAGCGGCCAAGAAAGCCGCTGCTGATGCTCAGAAGAAAGCTGAAGCGGAAGCCGCGAAGAAAGCCGCAGCTGATGCCCAGAAGAAAGCTGAAGCCGAAGCCGCGAAGAAAGCTGCTGCCGATGCTCAGAAGAAAGCGGAAGCCGAAGCCGCGAAGAAAGCCGCTCAGGACGCAGAGAAGAAAGCTGCTGCCGAGGCTGCGAAGAAAGCGGCTGCTGCTGAGAAAGCGGCTGCAGAAAAAGCTGCCGCTGCTGAAAAAGCCGCTGCCGATAAAAAAGCTGCAGCTGAGAAGGCTGCTGCCGATAAGAAAGCTGCAGCTGAGAAAGCCGCTGCTGATAAGAAAGCAGCAGCTGAAAAAGCGGCTGCCAAAAAGGCTGCCGCCGCTGAAAAAGCCGCTGCTGCCGCAGGGGTTGACGATCTACTGGGCGATTTGAGCTCCGGTAAGAATGCACCGAAAACGGGCGGTGGGGCGAAAGGAAACAACGCAGCGCCGACGGGAAGTGGTAACACTAAGAGTAACGGTGCGACAGGGGCTGAAATCAACGGTTATGCCGCGCAGATTAAATCCGCTATTGAAAGCCGATTCTATGATGCGTCTTCCTATACCGGTAAAACGTGTACGTTGCGTATAAAACTGGCTCCGGACGGCATGCTGCTCGATATTAAGTCTGAAGGTGGCGACCCGGCTTTATGTACTGCGGCCCTGGCTGCAGCGCGTCAGGCGAAGATGCCTAAACCGCCGTCTCAGGCAGTTTACGAAGTCTTCAAAAATGCGCCGCTGGACTTCAAACCTTAAGTTACATTTTCCCCGTGCAAACGGGGAAAAATAGACCAGGTTTAGTCACAGGGTTCTGGTAGTTTTGTCTATTTGAGTTTGTTAACATTCTGCTAAATTATCGCGGGTAAGGTTACCCAGATAAGGGAGATATGATGAAGCAGGCATTACGTGTAGCATTTGGTTTTTTAATGCTGTGGGCAGCAGTACTGCACGCAGAAGTACGTATCGAGATCACCCAGGGGGTGGACTCGGCACGCCCAATCGGTGTTGTTCCGTTCCAGTGGGCCGGTCCTGGCGCTGCACCTGAAGATGCCGGTGGCATCGTGGCGGCTGACCTGCGTAACAGCGGTAAATTCAACCCGTTAGATCGTTCTCGTCTGCCTCAGCAGCCGGGTAGCGCGCAGGAAGTACAGCCTGCGGCATGGTCTGCGCTGGGTATTGATGCCGTGGTTGTGGGTCAGGTTACGCCTAACCCGGACGGCTCCTACAACGTGGCCTGGCAGCTGGTGGATACCGGCGGTGCACCGGGTACCGTTCTGGCACAGAACTCTTACAAGGTCACTAAGCAGTACCTGCGCTATGCGGCACACGCTGCCAGCGATGCGGTATTTGAAAAACTGACCGGCATTAAAGGGGCGTTCCGTACCCGTATTGCTTATGTGGTGCAGACCAACGGTGGTCAGTTCCCGTATGAGCTGCGCGTATCTGACTACGACGGCTATAACCAGTTCCTGGTGAAACGTTCTTCACAGCCGCTGATGTCTCCAGCCTGGTCTCCGGACGGTTCTAAACTGGCCTATGTGACCTTCGAAAGCGGCCGTTCAGCGCTGGTTATCCAGACGCTGGCAAACGGTGCTGTTCGTCAGGTGGCATCTTTCCCACGTCACAACGGTGCGCCTTCCTTCTCTCCGGACGGGTCTAAACTGGCGTTTGCGCTGTCAAAAACCGGTAGCCTTAATCTGTACGTGATGGACATTGGCTCTGGTCAGATCCGTCAGGTGACCGACGGTCGCAGCAACAACACCGAACCTTCATGGTTCCCGGACAGTCAAAACCTGGCGTTTACCTCTGACCAGGCTGGCCGTCCACAAATCTATAAAGTCAACGTCAACGGCGGTGCTCCGCAGCGTATTACCTGGGAAGGTTCTCAGAACCAGAACTCAGACGTGAGCAGCGACGGTAAATTTATGGTAATGGTGAGCTCCAACGGTGGGCAGCAGCACATTGCCAAACAAGATCTGGTAGCGGGTGGCGTTCAAGTTCTGTCGTCAACGTTCCTGGATGAAACGCCAAGTCTGGCACCTAACGGCACTATGGTAATCTACAGCTCTTCTCAGGGGATGGGATCTGTGCTGAATCTGGTTTCTACAGATGGGCGTTTCAAAGCGCGTATTCCGGCAACTGATGGACAGGTAAAATCACCTGCCTGGTCGCCGTATCTGTAAATAATAATTAATTGATTACTAAAGGAATCATAGAAATGCAACTGAACAAAGTGCTGAAGGGGCTGATGATCGCTCTGCCTGTAATGGCAATCGCAGCGTGTTCTTCTAACAAGAACGCAAGCAATGACCAGAGCGGCGAAGGCATGATGGGTGCCGGCACCGGTATGGACGCGAACGGCAATGGCAACATGTCTTCTGAAGAGCAAGCGCGTCTTCAGATGCAGCAGCTGCAGCAGAACAACATCGTTTACTTCGATCTGGATAAATACGACATCCGTTCTGACTTCGCTGCGATGCTGGATGCGCACGCTAACTTCCTGCGTAGCAACCCATCTTACAAAGTCACCGTAGAAGGTCACGCGGACGAACGTGGTACTCCAGAGTACAACATCTCCCTAGGTGAACGTCGTGCTAACGCTGTTAAAATGTACCTGCAGGGTAAAGGCGTTTCTGCTGACCAGATCTCCATCGTTTCTTACGGTAAAGAAAAACCTGCAGTACTGGGTCACGACGAAGCGGCTTACTCCAAAAACCGTCGTGCCGTACTGGTTTACTAAGAGAATTGCATGAGCAGTAACTTCAGACATCATCTGTTGAGTCTGTCGTTACTGGTTGGAATAGCGGCCCCCTGGGCCGCTTTTGCTCAGGCACCAATCAGTAGTGTCGGCTCAGGCTCGGTAGAAGACCGGGTCACTCAACTCGAGCGTATTTCTAACGCTCACAGCCAGCTTTTAACCCAACTCCAGCAACAGCTCTCCGATAACCAGAATGATATTGACTCTCTCCGCGGTCAGATTCAGGAAAGCCAGTATCAGCTTAACCAGGTTGTGGAACGTCAGAAGCAAATCTTGTTGCAGATAGATAGCCTGAGCAGCGGTAGTGGTGCGCAAGCACAGCCAGCAGCAGGCGATCAGAGCGGTGCGGCGACATCCGCTCCGGCTGCGGATGCTTCTGCTTCTACAGGTGCGCCTGTACAGAGCGGTGACGCGAATACGGACTACAACGCGGCGATTGCCCTGGTGCAGGATCAATCTCGTCAGGATGACGCGCTTGCAGCGTTTCAGAGCTTTGTGAAGAAATACCCTGATTCCACTTATCAGCCAAATGCGAATTACTGGCTCGGTCAGCTGAATTACAACAAGGGTAAAAAGGACGATGCGGCGTTTTATTTTGCCTCCGTGGTAAAAAATTACCCGAAATCGCCAAAAGCGCCTGATGCGATGTACAAAGTGGGCGTCATCATGCAGGACAAAGGCGACACTGCGAAAGCCAAAGCGGTTTATCAGCAGGTGGTCTCTAAATTCCCGGGTACCGAAGGTGCTAAGCAGGCGCAAAAACGTCTGAATTCGATGGGATGATTACCGCATGACCAGAAATCGCGTTATTTCTGGTCGTGCAGCATGATTCGTAAGCAGTTAAGTGATCTTCATCGAAATTTTTGTTGCGCTGAATTCTTAAATCAGTAATATATGCCGCCGTTGCCACGGGATATCAAACAACGTGAAAACAGCGTAAAAGTGGGTCGTTAGCTCAGTTGGTAGAGCAGTTGACTTTTAATCAATTGGTCGCAGGTTCGAATCCTGCACGACCCACCACTTAACGCATTACCGGCAGTACAGAGTGGGTGATTAGCTCAGTTGGTAGAGCATCTCCTTTACACGGAGGGGGTCGGCGGTTCGAGCCCGTCATCACCCACCACTCGGGTCGTTAGCTCAGTTGGTAGAGCAGTTGACTTTTAATCAATTGGTCGCAGGTTCGAATCCTGCACGACCCACCAATTTTATTGGTTCCGAGTGATAATTCAGGCAATACCCAGATGGGTCGTTAGCTCAGTTGGTAGAGCAGTTGACTTTTAATCAATTGGTCGCAGGTTCGAATCCTGCACGACCCACCAGCCTGAATAAATTTGAAGTACATCCCGCAAGGGGTCGTTAGCTCAGTTGGTAGAGCAGTTGACTTTTAATCAATTGGTCGCAGGTTCGAATCCTGCACGACCCACCAGTGTAGAAAGGCGCCCTAAAGGCGCCTTTTTGCTATCTGCCGACGGTGCATGTCGGGTAAGGCGAAGCCGCCAGCCAACAAATGCTCCCCGCACCTATTTCCGGTGACTTTTCCGCTCATATTCGCTATCTTGTTTAGTATACAAAACACAATTGCCACGCGTTTTGCTATGTCATGCAAAAGAAAGGCAATATTGTTAAGCCAGTAAAACGAGAAGCCATAATGAGTGTGATGTTTGATCCTGAAGCCGCAATCTATCCGTTTCCGCCAAAGCCTGTCCCGCTGAGCCAGGATGAAAAGCAATTCTATCGCGAGAAGATCAAACGTCTTCTCAAAGAACGAGATGCGGTGATGGTGGCCCATTACTACACCGACCCGGAAATTCAGCAGCTGGCGGAAGAGACCGGCGGCTGTATTTCTGACTCACTGGAGATGGCACGCTTCGGTGCAAGACATCCCGCTTCCACGCTACTGGTTGCTGGCGTGCGTTTTATGGGTGAAACGGCAAAGATCCTGAGCCCTGAAAAAACCATTCTGATGCCCACGCTTAACGCGGAGTGTTCGCTGGATCTCGGCTGCCCGATTGACGAGTTCACCGCTTTCTGCGACGCCCATCCTGACCGGACCGTAGTGGTTTACGCCAATACATCCGCGGCGGTAAAAGCGCGGGCAGACTGGGTGGTCACGTCCAGCATCGCCGTTGAGCTGATTGAACATCTGGACAGCCTGGGCGAGAAAATTATCTGGGCGCCTGACCGTCATCTTGGAAATTATGTCCAGAAGCAGACGGGGGCTGACGTCCTCTGCTGGCAGGGTGCCTGCATTGTGCATGACGAATTCAAAACCCAGGCGCTGGCGCGCATGAAGGCACTTTATCCTGACGCCGCGATCCTTGTTCACCCTGAATCACCGCAGTCGATAGTCGACATGGCGGATGCCGTGGGCTCAACCAGCCAGCTTATCAACGCGGCCAGGACGTTGCCTCACAAGCAGCTCATCGTGGCGACCGATCGCGGTATCTTCTACAAGATGCAGCAGGCCGTGCCGGAGAAAGAGCTCCTTGAAGCGCCAACGGCGGGCGAGGGCGCAACGTGTCGCAGCTGTGCGCATTGCCCGTGGATGGCGATGAACGGCCTGAAGGCCATTGCCGAAGGGCTCGAGACAGGCGGTTCAGCACATGAAATCCATGTCGACGCCGCTCTGCGTGAAGGTGCGTTGATTCCGCTTAACCGCATGCTGGATTTTGCGGCTACACTACGTACTTAATTCAAAACGCCCCGGGGAAAAGATGGATTTTTTTAGCACGCAGAACATTCTGGTTCATATACCGATTGGTGCAGGTGGCTATGACCTGTCATGGATTGAGGCCGTTGGCACGCTGGCGGGGTTACTCTGTATCTGGCTCGCCAGCCTGGAGAAGATTAGCAACTATGCGTTCGGGCTCGTTAACGTCACGCTGTTTGCGATTATCTTCTTCCAGATCCAGCTGTACGCCAGCCTGCTTTTACAGCTGTTCTTCTTCGCCGCCAATATCTACGGCTGGTACGCGTGGTCGCGCCAGAACAGCCAGCAGGAGGCAGAGCTGCAGATCCGCTGGCTGCCCTTGCCGAAAGCCATCGCCTGGTTTGTCGCCTGCGTGGTCGCCATTGGCTTAATGACCGTCTATATCAACCCGGTGTTTGCGTTCCTGACCCGCGTTGCCGTTTCGGTCATGTCCGGTTTCGGCCTGAACGTGACGATGCCTGTCCTCCAGCCGGATGCCTTCCCGTTCTGGGATTCCTGCATGATGGTGCTGTCGATTGCGGCGATGATCCTGATGACCCGTAAATACGTTGAAAACTGGCTGCTGTGGGTCATCATCAACGTCATTAGCGTGGCCATCTTCGCCCTGCAGGGCGTCTATGCGATGTCGCTGGAATATCTGCTGCTGACCTTCATCGCGCTGAACGGCAGCCGGATGTGGATTAAAAGCGCGCGTGAGCGAGGTTCTCACGCGCTTTCCAGCTAGTGGTGATGATGATGTGAATGTCCGGACTGCGCCTCGTTAAGGTGGCAGTCCGGCCCGTTACAGGGCTGATACTCCATCTGGATAGTGACGTGGCCAATTTCGTAGTGATGTTCAAGAAAATGCTGGATGCGTTCAAGCAGCGCATCGTGGTCGTGAGGCGGGATCACCTGAACGTGCAGCGTCATGACCGGTTTTTCCCCCACCAGCCAGACGTGAACATGATGAACATTGCGTACTTCCGGGACTGAACGACGCAGGTTGCGCTTCAGCTCGTCAATATCCATTGATGCCGGTGCCCCTTCAAGCAGTTCATTCACGCTCTCCTTCAGCAGCCGCCAGGCGCTGCGCAAGACCAGACACGACACCAGCACGGACAGAATCGGATCGACAGGCGTCCAGCCGGTGTAGAGAATCACCAGCGCGGCGACAATCGCCCCGACCGAGCCGAGCAAATCACCCAGAACATGCAGAGCCGCGGCGCGTACGTTGAGGTTCTTTTCCCCGCTGCCGCGGTGCAAAATCCAGAAGGCCAGGATATTTGCCAGCAGCCCCGCCACGGCAATCACCATCATTGTCGCCCCGGCGATCGGCTGCGGGTGTCTGAAACGCTGTACGGCCTCCCAGACGATAAGAACGGTAATGACCACCAGCGCAATGGCGTTAACAAACGCGGCAAGGGTTGTCAGCCGCAGCCAGCCGAAGGTATGGCGCGCATTCGGAGGACGACGCGCAAACTGTACCGCCAGCAGGGCGAAGAGCAGCGCTGCGGCATCGGTCAGCATGTGTCCGGCATCGGCCAGAAGCGCCAGAGAGCCGGAAATCAGGCCGCCAATGACCTCGATAACCATAAACGTTGCCGTGACGCCAAAGGCCAGCATCAGTCGTTTAGCGTTGTCGTTGCCGGGAGTGTGCGAGTGGGAATGGGAGTGCGCCATGTCTGCTTTCCTGATGTGTTATTGTTTTTAGTGTAGCGTTTTTAATAGGTTACTCCAAAAAGAAAGGAGAGCCAGAGCTCTCCTTTTTCTTTCCGATCACAACCCGTTACTGGGTCGTGCCGTCGGTTTTGGTATTCGCGTCGTTTCCGACTTTGTCATTAGGATCCGGGCATTTGCCGTCCTTACACATCGAGTTCTTATGAACCTCATCCGAACTCATATTGTCATGATTCATGGTGCCGGAACCGCTGTCGTTGGGGTGCAGCATCGTGCCGCCGGTGTTGGTGTTACCGGTATTGATCTGGCTGTTGTCGACATTATTCGGGGCAATATTCTGTTTCGCATCTGGGGCGGGCTGGCCTGCTGCCGCAGCCGCATTCGCATCCCCGTTGCTGTCTGATGTGCCCGTTTCCGCGGCCAGGACGCTGCCGCTGGCCAGAGTGAGTGTGGCGGTCAGGAAGAGGGTTGCCAGTTTTGTCATTTTCATCATAGTGCTCCTGTTCTTGTCGTTACGCTGGATAACATTCTCCAACAGTGCATCTTTTTCAGAGGCGAAAGATTCCGCCTTACGGACTTACGTCAGTAGGGAATCGCGTTTAAGCGTGTAAAATTGGTTGTTACAGTTAAAAAGCTTAGGTTAGATCTCATTTTTCGCTATTTTGTGGCGATTTTTAGGCGAATTCCAGGAATTATCTGCGTGAAGTGTAAAACCGTGTTTACACTTCCTGGTCGACAAGATAGATTGAAAGGATTGCTTTCATTACTAAAGATATGGCAGAGCTGGAAAGAAAATGAATTATCAGAACGACGATTTACGCATTAAAGAGATCAATGAGTTATTACCTCCTGTAGCGCTCCTTGAGAAATTCCCCGCCACTGAAAATGCCGCAAACACGGTTTCTCATGCTCGTAAAGCGATCCATAAGATCCTGAAAGGTAATGACGATCGTCTTCTGGTGGTGATTGGTCCGTGCTCCATTCACGATCCTGCAGCCGCGAAAGAGTACGCCGCCCGTCTGCTCACCCTTCGTGAAGAGCTGAAGGACGAGCTGGAAATCGTGATGCGCGTCTATTTTGAAAAACCGCGCACCACCGTGGGTTGGAAAGGGCTGATTAACGATCCGCATATGGATAACAGCTTCCAGATCAACGACGGTCTGCGCATTGCGCGCAAGCTGCTGCTGGAGATCAACGACAGCGGCCTGCCTGCGGCCGGTGAGTTCCTGGACATGATTACGCCACAATACCTGGCAGACCTGATGAGCTGGGGCGCAATTGGTGCCCGCACAACAGAATCTCAGGTTCACCGCGAGCTGGCGTCCGGTCTCTCTTGCCCGGTGGGTTTCAAAAACGGCACTGACGGCACGATGAAGGTAGCTATTGATGCTATCAACGCAGCGGGCGCGCCGCACTGCTTCCTGTCGGTGACCAAATGGGGTCATTCCGCCATCGTTAACACCAGCGGGAACGGCGACTGCCATATCATTCTGCGCGGCGGCAAAGAGCCAAACTACAGCGCAAAACATGTCGCGGAAGTGAAGGTCGGGCTGGAAAAAGCCGGGCTGCCACCGCAGGTGATGATCGATTTCAGCCATGCCAACTCCAGCAAGCAGTTCAAAAAGCAGATGGAAGTGGGTGCAGACGTCTGTCAGCAGATTGCCGGCGGTGAGAAAGCGGTGATTGGGGTGATGATCGAAAGCCATCTGGTTGAAGGTAACCAGAACCTGGAAGGCAGCGAACCGCTGGTGTATGGCAAAAGCGTCACCGATGCCTGCATTGGCTGGGACGATACCGATACCATCCTGCGTCAGCTGGCGAATGCGGTAAAAGCGCGTCGCGGTTAATTCGAATGCAGAAATAAAAAAGCGCGGAAGGCTCCGCGCTTTTTTTATGCCTGGCGAAAATTACTTCGCTTTACCCTGGTTCGCGACAGCCGCTGCTTTCGCCGCGATCTCTTCTGCGTTACCCAGATAGTAGTGTTTGATTGGCTTGAAGTTTTCGTCGAACTCATACACCAGCGGTACGCCAGTTGGGATGTTCAGTTCGAGGATTTCGTCTTCACCCATGTTGTCCAGGTATTTCACCAGCGCGCGCAGGGAGTTACCGTGAGCAGCGATGATCACGCGCTCGCCGCTTTTCAGGCGTGGCAGAATGGTTTCGTTCCAGTAAGGCACAACGCGGTCGATGGTCAGCGCCAGGCTCTCGGTGGTTGGCAGCTCAGCGTCGGTCAGCTTCGCGTAACGCGGGTCGTGGCCCGGGTAGCGCTCGTCATCTTTGGTCAGCTCTGGTGGGGTGATTGCGAAGCCGCGACGCCACTGTTTTACCTGCTCGTCGCCATATTTCTCAGCGGTTTCCGCTTTGTTCAGGCCCTGCAGCGCACCGTAGTGACGTTCGTTCAGTTTCCAGGACTTCTCAACCGGCAGCCAGGCCTGATCCAGTTCGTCCAGCACGTTCCACAGGGTGTGGATAGCACGTTTCAGCACAGAGGTGTAAGCAAAATCAAAGCTGAAGCCTTCTTCCTTCAGCAGTTTACCTGCTGCTTTTGCTTCGCTTACGCCTTTCTCAGACAGATCAACGTCGTACCAACCGGTAAAGCGGTTTTCGTTGTTCCACTGGCTTTCGCCGTGACGCACCAGAACCAGCTTAGTAATAGCCATCTCTTACTCCTCAAGCATTTTTAGAATGATAACAATTCTCATTATATTGCCGTGGCCGTGCCACCAGCAACGCTTAACCCTAACCATAGCGAAAATAGTCTCTGAGTGTAAGATGCTTGTGAATCCATGGTTATGATTTTGTCTGCAATCGGCGCTATTTTCAGCAAAGCGCGCAGAAAAAAGCCCTCGTTGTGAGGGCTGACTTTTTTTGCCGGATGGCGCTTCGCTTATCGGGCAAGGAATCGTAGGCCCGTGCAAGCGTAGCGCCACCGGGCGTTAAGCGCGCGGAGTGAAATGATACTCGGTGACGCTCACGTACTCTTCACCCGGGCGCAGCACGCAGTCCGGCTGTAGCCATTCCGGATGGTTCGGGCTGTCCGGCAGGAACTCGCTCTCCAGCGCCAGGCCTTGCCAGTCGCTGTACTCATCGTGTTCGCGCGCCGTCGTGCCGCCGAGGTAGTTGCCTGAGTAAAACTGCAGGGCAGGGGCAGTGGTATAAACCGTCATCTGCAGTTTTTCATCCGCAGACCAGACCTGCGCGGCAGGTTGTTTCACATCGCCTTTTGCCTGCAGCAGGAAAGCGTGATCGTATCCTTTCACCTTACGCTGATCGTCATCGCTCAGGAAATCCTGGGCGATGGATTTCGCGCTGCGGAAGTCAAAGCTGGTGCCGCTCACGTCTTTGAGGCCCTGATGCGGAATGCCCATTTCGTCAACCGGCAGATACGTATCCGCCAGGATCTGCAGCTTGTGGTTACGCACGTCGCACTGGTTACCGTCCAGATTAAAGTACGCGTGATTGGTCAGGTTGACCGGACACGGCCTGTCGATCGTCGCACGGTATTCAATGGCGATACGGTTGTCGTCGGTCAGCGTAAAGCGCGCGAACGCGGTAAGGTTTCCGGGGAAGCCCTGATCGCCATCAGGCGAATCCAGCGAGAACAGCGCTTCCCCGTCGTTTTGACGAACAATCTTCCAGCGGCGCTTATCAAACCCGTTCGGTCCGCCGTGCAGCTGGTTCTCACCCTGGCTTGGAAGCAGGGGATACTGCACGCCGTCGAGCTCAAAACGGCTCTTCGCGATGCGGTTAGCATAGCGCCCAACGGACGCGCCCAGATAGGCGGACTGATTGACGTACTGCTCAGGCGAGGCGCAGCCGAGCAGGGTCTCGCGCACGCTGCCGTCCGGCATCGGTACGCGGGCAGAAAGAAGGGTTGCCCCCCAGTCCATCACCGTAACGACCATCCCCGCGCTGTTGCGCAGGGTTAACAGGCGATACGGCAGACCATCCGGTGCAAGAGTAGGCGTTTCGTTTAGCACTGTCCGGCTCCTTGTGATGCTTTGCAAACATAGAAGGTTTCTTTGATACCCGTTTTTGCTTCGTACTGCTTAGCAACGGCGTCCTGTACGGCAGGAACCAGCTCTTCAGGCACCAGCGCAACGATACAGCCGCCAAAACCGCCGCCCGTCATGCGCACGCCGCCTTTGTCGCCGATGGTGGCCTTGACGATGTCCACCAGGGTGTCGATCTGCGGAACGGTGATTTCAAAATCATCGCGCATGGAGGCGTGGGATTCCGCCATCAGCTCACCCATACGTTTCAGGTCGCCTTTTGCCAGCGCGGACGCGGCTTCAACGGTACGGGCATTTTCCGTCAGCACGTGGCGAACGCGTTTGGCGACGACCGGATCAAGCTCGTGTGCCACCTTATTGAACTCATTGAGCGTCACGTCGCGCAGGGCTGGCTGCTGGAAAAAGCGAGCGCCCGTTTCGCACTGTTGGCGGCGGGTGTTGTATTCGCTGCCCACCAGCGTGCGCTTAAAGTTGCTGTTGACGATAACCACAGCCGCGCCCTTCGGCAGAGGAACGGCTTTGGTGCCAAGTGAACGGCAGTCGATCAGCAGCGCGTGCTCTTTTTTGCCCAGCGCGGAGATCAGCTGGTCCATAATGCCGCAGTTACAGCCCACGAACTGGTTTTCTGCTTCCTGGCCGTTCAGCGCAATTTGCGCGCCGTCCAGCGGCAGGTGATAAAGCTGCTGGAACACGGTACCCACGGCGACTTCCAGAGACGCAGAGGAGCTTAAGCCCGCACCCTGCGGCACGTTGCCGCTGATTACTAAATCCGCGCCGCCAAAGTTCTTGTTACGCTTCTGAAGGTGTTTCACCACGCCGCGCACGTAGTTAGACCACTGCTGGCTATCGTGCGTCACAATCGGGGCATCGAGGGAAAACTCGTCCGTCTCATTGCCGTAATCCGCCGCAATTACGCGAACCTTACGGTCGTCGCGCTTTGCGCAGCTGATGACGGTCTGGTAATCGATGGCGCACGGCAGCACGAAACCGTCGTTATAGTCGGTGTGTTCACCGATCAGGTTAACGCGACCTGGTGCCTGGATAACGTGGGTGGCAGGGTAGCCAAATTTCTCAGCAAACAGGGATTGTGTTTTATCTTTCAGACTCATTTTTTAGACTCCTGATTCGCGATAGTGGACGTCGCTAACGGCACGCAGACGCTCTGCCGCCTGTTCCGCCGTCAGGTCACGCTGGGTTTCCGCCAGCATTTCATAGCCCACCATAAATTTACGCACCGTCGCAGAGCGCAGCAGCGGCGGATAGAAATGGGCGTGCAGCTGCCAGTGTTGATTCTCTTCGCCGTTAAACGGGGCGCCGTGCCAGCCCATGGAGTACGGGAAGGAGCACTGGAAAAGATTGTCGTAACGGCTGGTCAACTTTTTCAGCGCCAGCGCAAGGTCGTCGCGCTGCGCGTCGCTGAGATCGGTAATGCGCTGCACGTGCGCTTTCGGCAGCAGCAGCGTTTCAAACGGCCAGGCAGCCCAGTAAGGGACAACGGCCAGCCAGTGTTCGGTTTCCACCACGGTGCGGCTGCCGTCGGCCAGCTCACGCTGGGTGTAATCCACCAGCATCGGCGAACCGTTTTCCGCGTAATACGCTTTCTGCAGACGGTCCTCGCGCTCGGCTTCGTTAGGCAGGAAGCTGTTCGCCCAGACCTGGCCGTGCGGGTGCGGGTTAGAGCAGCCCATGGCCGCACCTTTGTTTTCGAACACCTGCACCCACGGATAGCTCTGCCCCAGCTCTGCGGTCTGCGCCTGCCAGGTGCTGACGACCTCTTTCAGCGCGTCCACGCTCAGCTCCGGCAGCGTTTTGCTGTGATCGGGCGAGAAGCAGATCACGCGGCTGGTTCCGCGCGCGCTTTCGCAGCGCATCAGCGGATCGTGGCTTTCGGGCGCGTCCGGGGTGTCGGACATCAGGGCGGCAAAATCGTTGGTGAAGACGAAGGTGCCTTTGTAGTCCGGGTTTTTATCGCCCGTTACGCGCGTGTTGCCCGGGCAGAGGAAGCAGTCCGGGTCGTGCTGTGGCAGCGTTTGTTTTGCAGGCGTCTCCTGCGCCCCCTGCCAGGGGCGCTTGGCGCGATGCGGAGAAACCAAAATCCATTGCCCGCTTAACGGGTTAAAACGACGATGCGGATGATCGACGGGATTAAATTGCGTCATGACGGATCCTTAGTCCGGATAGCCTTGCGGGTGGCGTGACTGCCAGTGCCAGGTATCCTGTGCCATTTCATCAAGCGTGCGCGTCACACGCCAGTTAAGCTCTTTGTCGGCTTTGGTGGCATCGGCCCAGTAAGCAGGCAGGTCGCCATCACGACGCGGGGCGAAGTGGTAGCTCACCGGCTTGCCGCAGGCTTTGCTGAAGGCGTTAACCACGTCCAGCACGCTGCTGCCAACCCCGGCGCCGAGGTTGTAAATATGCACGCCCGGCTTGTTGGCCAGCTGCTGCATCGCGGCCACGTGGCCGTCGGCCAGATCCATCACGTGGATGTAGTCGCGTACGCCGGTGCCGTCTTCGGTAGGGTAGTCATTGCCAAAAATCGCCAGCGAGTCGCGGCGGCCTACGGCAACCTGGGCGATATACGGCATCAGGTTGTTCGGGATGCCCTGCGGATCTTCACCCATGTCTCCAGACGGATGCGCGCCGACCGGGTTGAAGTAGCGCAGCAGCGCGATGCTCCACTCCGGCTGTGCTTTTTGCAGGTCGGTCAGGATCTGCTCCACCATCAGCTTGCTTTTGCCGTACGGGCTTTGCGGTGTACCGGTCGGGAAGCTTTCAACGTAAGGGATTTTTGGCTGATCGCCGTAGACGGTGGCGGAGGAGCTAAAGATAAAGTTTTTGACGTTGGCCGCACGCATGGCGGAGATGAGACGCAGGGTACCGTTGACGTTGTTGTCGTAATACTCGAGCGGTTTCGCAACGGATTCACCGACCGCTTTCAGACCCGCGAAGTGGATCACCGCTTCGATGGCGTGGTCGTGAAGGATCTCGGTCATCAGCGCTTCGTTGCGGATGTCGCCTTCTACGAAAGTAGGTTGTTTACCGCCGAGACGTTCAATCACAGGCAGTACGCTGCGCTTACTGTTGCACAGGTTGTCGAGGATGATGACGTCGTGACCGTTTTGCAGCAGTTGCACGCAGGTATGACTACCTATGTAACCGCTACCACCTGTTACCAGAACTCGCATATTTCGCTCCATTGGGCTTATGGTATGTAATAACCATAGCATAACAGAGTCGCGAAAAGTGTGACATGGGATAAAATAGTGGAATCGTTTACACTCGTTTTCACACTCGCTTTTGCAATGACTCCGAGCATTCTAGATCAAAGAGATAGCGATGTATTGATGCAAGTTATCTGAAAAAGAGGAGGGCAGAGCCCTCCACGGTTAATCGACGTTGCTGAGAAGGTAGCGATAGCCCTCACCGTCCGGAACAAATTCCAGGCGATGCGTGATGCAGGAGGGGGCATCTTCGGCATGATGTGAAACAAACAGCAGCTGCGTTTCACCTTCGCTAATCAGCACGTCCACAAAGCGGCGGATAAGCTGTCGGTTTAACGGATCCAGCCCCTGAAGCGGTTCATCCAGAATGAGCAGCGTAGGATGTTTCACCAGCGCGCGAACGATCAGGGCCAGACGCTGCTGCCCCCACGACAGGCTGTGAAACGGCGCGTCAGCGACCCGGTTGTCCATGCCCAGGATATCCAGCCACTGCTGGACCAGCTTGTGCTGTTTATCCGACACCGCCTGATAAATGCCGATGGAATCAAAATAGCCGGAAAGGATCGCGTTGCGAACCGTGGTACTGACCCGATAATCCAGATGCAGGCTGCTGCTGACGTAGCCGATATGTTTTTTAATATCCCAGATGGTTTCGCCGCTGCCGCGACGCCGACCAAACAGCGTCAGATCGTTGCTATAGCCCTGCGGGTGATCGCCGGTTATCAGGCTCAGCAGCGTGGATTTTCCCGCGCCGTTAGGGCCGACAATCTGCCAGTGCTCGCCAGGATTAACCGTCCAGCTTAGACGGTTAAGGATCGGGCGATCGTCATAAGAGACTATCCCATCGCGCAGCACTATGCGCGGCTGGTGGGGATCGAGCGCATGGCGGGCTGAAGGGGCGTCAGGTTCCGGAAGGGTAATACCGTCGAGTTGTTCACTGTGCGCGAGCTGGGCGATGAGCGCCTGCTTGAGCAGCGCTGTTTTTTCACCGGTCTCGGTCAGGTTACAGTCAGCCAGTACGCCTGCATGCTGGATAAAATCCGGAATTTCATCGAAGCGGTTAAGCACCAGCACCAGGGTATAGCCCTGCTGGTTAAGCGACTCCAGCAGGGACGCCAGCTGCGCACGGGACTGCACGTCAAGGCCGTCGAACGGTTCGTCGAGGATAAGCAGCTCGGGCTCGCTCATCAGCGCCTGACAAAGCAGCGTCTTCCGCGTCTCGCCGGTAGAAAGGTATTTAAAGCGCCGGTTCAGCAGGGCGGTGATGCCGAACCGTTCTGCCAGGCGCTGACAGCGGGCGGGATCTTTCACCTCATCCTGAATAATTTCCGCCGTCGTGCGGCCGGTATCTTCTTCGCCAGGGCTGAGTAAATCGGTGTTGTTGCGCTGCCACTCGTCGCTTACCAGCTTTTGCAGCTGTTCAAATGACAGGCGCGTCAGGCGCGTAAAGTCATTTTGATATTCCCCCTTAAGGAGGGTGAGCTCGCCGGCCAGCGCGCGGGCCAGCGCGGATTTACCGCTGCCGTTAGTGCCGACAAACGCCCAGCTTTCACCCGCGCGTATCGTCAAATCAGCAATCGCCAGCGTTCGGATATCGCTAAGACGAAACGTGCCTTGCGAAATATGCAATGATGACATGATTTATCCCTGTTTTTGCAGCAATAGATATCAGGGATACGCACTGTCGGCGCGATTGTCAATGCGCTCAGCACAATGTGGCGATAATCACCCTGTCTGCGTTGAACCAGGCGGTGACCACAGTACCTTCTTCTAAACCGTCCGCTTCGCTAAGCGGTATCGTCGCGCAAAGCGGTTGCCCGTCTGCCAGGGTCATCAGCACTTCGCACTGCGCCTGGCCGCGTTCAATATGGCTGATTGCACCCTGTAGCTGGTTATCGGCTGCCTTTGCCGCGTCGGGATCGCGCGTGATATTGACCCACGGTGCTTTCAGCAGCACCAGCACCTCTTTACCTTCATCCAGCTCAAGGCGCTCTGCGCTCTGCGCCGTGATTGCGGCTTTCAGACGGGTGGTGCCATCGGCAAGCAGGATCTCAATATGCTGCTGTACCTGGAGATTATCGCGCGCCGTCACCGTTCCAAACCACTGGTTGCGGGCGCTGGTTTGTAACGAGAAGCGGGAAATGGCGGCCAGCAAACTGTCCAGCGGAACGTTATCGTCGTCGCTCAACACGTCAAACGCTTTTTGCTGGATCTGTGCCAGCAGATCGTAAAGCTGAATAAGACGCTGGCCATAGCGCGTCACGATGGCTCCGCCGCCGCCTTTGCCGCCCGTGGCTCTGTCCACCAGCGGTTGTTCGCTCAGGGTGTTCATTTCGTTAATGGCGTCCCAGGCACTTTTGTAGCTAATGCCCGCGTTTTTCGCCCCCTGGCTAATCGAGCCCGTTTGTTCTATTTGTTTAAGCAGGGCGATACGTCGCGGATCGGCGAAAAGCTTTTGCTGAAGTCGTAGAGTGAGGAGAATTTCGGCCTGCATAACAGTGTCCTGGCAAAAAGAGTATTGTGGCCTAAATGGGGCAGGGCGCAAAGGGTACCGCACAAAAGGGGATGATTTTCTCACCTGAAAGGGTAGAATAAACCGTTCACAATATCTGGAGAAAACCATGTTAGAGTTGTTGAAAAGTCTGGTATTCGCCGTGATCATGGTACCAGTAGTGATGGCCATCATCCTCGGTGCCATCTACGGCCTGGGTGAAGTGTTCAACGTCTTTTCGAACATTGGTCACAGAGACCAGGCTAAAAAGCAGCATTGATTCCCCACAAAACGCCCGGCAAGTCCGGGCGTTTTGCTCTCAAGATTTCCTCACTTTCGCCGATAATATTTAACGCATCACACTGATTTACCCCTTCAGCGGTACGATTAAACGCTGGGATCTCCCTGACGTTACCGTTATATTAATATGTATATAACGCTACTCACAGGAGTTACAAATGGCACGTACATGGGTACGCCTTTTCGCAGGGGCAACGCTGACGCTTTCACTTACCGGACACGCGCTGGCAGACGAGGGTAAAATCACGGTCTTTGCGGCGGCGTCGCTGACCAATGCAATGCAGGATATCGCGGCGGCGTATAAAAAAGAGAAAAACGTCGAGGTGGTCTCCTCGTTTGCCTCTTCCTCGACGCTGGCGCGCCAGATAGAAGCGGGCGCACCGGCGGATCTGTTCATTTCGGCTGACCAGAAGTGGATGGATTACGCGGCGGAGAAGAAATCGATTGATGCGACAACCCGCGAAACGCTGCTGGGCAATAACCTGGTTGTTGTGGCGCCAAAAGCCAGCGCGCAGGCGGACATCACCATCAATAAAGAGACCAACTGGACGAGCCTGCTGAACGGTGGCCGTCTGGCGGTGGGCGATCCGGAGCACGTTCCGGCCGGGATTTACGCCAAAGAAGCGCTGCAAAAGCTGGGCGCATGGGAGACATTGTCACCGAAGCTGGCCCCGGCGGAAGACGTACGCGGCGCGCTGGCGCTGGTTGAGCGCAACGAAGCCCCGCTGGGCATTGTGTATGGCTCTGATGCCGTTGCCAGTAAAGGTGTAAAAGTGGTCGCAACGTTCCCGGAAGACTCCCACAAGAAAGTGGAATATCCTGTTGCGATTGTTGATGGGCATAAAAATGCGACCGTGACGGCCTTCCGCGATTACCTGAAGGGCCCGGAAGCGTCCGCAATCTTTAAACGCTATGGATTTACGACTCACTGATGATATTGACCGATCCTGAATGGCAGGCTGTTCTGCTGAGCCTTAAAGTCTCTTCCCTGGCGGTTGCGCTGAGTTTGCCCTTTGGGATCTTCTTTGCCTGGCTACTGGTTCGCTGCCAGTTTCCCGGCAAAACGCTGCTCGACAGCGTGCTTCATCTTCCGCTCGTTTTGCCGCCCGTGGTGGTCGGCTACCTGCTGCTGATTTCGATGGGGCGACGCGGTTTTATCGGCGAGAAGCTCTACGACTGGTTTGGACTGACGTTTGCGTTTAGCTGGCGCGGTGCGGTACTGGCGGCGGCGGTGATGTCATTCCCGCTGATGGTAAGGGCGATACGCCTCGCGCTGGAAGGCGTGGACATAAAGCTCGAACAGGCGGCCCGCACGCTGGGCGCAGGGCGCTGGCGCGTCTTTTTCACCATCACGCTCCCCCTGACGCTACCCGGCATTATTGTTGGTACGGTGCTGGCCTTCGCCCGCTCGCTGGGCGAGTTTGGCGCGACGATCACCTTTGTGTCGAACATCCCCGGCGAGACGCGAACCATCCCCTCGGCAATGTACACTCTGATTCAAACGCCGGGCGGTGAAGGCGCGGCGGCGCGGCTATGTATTATTTCAATCGTGCTGGCGCTGGCATCGCTAATGGTGTCTGAATGGCTGGCGCGGCTTAGCCGCGAGCGGATGGGGAAATAAGCATGCTGGAACTCCATTTCACCCAGACCCTGGGAAACCATACCCTGACGCTTAACGAGACGCTGCCTGCAAGCGGTATTACCGCCATCTTTGGCGTGTCGGGAGCGGGAAAAACGTCGCTGATTAATGCCATCAGCGGCCTGACCCGCCCGCAGTCAGGCCGTATTGTCCTGAATGACCGCGTCCTGAATGACGTGGAGAATAAGGTTTACCTCTCGCCGGATAAACGCCGCATCGGCTATGTTTTCCAGGACGCGCGCCTGTTCCCGCACTACAGCGTGCGCGGCAACCTGCGCTACGGCATGGCGAAAAGTATGGCCGGGCAGTTTGATAAGCTGGTGGCGCTGTTAGGCATTGAACCCCTGCTCGACAGGCTGCCATCCTCGCTCTCCGGCGGAGAAAAACAGCGTGTGGCCATTGGCCGCGCGTTGTTGACCGCACCGGAGCTGCTGCTGCTCGACGAACCGCTGGCCTCGCTCGATATTCCGCGTAAACGCGAGCTTCTGCCTTATCTACAGCGCCTGACGCGCGAAATTAATATTCCGATGCTCTACGTCAGCCATTCGCTGGATGAGATCCTCCATCTGGCCGACAAGGTGCTGGTGCTGGAAGAGGGCAGCGTTAAGGCGTTTGGTAACCTGGAAGAGGTGTGGGGCAGCAGCGTAATGCACCCGTGGTTACCCCGGGAACAGCAGAGCAGCATCCTGAAAGTGAGCGTTCTGGAACACCATCCACACTACGCGATGACCGCCCTGGCGCTGGGTGACCAGCATCTTTGGGTCAATAAGATCGACAAACCGTTGCAGTCCGCGCTGCGAATTCGTATCCAGGCGTCGGACGTATCGCTGGTGCTGCAGCCGCCGCTGCAAACCAGTATTCGAAATATTCTGCGCGCCAAAGTCGCGGAGTGTTTTGATGATAACGGGCAGGTGGAAGTGAAGCTTGAAGTGGGCAGCAGGACGCTCTGGGCGCGCATCAGCCCGTGGGCCAGGGATGAGTTAGGGATCAAACCCGGCCTGTGGCTTTACGCGCAAATTAAGAGCGTCTCGATCACCGCCTGATTACAGCAGGTGGGTATAAATGTACTGCGCGATGCTGTCGGTGGTGTTGTCGCCAATCACCACGTTGGCGCGGGCTTTGACCGCGTCGTCGGCATTGCCCATCGCCACGCCGGTACCGGCGGCTTCCAGCATGCTGATGTCGTTGTAGTTATCACCAAAGGCGACAACATCCTGCATCGACCAGCCTTTTGATTCCACAAACTGCGTCAGACGTTTGCCTTTGCTGTTGCCTTTGCGGGCAATATCTACCTGGTCATGCCAGGACCATTCGCACTCCAGACCCAGCGTCTGCTCCACGTGTTTTGCGAAGGTGTTCAGTTTGGCGGTGTCTTCATCCGTCAGGGCGAATTTCCAGATAGCCTCAACGTCCTGGGCGGCCTGACGCAGGGAGGAAACCTGGGTAAAGACCGGACGCTGCGCTTCAGGCAGGGACAACGCCCAGTTGCTGGTGCGTACTACATGGCCAGTAGGGCGCTCGTACACCATCGCGTTGTCCACGTACATCAGGCCGTGAACGGCATGCTCATCCAGCAGATCAATCAGTTGCAGCGCCTGGGGAACCGGCAGCGGGTCGGATGCTAAAACCTTTTTTGCCTGATAATCATACAAATAAGTGCCATTACAACAAATTGCAGGTGTATCTAACGCCAGTGCCTGATAAAAAGGGTGAATGGCAACGTGATGTCGACCCGTTACGATAAGGAGTTGATATCCCACTTCCTGCGCGCGTTTAAGCGCCTCAAGGGAGGAGGGGAGAAGGGTTTTTTGCGGCGTTAGTAAGGTACCGTCTAAATCCAGAGCAATCACACGCGAGGTCATCTGTTTTCCCGGGTTAATATTGAATTTACGTTTTGATGGGATGGTACACCGAGAGGCGAACGCTTCAAAATTCCTGTCGACAATTCAGCATTCACCGTCAAAAGTTAACTACTTTCATGCGCAGTGAGGAGTGAATATTCATGAAACAAACCGTTTATACCGCCAGTCCTGAAAGCCAGCAGATCCACGTCTGGCGTTTAAATACCGAAGGGACACTCACGCTGGTTCAGGTTGTTGATGTGCCAGGCCAGGTGCAGCCGATGGTCATCAGCCCGGATAAACGTTTCTTGTACGTGGGTGTGCGCCCGGAGTTCCGCGTGCTGGCCTATCGCATTTCTCCGGACGATGGCGCGCTGACGTACACTGCCGAAGCACCACTGCCGGGCAGCCCAACCCATATCTCTACCGATCGTAAAGGCAACTTTGTCTTCAGCGGCTCGTATAACGCGGGCTGCGTCAGCGTAACGCGTCTGGAAAATGGCATTCCGGTCGACACCGTGGATGTGGTGGAAGGGCTTGAAGGCTGCCACTCGGCGAATATCACGCCGGATAACCGCACGCTGTGGGTGCCTGCGCTGAAGCAGGATCGTATCTGCCTGTTCACCCTGAGCGACGATGGTCACCTGGTGGCGCAGCATCCTGCCGAAGTGACTACCGTTGAAGGCGCGGGTCCGCGTCATATGGTTTTCCATCCGAACCAGCAGTACGCCTACGTGGTCAATGAGCTGAACAGCTCTGTGGACGTCTGGGAGCTGAAAGATCCTAACGGCCAGATTGAGTGCGTGCAGACGCTGGATATGATGCCGTCTGACTTCTCCGATACCCGCTGGGCGGCGGATATCCACATTACGCCAAATGGCCGCCATCTGTACGCCTGTGACCGCACTTCCAGCCTGATTACCGTCTTCAGCGTTTCTGAAGACGGCAGCGTGCTGGCGATTGAAGGGTTCCAGCCAACGGAAACCCAGCCGCGCGGCTTTAATATCGATCACAGCGGTAAATACCTGATTGCGGCGGGGCAGAAATCCCACCACATCGCGCTGTATGAAATTAAAGGCGAGCAGGGGCTGCTGGAAGAGAAAGGACGTTACGCCGTCGGCCAGGGGCCAATGTGGGTCGTGGTAAACGCTCACTAAGCGGCTTAAAGCAAAAAACCTCGCACATGCGAGGTTTTTTTATCTCTGTAGGCCGGGTAAGGCGAAGCCGCCACCCGGCAAAACAGCTTACTGCTTCGGCTCAGCAACCACTTTGCTACCCAGACCGCGGTTGTTGTATTCCCACATGCGGTTGAAGTTAGCGTCGTTCAGGTTGCGCTGCACGTTTCCTTTATCATCCACCGTACCGGTATTGCCGGAGAACGGACGCTTGGAGATCGCGGCATCAGCCCACGGCTTCGTCATGTTGAAGCCTTCGTTGATCACGCTGTCGCGGATCACGACCTGGCCGTTAGTCGCAGAGTCCACGTCCAGGGAACGTCCCAGCTGCGCCACGCCGTCACCGGCAGCGTTAAAGCGGCTGTTCACGGCCAGGAAGCCGTAGAAGAGGTTAGACTGGGTTGCCGGAGCAAACACGTAGCCTTCCTGCTGAGTACGTGAATTCACCACGCGGAAATCGGTGTTATCAAATACCACCGCGCCGCGGCCGGACACCAGATCCACGTCACCTTCAACGTAGCTGTTGGTCACCAGGGTACGGGTCAGGCGGTTATTCTGCAGGGTGTTCTGCACGCCGCTGTTGGTCACGAAGAAGGTGTTCTGACGGCCCAGAATGTTGACGTTGTTAATCTGCACCTGGTCGCCATCGCTACGCAGCGCAACGGCCTGGTGGTTACCGGCATCAACGCTGTCGCCCAGGGTATTCTGAATGGTCAGGTTCTGCAGCTGCAGACCGTTATTCTGGGACCAGAATACCGCGGAGCACATCACGCCAATGGTGGCGGAACGCTTGCTCTGGCAGTTATCAAACATGTACCACGCCGGTTTACCCGGCATATATTTACCGGCCGGGTTCACCAGGTGACGCCAGGTGTTGCTGTCGATTTCGGAATCAATCGCCAGGCCAATTTTTACGTCGACCGCTTTTTCGCCCAGACCGTAAAGCGTAATGCTGCCTGGGGCCGCCGGAACATACACGGTGCCTTCATATTCACCTGGCAGGATCGCGATGTACTGGCGAGACGCGCTGTGTTTAGTGATGGCAGCATCAACCGCAGCCTGAATAGAGGTATGCGTTACGCCCTGCGCACCCGCCGGGCCAACCACGAAGTCAGGCTGTTTAGGCAGGTTAATAGACGACGGTGTCCACGGCGCAGCGTTAGGATCCATCGCTGAGAAGTAGTGCGCGCGGTCGAAGTTCTTCGCTTCATCAGCGGACAAAATCGGGCGGGAGGCGGTACCGGGCGCAGCCTGCTCAGAAGGTCGCTGATCCGGTGGAGTTGAACTGCATGCGGATAAGGTCACGCCAAAGGCGAGTGCTAACGCCAGACGGGAAATCCTGGAAATGTTCAAGGTGAAGCTCCTGGGTATGCAAGTCTTTACGGGATAGACGAAATAGCCTGCTTTTTTATACTAAGTTGAGCGAAACGGGAAGATAAAAAGGGTAAAAGTTGCATTTTTAACCCCGGGGCGGCAGGTAAGTGATCACAAATAAATAACATTTTCCACAAAGTCGGTTGACAGCAGACAACAGATGAAAATAAATGTCTATACAACCCATGACAAGTGGAATGCCCATGCAGCAGATTCATCCCGACGATGTAATATGGCGAAATGCGCGACTGGCTACGATGGCGCCGGACGTATCTGCGCCTTATGGACTGAAAGAGCAACATGCCCTGGTCGTGCGCGGCCACACCCTTCTGGCCGTGATACCTGAATCTGACGTTCCTGCCGGACACCCTCACTGTGTCGATCTCCAGGGGCGTCTGGTCACGCCTGGCCTGATTGACTGCCATACCCACCTGGTGTTTGGCGGCGATCGCGCGGCGGAGTGGGAGCAGCGTCTGAACGGCGTCTCTTATCAAACCATCAGCGCCCAGGGGGGCGGGATTAACGCTACCGTGACGGCGACGCGCAGCAGCTCCCCCGAAACCCTGCTTCAGCTGGCGCAGCAGCGGCTTCAGCGGCTGATGAATGAAGGCGTCACGACGGTTGAAATCAAGTCGGGATACGGTCTAAACCCCGAGGCCGAAGAGAAGATGCTGCAGGTCGCGCGCCAGCTGAGCCTCAATAATCCGATCGATATCAGCCCAACGCTGCTGGCGGCGCACGCGGTTCCGCCGGAGTACCGGCAGGATCCCGATGCGTATCTCACGCTGGTCTGTGAGCAGATATTGCCCGCGCTGTGGCAGAAAGAGTTATATGAAGCAGTAGACGTGTTTTGTGAAAACGTCGGCTTTACCCCGTCGCAAACCGAGCGCCTCTTCCAGGCGGCGACTGCGCTGGGTATCCCGGTGAAAGGGCATGTCGAGCAGCTGTCGAATCAGGGCGGCGCGGCGCTGGTCAGCCAGTATAAGGGGCTTTCCGCCGATCATATTGAGTATCTCGACGACGCAGGCGTTCAGGCGATGGCGGAAAGCGGCACGGTTGCCGTCCTGTTGCCGGGGGCGTTCTATTTTCTTCAGGAGCGCCAGCGTCCGCCGGTTGAACGGCTCAGAAAACAGGGGGTACCGATGGCCGTCGCGACCGACTACAACCCCGGCACCAGCCCGTTTGCCAGCCTACACCTGGCGATGAACATGGCCTGCGTCCAGTTTGGTCTGACCCCTGAGGAAGCCTGGGCTGGCGTCACGCGGCATGCCGCGCAGGCGCTGGGCCGTGGCGCAACCCACGGGCAGCTCAGGGCAGGGTTTGTCGCCGATTTTATCGTCTGGGATGCTCGCCATCCGGTTGAGATGGTCTACGAGCCGGGACGCAATCCGCTGTATCAACGTATTTTCCGTGGGGAGGCAGTATGAGGTTATGGCGGCCGGTAGCCGAAACGGTCTGGAAGGGGCGCGACGACAGCGCCGAGGCCAGCAATGCCACGCGCATTTTCCAGACGATAAAGCAGCAGGGACAGTTCACGCCGCTTGCATCCGGCATCGCGCTGATAGGCTTTGAATGTGATGAAGGGGTTAAACGCAATCAGGGCAGGCCCGGCGCCGTGCAGGCACCGGATATACTGCGAAAAGCGCTGGCGAATATGGCAAGCCATCAGGGGCACGAACGGCTGGCGGATATGGGCTCGGTTTACGTTAAAGGTGACGAGCTGGAAGCGGCGCAGCAGGCGTTAAGCGATGCCGTCACGGCCTGCCAGCAGTCCGGGATGCGCACGCTGGTCTTTGGCGGCGGGCACGAAACCGCCTGGGCGCACGGTCGGGGCGTTCTGGATGCGTTCCCTAACGAGCGCGTGGCGGTGATCAACCTTGATGCCCATCTTGACCTGCGCAAGGCCGACCGGGCGACGTCCGGCACCCCGTTTCGCCAGCTGGCGCAGTACTGCGATGAGCGCGGGCGGGAATTTCAGTACGCCTGCTTTGGCGTGAGCCGGGCGGCGAACACGCTGGCGCTGTGGGATGAGGCCGAACGCCTGAACGTCACGCTGGTGGAAGATCTCCATTTCAGGCGCGATGCGCTATCCGCGCTGGAAAAGGTGCTGGCGCAGGCCGATCGTATCTATCTGACGATCGATCTGGACGTCCTGCCCGCCAGCGAAATGCCTGCCGTGTCCGCACCGGCCGCGTTAGGCATACCGGCGCTGGATCTTCTCCCGGTTATCGAACAAATCTGCCGCAGCGGTAAGCTACAGGCCGCCGATCTGGTAGAGTTTAACCCGCAGTACGATCGGGACGGACAGGGCGCAAAGCTTGCCGCCCGTCTGGCCTGGCAAATTGCTCACTGGTGGGCATAACACTATTCAAGGAGTCACGATGTTTTCACGCTCACCTCTGCCGCAGTCGAGCCCTCCCGCGCCTTTCTACGAAAAGGTGAAGCAGGCGATCAGCGAAAAAATCGCCACCGGCGTCTGGCGGCCGCACGACCGCATTCCCTCGGAGGCCGAGCTGGTGGCGCAGTTTGGTTTTAGCCGGATGACCGTCAACCGGGCGCTGCGCGAACTGACCGACGAAGGGCTTCTGGTGCGCCTGCAGGGCGTGGGGACGTTTGTGGCGGAACCGAAAGGGCAATCTGCCCTGTTTGAAATCCGCAGTATTGCCGATGAGATAACCTCGCGAAATCATCAGCACCGCTGTGAGGTGCTGGTGCTCGAAGAGACCCAGGCCAGCGCCGAGCAGGCCGTAGAGCTGAATGTCAAAGAAGGCAGCCGTATCTTCCACTCCGTGATGGTGCATTTTGAGAACGACATTCCGGTGCAGATTGAAGATCGCTGCGTGAACGCGGAACGGATTCCGGACTATCTGAACCAGGATTACACCCAGACCACGCCGCACGCCTATCTCTCGCTTGTCGCACCGCTGACGGAAGGGGAGCACATTGTGGAGGCCGTGCGCGCCACGCCGCAGGAGTGCGAGCGGCTGCGCATTAAAGAGCACGATCCGTGCCTGCTGATCCGCCGTCGGACCTGGTCCTCGTCGCACATTGTGTCGCATGCCCGGCTGCTTTTCCCGGGTAACCGCTACCGGCTGCAGGGCCACTTTATGTCATAAGTTTTAAAAGCGTGATAGCTAACGCAATATAACAAAATTGTATCTTTTTTGTTAAATCTGACCTTGTGTGTGCTTGTCTATACAAGTATATCTAAATGCATCACTGTCCCGTATGAGGAGCACACAATGTCGTCAGGTAAATACCGCCAGCAGGATGTCCGCGCCGCGCGCGGCACCACTCTCACCGCCAAAAGCTGGCTCACCGAAGCACCGCTGCGCATGTTGATGAACAACCTTGATCCTGAGGTAGCGGAGAACCCCCACGAGCTGGTGGTCTACGGCGGCATAGGCCGCGCCGCGCGCAACTGGGAATGCTATGACGCAATTGTAAAATCCCTGACCGAACTCGAACACGACGAAACCCTGCTGGTGCAGTCCGGCAAGCCGGTGGGCGTATTTAAAACGCACAAAAACGCGCCGCGCGTGCTGATCGCCAACTCTAACCTTGTGCCGCACTGGGCTACCTGGGAACACTTCAACGAGCTGGACGCAAAAGGGCTGGCGATGTATGGCCAGATGACCGCGGGTAGCTGGATCTACATCGGCAGCCAGGGGATTGTGCAGGGCACCTACGAGACCTTCGTCGAAGCCGGCCGCCAGCACTATAACGGCTCGCTCAAAGGCCGCTGGGTGCTGACCGCGGGTCTCGGCGGCATGGGCGGCGCGCAGCCGCTGGCCGCCACGCTCGCCGGCGCGTGCTCGCTGAACATTGAGTGCCAGCAGAGCCGCATTGATTTCCGTCTGCGCACCCGCTACGTCGATGAACATGCAACCGATCTGGACGATGCGCTGGCGCGCATTAAAAAATACACCTCCGAAGGCAAAGCGGTGTCGATTGCCCTGTGCGGCAACGCGGCGGACATTCTCCCGCAGCTCGTCGCCCGCGGCGTGCGCCCGGATCTGGTCACCGACCAGACCAGCGCCCATGACCCGCTGCACGGTTACCTGCCAAAAGGCTGGACGTGGGAAGCCTATCAGCAAAAAGCGGAAACCGACCCGGAAGGTACGGTACTCGCTGCGAAACGCTCCATGGCAGAACACGTCTCCGCCATGCTGGCCTTTAGCCAGATGGGCATTCCGACCTTTGATTACGGCAACAACATCCGCCAGATGGCGAAAGAGATGGGCGTGAATAACGCGTTCGACTTCCCGGGATTCGTTCCTGCTTATATTCGCCCGCTGTTCTGCCGCGGTATCGGTCCGTTCCGCTGGGTGGCCCTGTCCGGTGACCCGGAGGATATCTACAAAACCGACGCGAAGGTGAAAGAGATTGTCGCCGACGACGAACATCTGCATCGCTGGCTGGACATGGCCCGCGAGCGCATTAACTTCCAGGGCCTGCCGGCGCGTATCTGCTGGGTAGGGCTGGAGTGGCGTCAAAAACTCGGCCTCGCCTTCAACGAAATGGTGCGCAGCGGTGAAGTTTCCGCGCCGATCGTCATTGGCCGCGACCACCTGGACTCCGGCTCCGTTGCCAGCCCGAACCGCGAAACGGAAGCCATGCGCGACGGCTCGGATGCGGTCTCCGACTGGCCATTGCTGAACGCTCTGCTGAATACCGCCAGCGGCGCGACCTGGGTATCGCTGCACCACGGCGGCGGCGTGGGGATGGGCTTCTCCCAGCATTCCGGGATGGTCATCGTCTGTGACGGAACCGATGAAGCCGCCGCGCGTATCGCTCGCGTGCTGCACAACGACCCGGCCACCGGCGTGATGCGTCACGCGGATGCGGGTTATGAGATTGCCATTGACTGTGCCAAAGAGCAGGGCCTTAACCTGCCGATGATCCCTGCCACACAAGGAAAGCATTAATGAACGCGTTAACACTCACTCCCGGCTCGCTGACCCTCAAACAGCTGCGTAACGTCTGGCGCAAGCCGGTCACCCTTTCGCTGGATGCAACGGCCCACGCCGCCATTAATGATAGCGTTGCCTGCGTCGAGGCCATCGTTGCCGAAGGGCGCACCGCCTACGGGATTAACACCGGCTTTGGGCTGCTGGCGCAGACCCGCATCGCAACGCACGATCTGGAAAACTTACAGCGTTCGCTGGTGCTGTCACATGCGGCGGGCGTCGGCCAGCCGCTGGATGATGAGATTGTGCGTCTGATGATGGTCCTTAAAATCAACAGCCTGGCGCGCGGTTTCTCCGGCATTCGCCTGAGCGTGATTCAGGCGCTGATGGCGCTGGTCAATGCGGAAGTCTATCCGTGGATCCCGGCTAAAGGCTCTGTTGGAGCATCCGGCGATCTTGCGCCGCTGGCGCACATGTCGCTGCTGCTGCTGGGCGAAGGCAAAGCGCGCTGGCAGGGCGAGTGGCTTCCTGCGAAAGAGGCGCTGAAAAAAGCCGGGTTAAACCCGATCACGCTGGCGGCGAAAGAGGGGCTGGCGCTGCTGAACGGCACGCAGGCATCGACCGCTTTCGCGCTGCGCGGCCTGTTTGAAGCGGAAGATCTGTTTGCCTCAGCGGTGGTGTGCGGTGCGCTGACCACCGAAGCCGTGCTGGGCTCGCGTCGCCCGTTCGATGCCCGCATCCACGAGGTGCGCGGTCAGCGCGGGCAAATTGATGCCGCCGCGATGTATCGTCACGTGCTTACCGACACCAGCGAAATTGCCGAGTCACACCATAACTGCGAGAAGGTGCAGGATCCGTATTCTCTGCGCTGCCAGCCGCAGGTGATGGGCGCGTGCCTGACGCAGATACGTCAGGCGGCAGAGGTCCTGCTGGTGGAGGCCAACGCGGTGTCCGATAACCCGCTGGTGTTCGCCGAGGAAAACGAGGTGGTTTCCGGGGGCAACTTCCACGCCGAGCCGGTGGCGATGGCGGCGGATAACATCGCCCTCGCGATTGCCGAAATCGGCGCGTTGTCCGAGCGCCGCATTGCGCTGATGATGGATAAACATATGTCCCAGCTGCCGCCGTTCCTGGTGCGTAACGGCGGGGTCAACTCGGGCTTTATGATTGCCCAGGTCACCGCGGCGGCGCTGGCAAGCGAGAACAAAGCCCTGTCGCACCCGCACAGCGTGGACAGCCTGCCAACGTCAGCGAACCAGGAAGATCACGTTTCGATGGCACCGGCTGCCGGGCGTCGTCTGTGGGAAATGGCCTCCAACACCCGCGGCGTGCTGGCGGTGGAATGGCTGGCGGCAAGTCAGGGTATCGATCTGCGAGAAGGGCTAAAATCCAGCCCGCTGCTGGAGCAGGCGCGTCATGCGTTGCGTGAACACGTTACGCACTACGATGACGACCGCTTCTTTGCGCCGGATATTGATAAGGCGATGCAGCTTCTGGAAGAAGGGCGGCTGGTGGAGCTGTTACCTTCGGTGCTGTGATTTTTGCCCGGTGGCGCTGCGCTTACCGGGCCTACGAGTGAGAAAAGTAGGCCGGGTAAGGCGAAGCCGCCACCCGGCTTTTTTATGCGCCAGGCGATGCAGCTTCTGGAAGAGGGAAGGCTTGTAGGACTGCTACCTTCGGTGCTGTGATTTTTTTGCCCGGTGGCGCTGCGCTTACCGGGCCTACGCGTGCGAAATGTAGGCCGGGTAAGACGAAGCCGCCACCCGGCTTTTTTATGCGCCAGGCGATGCAGCTTCTGGAAGAAGGGCGGCTGGTGGGGCTGTTACCTTCGGTGCTGTGATTTTTGCCCGGTGGCGCTGCGCTTATCGGGCCAACGCGTGCGAAATGTAGGCCGGGTAAGGCGAAGCCGCCACCCGGCTTTTTTATGCACCAGGCGATACAGCTTCTGGGAGAAGGGCGGCTGGTGGGGCTGTTACCGCCGGTGCTGTGATTTTTTGCCCGGTGGTGCTGCGCTTACCGGGCCTACGCGTGCGAAATGTAGGCCGGGTAAGGCGAAGCCGCCACCCGGCTTTTTTATGCACCAGGCGATACAGCTTCTGGGAGAAGGGCGGCTGGTGGGGCTGTTACCGCCGGTG